>JAJTED010000183.1 GCA_021300535.1 Planctomycetaceae bacterium | reverse complement strand
CGCGCAAGCCTCGGCCGCGGATCAGGGGTGGGTGTCGGTGGCCTGGGGCGGCCCGGCCGGCCAAGAGAAGTTCGTCGCGGTGTCATACACCGGCACGGGCAACCTGGTGATGACATCACCGGATGGCATCACCTGGACCACTCGAACCCCGGCCGCGAGCATCCAGTGGTATTCGGTCGTCTGGGGCGGCTCCGCCGGCCAGGAGCAGTTCGTGGCGGTCGCCCGCAACGGCGATCGTAATCGCGTTATGACCTCACCTGACGGCATCACCTGGACCAGCCGGACATCAGCTGAGGACTACGAATGGTACGCGGTGACCTGGGGCGGCCCGACCGGCCAACAGAAGTTCGTGGCAGTCAGCACGAACGGCTCGGGCAACCGGGTGATGACCTGTTGGCGGTCGGTGACCTGGGGCGGCCCCGCCGGCCAGGAGAAGTTCGTGGCGGTCAGCCAGAACGGCACGGGCAACCGGGTGATGACCTCACCGGACGGCATCACCTGGACGGCCCGCAGCTCAGCGGCCGACAACTCATGGCTGTCGGTGACCTGGGGCGGCCCGGCAGGCAGTGAAAAATTCGTCGCCGTGGCGGAGAGCGGCACAGGCAACCGGGTGATGACCTCGCCGGATGGCATCACCTGGTCCACCCAAGCCTCGGCCGCCAACAACAACTGGGATGCGGTGACCTGGGGCGGTCCGACCGGCCAGGAACAGTTCCTGGCGACGGCCCGCTCGGGCGCGGGTAATCGCGTGATGACCTCGCCGGATGGCGTCACCTGGACCATCCAAACCTCAGCCGCCGACAACGACTGGCGCTCGGTGATCTGGGGCGGCCAGAGCGGTCAGGAAAAGTTCGTCGCGGTCTCCGATAACGGAGTCGGTAACCGCGTGATGACCAGCGCAGCGACCGCCGTCGCAGCCGGAAACGGTGGTGCGGGCGGCAATGGCGGGTCCGTTGGCAATGGCGGCAATGGCGGGGCCGGCGGTGCTGGAGCGGCCGGTGCCAATGGCACGAACGGCACGAACCCCGGTGACGCGGGCACCGACGGCACAGTTGGCGGCGCCGGCGGCGCGGGCGGCGCCGGCGGCGCCGGTGGCTCAATGGCGGCAATGGTGGCGTGGGCGGCAATGGCGGCATCGGTGGCGCGGCCACGAACGGCATCGCGGGCCTACGCGCCAACGGCGGCGCTGGCGGCGACGGCGGCAACGCCGGTGCGTCCGGCGATGGCGGGGCCGGTGCGGCGGGTGATGCAACGACTCCCAACGGCGGCACTGGTGGCAACGGCGGCGATCCCGGCACCGCGGGCAGCGGCGGGGCCGGCGGCACTGGGGCTATAAGTGGCGCAAGTGGCGCTGCGGGTACCGCGGTCACCTCGGGCGGCAACGGCGGGGCGGGCGGTGCGGGCGCCGCGGGTAGCACGACCTCAGCGTCGACGTTCACCAACTACACCACCGCCAGCGGGCTGGGCAACAACATCGTGAACGGGGTGTATGCCATCGGTGGCACGGTCTACGCGGCCACCGGTGGCGGCCTGTCCATCTCCACCGACGGCGGTACGACGTTCACCAACTTCACCACCGCCAACGGGCTGGGCAACAACCAGGTGAACGGGGTGTATGCCAGCGGTGCCACCGTCTACGCGGCCACCGCAGGTGGTCTGGGCATTTCCACCGACGGCGGTGCCACGTTCACCAACAGAACCACTGCCAACGGGCTGGGCAACAACTTCTTGTACGGGGTGTATGCCAGTGGTGGCACGGTCTACGCGGCCACTGACGGCGGCCTGTCCATTTCCACCGACGGCGGCGCGACGTTCACCAACAAGACCACCGCCAACGGCCTGGGCAGCGATTCCTCGTTCGGGGTGTATGCCAGCGGTGGCACGGTCTACGCGGCCACCGTCGGCGGTTTGAGCATTTCCACCGACGGCGGTTCGACGTTTACCAACAGAACAACGGCCAACGGCCTGGGCAGCGACGTCGTGCGCGGGGTCTATGCCATCGGTGGCACCGTCTACGCGGCCACCCAAGGTGGCGGTGTGAGCATCTCCACCGACGGCGGTGCGACGTTCACCACCTCCACCACCGCCGACGGCCTCGGCGACAACGTCGTGTTGGGGGTGTATGCCAGCGGCGGCACCATCTATGCGGCCACCGCAGGTGGTCTGGGCATTTCCACCAACGGCGGTTCGACGTTCACCAACTCCACCAGTGGGCTGGGCAGCACCAACGTGCGTGGGGTGTATGCCAGCGGCGACACCATCTACGCGGCCACCTTCGGCGGTGTGAGCATTGCCGCTCCCAGCATCACTCCAGCCGGTGACGGCGGCGCCGGCGGCAATGGCGGCGCGGTGGGCAACGGCGGCAACGGCGGGGCCGCCGGCGCTGGAGAGGCCGGTGCCAATGGCACGAATGGCGTGAACCCCGGTGACGCGGGCACGGCCGGCACAGTTGGCGGCGTGGGCGGCAACGGCGGCGCCGGCGGCCTCGGTGGCTCGATCTCGGGCAACGGCGGCAACGGCGGCGCGGGCGGAGTCGGCGGCACCGGCGGCAATGGCGGTGCCGGAGCCAACGGGGCCAATGGCGTGCTGGCCGGATCGTCGGGCGGCGATGGGGGCGATGGCGGCAGCGGTGGCGCGGGCGGCGCTGGTGGCGTGGCCGGAGCCGGCGGTGCGGCGCTTGGCGCGGGCAATGCCGGCTCAGCTGGCAGTCATGGCGACGCGACGACGATCAACGGCGGCAACGGTGGAGCCGGCGGTGATCCCGGCGCTCCCGGGGTGGGCGGCGCGGCAGGCGGCGCCGGTGCCAGCGCGGGATCGATCGGATCGGTGCCGACCAGCGGTGGCAACGGCGGCAACGGTGGCGACGGCTTCGACATCGGGACGGGCACTCCTGGCGCCGGCGGTGCGGGCGGTAACGGTGGCTCGGTCGGCAACGGCGGCGACGGCGGCGCCGGCGGTGCCGTGACCGCAGGGAGCGGCGCCATCACGGGCGGCATTGGCGGCGCGGGCGGCAGCGGTGGCTCAATCTCTGGCAACGGTGGCAACGGCGGCGTTGGTGGTGCGGTGACCAGTGCCGCGGCCACGAGTGGCGACGTCGCCATCGCCGGGGCCGGCGGCGCCGGCGGATCGGCGACCAATGGCACCGGCGGCAACGGTGGCACCGGCGGCGATGCCACCGGACTCCCCCTTGTTGACATCCGCGTCTTCGGCGGCGCGGGAGGTGCGGGCGGCACATCGACCGGCGGCGCCGGCGGCGCCGGCGGCGACGGAGGTGACGGGGTGACCGACGTTCGAGACCATCGAAGCGGTCTGGAGGCAAACGGCGGCAAGGGCGGTGCCGGTGGCAACGGTGGCACGATTGGCGGTGCCGGCGGCAACGGTGGAAGCGGCACTCAGTCGTTCACCATCGCAGGAGGCGATGCCGGCGGCGGTGCCGGCGGCGCCGGCGGAAACGGCGGCACGGGCAATGGCGGCGCCGGCGGGAACGGCGGTGCGGCGACGGCGACAGACGATGCCGATGGTGGCGCCGGCGGCGCCGGCGGTGATTCGATATCCGGTAACGGTGGAGCCGGCGGGAATGGCGGCGCGTCGATTTCGACCATCGGCGCAAGCCAGACTGCCACTGCCGGGGCCGGCGGCCAAGGCGGCGATTCAGTCAACGGCGATGGTGGCTCCGGTGGAGACGGCGGAGCGTCGACCACCAACATCAATACGGCGAGAGGCGGCGCCGGCGGGGCGGGCGGTGCCGGCGGAGCCACCGGTGGATTGGCTGGCGACGGTGGTAACGCGATCAGTACGGCAGGTGCTGTTCGCGGCGGCGCGGGCGGGAACGGCGGCGTGGGCGGTGCCGGTGCCGGTGGCGCCGGCGGTGCCGGCGGCAATGGCACCACGCAAGCCACCGCGGCTACCACCAGCGGCAACGCCACCGGCGGTGCCGGCGGCAGCGGTGGCGCATCGACCTCCGACGCCGGCGGGAACGGCGGCGCCGGCGGTGATGCGAGCAGTTCCGGCGGCGTCACCATCTTCGGCGGTGTCGGTGGAGCGGGCGGCGCCGGTACAGCCGGAAACGGCGGCGACGGTGGCGCTGGCGGCGACGCGAACTCCACCGGCGCGAACACCACGACCACCGGTGGCGATGGCGGCAATGGCGGCGCTACGGGCGGCTCAGGCGGCACCGGCGGCGTTGCCACCGCGATCGGCTCCGGTTCGACGGCCACCAACGGCTCTCCGGGGAGCCCGGGCTAGGAAGAGCCAGTGGATGTCAGCCCCGGCACCTGACCTGTCCCCACTGATGGAACCAGGTTCTATCACCGGGATCGCCCTGCCAATGGCTCGCCCCTGTCGGCTCGCTGAGGCGTAGCCGAAGCGAGCGGCCGGGCCACGGAGGATCCGCTCCCGCTTGGAGTCGTCAATGAACACCGAATACTCGTTGCGGGCACTCATCTGGCCCACAAGCAAGCCGAACAGGCCGGCCAAACGGCCCGGACATTCGCGCCTCGAACCACGGGTTCTGCAGGAAGAACACCGCCAGGAGCGTCGAGCTGGAGCGTGGCAGGCCCAAAATGAATTGAATCGAGTTCATGGTGCCGTCTTTTCCTGTTGGTAGACGAGCCAGCAGATCTCGATCGGCGACTCGCGCCACGGCTTGTGGGCGACGAGCCTACCTCAACTCGAAGCCGTCGACGGCATCCCCGTCGCCCGAGACGGAGCTCGAAAACGGTGCGAGAGTCTGCGGCCTGTAGAAGCCGTTCAGCCTGCGACTCTGTGGCTCGTAGCGGTCATTCGCCACACACGGGATGACGTGGCCCGGCAACCGCGGCCCGGTCGAATCTCACTCCGACGGTTGGGTCGATCCTGCGCGGTGTCTTGGTGGCGACGGCGTCCTTGAGCCTCGCCGCAATGCGGGCCGACGAGTTCGGGACCGGAATCGACCTTACGTCCTTCGGCCGCGAGGCGGCCCAGCCCGCGAGTGTGTGGGACGACCTGCCGCTCCAGGATGTGGGGCGGCGGTTCGACACCGCTCCCCGGAGAGTCTATGTGTCGGCCATGCTCGGCCCGTCGTTTGCGCAGGTGAACAGCCCCGCCACGTCGACGCTCCTGAGCGAAGACACGCTCCTCGCGGCCGGCGGCGCGATCGGCATCGCGTTCGAGCGGCATAACGGCCGGTTGCGGCTCGAGACCGAGGCCATGGGCCGCGGCACCTATGACGCCGAGTTCCTGGCGACTCCCGCCCCAGGTGACACCACGATCCTGACGAACAACTGGTCGGTCATGGAGAACGTCTGGCGCGACTACATGCTCACCGACCGCTTTGGCGTCTACGGCGGTGGTGGCATCGGTGCGGGCGGCTACATCCTCGGCGAGCACCGGCTCACCTTCGACGTGGGCTATCGCTACTTCCACATCAACACGATCTCACAGACCGGCGTCGAGCCCAATCAGTTCTCGTCCAGCGAACTGATGTTCACGCTGCGGCTCTACGAACCGTTCCGCAACTGGGCACGCTGAGGCGTGCCGCTTGCATCGAGCGCCCCCCTCGTAAGGTGGTGTCGCGCGCTCGGTCGGCCTCGGGATTCCTGAGCCTGGGAACGCGACCCGTGAGTCAGGGAACCCGTTTTTTGCATAGTCCCTAGAACCGCATTAGTCTCACGCCGAGTGTGTCACGACAGGAAGTTCGGCCTCCGGGCGGATCGTTGTCTTGACGGACGATTTTCCAGCACCCCTCTGAGGCCACCATGCCGTCGTTGCTGCACACGCTCTTCGCCAGTCCGTCGCGTCCTGTTCGCTCCTCCCGGCGCCGCGGTCGGCACTCCCGCCGGACGCGCCGCAGCGGCATGATGCCGTCGGCGTCGCGTTCGTCGCGGAGGCGGTCGTCACGACGGCGGTCGGCCGAGCCATGCAGCCTGGCTCCCGAACGTCGAATCCCTCGAGTCGCGGGCCATGCTCGCGGCCGACGACATCGGCGTCAGCCTGGTCGCCAACCAGCTCGTGCTCGCGCTCGACCCCGCTGGAACCGCGGTCACGAACCTCAGCACGACCTACTCATCCAAGACCGGCATCCTCACGGTCACTGCCGCCAGCGCCGGCAAGCTCTCGTCGGCTCCATCCATCCCCGGCGTCACCATCAACCCCGCCAGCGACACGATCTCGGTCAACCTCAAGATCATCCCGCAGTTCGCCGGCATCTCCGTGGTCGGCAGCACCGGCACCGACGTCGTGGTCATTGGCCCGGCTGGTATCAACCTCGCCGCCGTGACCAAGGGTGCGGCCGCCCAGGGCCTGTCCATCGACACCGGCGCCGGCTCTGCCGATGCGATAGTGATCGCGAGCCCCGTGTCGGCCAAGGGCGCCGGCCCCGTGACCCTCGCCAGCCAGGGTCAGGCCACGAAGCATGGCATCATCCTCCGGTCCAGCGTGACGAGCCCCACCGGCTCACAGGCCTTCAACGGCAGCGTCACGCTCGGCACCAACGTGACGGTCGCTGCCGGCAAGACCATCACCTTCGCCTCGACCGTCGACGGTAGCAGCCGGCTGACGGTCTCGGCGGGCGGGCCGGTCGCCTTCACGGGGGCCGTCGGCGGCAACGTGCCGCTCGCCGGTGTGACCCTCTCGCGGGCGGCGGGCGTCGCCTTCGCCGCCGGCTTCATGCTCAACGGCAAGGCCACGGCCGCCGGCACGAGCGGCCTCGTGATCGGCAAGAACGTCAACAGCGTCGTGTTCCTGCCGGTCTCCGGGTCCGTGACGCGAACGATCGCCGACTTCACCGG
>JAJTED010000058.1 GCA_021300535.1 Planctomycetaceae bacterium | reverse complement strand
GGTCAGTTCCGCCTCGAGGCCGCCCGATTCGATCGTGTCGATGGCCAGCATGCCGGCCGTGGCGTCCGCCGGGATTGTCCATTTCCCGCCCACGCCGATCGGATCGACCGGCAGCAGGCGGTCGAGGAGGAGGGAGTCGAAGGGGGTGTCGAGCAGATCCGCTTCCTCCCGCGAGAGGAACGCGTCGGCAAGGTAGGGCATGGGCGTCGTGCCGCGGAGCGCGACCGCGACCCGGCGGGCGTCTGCCGGCAGCGCGATCTCGTCGGAACGGTCGTCGATGCGGACCACCGCCTTCGCCTCGCGATACTCACGGCTGGCAGCCATGTCGCCCCCGTTGGCCAGCCGCTCGACGAAATCGAACCGCGCCTCGACGGCGATCGGCTGCCGGACCGGATCGGAGGTGCGGCCCGCGGGAGCGAAGAGCTCACCGCGGACGTCCAGTTGCAGCTGCACGCGGTGCGGCGTCGGCTCTGCCGGAGGAGCGGCGGCCAGCGGGCAGGCGAGGAGGAGTGCCAGGATCCATCCGGCCGTCGTCGTTATGCGCATGCCATTGCTCTCCGCTTCCTGCCCGTCCGGAATCCCCCAGACTTTTGGTCGGCAAAAAACGGCCGAATACCAACTGTCCACCCATACAAGCGCCCCAATTTCAAAGCCCACGGCGAATCCTGGGGCCTCTTTATGAGACGCCAGTCAAGGGCGACTCGTGCTGCAACCTGAGGCGGCGCATGGGGTTGCGAATCGCGACACCTGCGGGACGGCCTGCGGGCTGGGCCAGCCGGCGGAAAAACACTCAAGGTTCGCATTGGCGGCGATGAACCGGCGTTGGCCTGGCGGCGTATAACTGGGGCGTCCTGAAACACGGATGGACGGGGTCATGGATGTCCCCGGAGTTCTTTCGTCATCGACCAACTGTCGGCAAGGACAGGCCGACGCGGAGGAAACCATGCGTACCAACGATTTGGGGCAGAGCGTGCGGCTGTTCGATGCCAGCGGTGACAACGACGTCACCATGTCCGGCTCGACGGTCGTGCCGCCCGATGAGCAGGTGCTGTCCATCGAGGACCTGGCACGGCGGTTCAACGTCTCCACGAAGACGATCTCCCGGTGGCGTGATCACGGGCTCGTCGCCCAGCGGTACGACGTCGGAGGCCGGCGCCGAGTGGGCTTTCTGTCCAGCACCGTCGAGCGGTTCATCGCGGCGAACCCCATGCGGATCGAGCGCGGCAGCCGGTTCAGCCAGCTCTCCACCGAGGAGCACGAGAAGATCGTCGGCTGGGCGCGGCGGCTGGCAATGGCCGGGGCCTGTCCGGCCGACGTCCATCGGCGGATCGCCCAGCGGCTCGGCCGCAGCGTGGAGACGATCCGCTACACGCTCAAGCGGCACGACCAGGAGCATCCCGAAGCGGCCATTTTTCCGGCTGCCGACGGGCGGCTGCGGCCGGAGAGCTGCGCCCGGATTTACCAGCATCATCTCCATGGCGAGCCGGTGGAGTCGATCGCCCGGCGGTATCACCGCTCCAAGGCCAGCATCTACCGGGTGATCCTCGGCCAGCGGGCCGAGCACATCCGTCAGCTGCCGCTCGACTTGATTCCAAACGCCCTGTTCGCGCGGGCGAGCGCCGAGAAGGTGGTGAACCAGCCGTTCCCCGGCCCGGTCGAGGTGAAGAAGGTCCGCCGGCCGAGTGGCCTGCCCGCCTACCTCGCGAGCCTCTACGAGGTGCCGCTGCTGACCCGCGAGCAGGAGGTGTGGCTGTTCCGCAAGTTCAACTATCTCAAGCACAAGGCTGCCACGCTTCGCGAGCAGCTCGACCCCGAGCGGCCCAATGCGCGGCTCATGGATCAGATCGAACGGCTCTACGACGAGATCGTCGAGCTCAAGAATCGGATCGTGCGGGCGAACCTGCGCCTGGTGGTCTCGATCGCCAAGCGCCGGGTGTCGCCGGGCGACAGCTTTTTCGATCTCGTCTCGGACGGCAACATGTCGCTGATCCGCGCGGTGGAGAAGTTCGACTACGCCCGTGGCAACAAGTTCAGCACCTATGCGTCGTGGGCGATCATGAAGAACTACGCCCGCACGATTCCCGACGAGCACAAGCGGCGGGACCGGTTCCGGGCGGCCGACATGGAGATGCTGCAGACGGCGACCGACCGGCGGGCCGACGAGTATCAGCAGCGGCTGGCGGCCAATGACCGCCTGCAGCAGGTGAGCAAGTTCCTCGACCGCCTCGACCAGCGGGAGCAGACGATCATCATCCGCCGCTACGGTCTCGACCACGGCCGCGAGCCGCAGACCCTGAAGGAGGTCGGCTCGGCGCTGGGCGTGACGAAGGAGCGGGTCCGGCAGATCGAGGCCAAGGCGCTGGAGAAGCTCCGCGAGGCGGCCGCCGCCGAGGCGATGCTGCCCGAGCTGGAGTGATGGGGCTCCGGCGTCCGGCGTCCGCTGGCGATCACTGTTGCTCGGACGCGTCGTCGGCTGCCGCAGCGACTCGCGTGCGATAGTCGACCGCTGTGAGATACCGGCCGTAGTAGCGCTGAAATTCCTGAATCAGCGCATGGTTGTTCGGCTTGAAGTGGCCGGTTTTGACCTTCCGGGTCTGCTTGCCGTTTCGGTCGAAGTCGATCGAGAGGACACCGTTGTTCATTCGACACGCGACGATCTCGCGAAACTCTACCGGATCAGGCCAATCACCTGCCTGAATCCCCAGGCAGTCGAGGACGAGGCGTCCGCGTTTGGACTCGAAGGTCAGCGGCTGGAAAGCCCGCTCGACGACCGCGCGTTCCTCCGGTGTCGCGGGAAGATAGCGATAGGCGAGCGAATCCCTGTGCAGGTCGCGGAACCGGGCTTCGTAGGCCTGCCACAAGTCGCGCTCGAGCGCCGGGGCATCGTCGATGTCGTGGTACCAGGCGCCGTCGGCGGGCACGGCCAGCAGGGCTTGAAAGTTCGCGGCGTCGGCCGGCACGCCCAACGCACTCCAGCGTTGCGCGAGGGGCGGATGCGAATCGAAGGGATGGCTCGATTCCAGGGAGCCGATGCCCTGACGGGATGCGAATGATGCGGCGAAGCCTTCGAACCCGGTTTCGAGGCGATCGGCCACGCCCACCACGTCCCGCGCCTGATCGTCGGCGAACAGTTCTTGCTCGACCTGCGCACGAAACAGGGAGTATGAGGCAGTTCGCAGCAGTGCCGACGCGGCGTCATGCGCCGAGACCGTCTCGGCGGCGATGCGGTCGGCCCGTAATTCGCGCTCCCGGCTGATTTTTCCCAGCGACAGTTCGAACAATGCCCGAAAGCAGGCCATGAAATAATAGATCGGCCTGCCGACGCCCTCGTGGAGGGCTTCGAGGTAATGCCCATACCGCTGCAGAAGCGGGGAGATTTTCCGTGAATAGAGCGTGTCTGCACCGCTGAAGTGAGCCATTTCATGGGCCAGCACGGCGGCCGCCTCCTCCGACCGCATCTGCTTGAGGAGCGGCAGGCTGACGAACAGCGTCTTCCCGACGACTGTTTGGTCACGGACGGTCAGCGGCATTTCGGTCACAAAGAAGTTGTCGTCGATACCGGCGACGATCTGATCGGGCGGGCTGGTGCCGACCCGCGCGCACAACTGCTCCAACTTGCCCCACAGCGAAGCCGCCTGCGCACGAGGGAGCAGGGCTCCCTCGACCGCCGGCATGGGCTGAGGACTGCGGAAGATCGCCTTCACGACCGCGGCCACCACCGCCAGAGAGCCCAGGCCCGCCAGGAGCACGATCTTGGGGTAGTATGCGTCGAAGAAGAAGGCGGTCGCCCAGAACGACAAGGCCGTCAGCAGGATGCCCTGCACGATCGCTTGCATGATCACGAAGCTGCGCAGGACGTGCCAACTCGCCGCCAGGCTGATGTACTGAGCCCGCGGGGAGCGGAGCGAAAAGAGCACGGCAATGCCGGCAAGGGCGAAGACCGTGATGCCGGCGGCGATCGAAAACCAGGAGAGACGCAGCATCCAGCGAAACACGGCATATTGGAACTGCGCCTCGGGCGACACCATCGGGGTGAACTGCGGGTCGGTGACGAGGGCGGAGAAAGGCCGGGATGAGAAGAGATTTGTCGCCGCGGCACGGTCCTGGGCGGACAAGGAGTTGTCCGCGTCGATCGCCGCCAGAACCTCCCCGCGGAGCACGGCATCCAGGTGCGACTCCGCGGACCAAAACAGCAGCCAGGCAAGGACAGGAACGAGGAACACCAGCAGGGCCGGCAGCACGAACGTCCTGAAGAAGTCGAACTTCGAGACGCCTGGAGGTGCGGTCGACATGCGGCAGTTCACGAGTTGGGATGCCCGCCCGAAAAGACAAAAAATTGGCAACGCATTCGGACTCGGTCAAGAGCCGGTGTCGGCTACCGCGGCCGCACCGGGGCGTCGAGCGACGCGGGGACGACGCCCGAGGCAGGCTGCTTCACGGAGCCGGCCCGCGGCTTGGCCAGGTCGTCGGCCTCGGCCCGCGACAGCGTCGTGCCCGGCAGACCCTTGCCGGGCTGGCCGGCCGCCGCGTTCGGCCGCGTCGGCGACTGACTCGTGCCGGCCAGCAGGTTGTCGATCGCGGCCGACTCCCGCAGGTGGGTGAAGTAGCGGGCCATCTCGATCCGCTGCTTCTTCTCGAAGAGGTCGGCGTGCAGTTCGTCGCGGACCTCGGCGAACGAGACCTGCGCGGGCTCCGTGTAGCCCTCGCAGAACAGCACCATGAACCGGTCGGCGACCTGCACCACGCCCGACAGTTCGCCCGGCTTGAGGGTGAAGGCCTCCCGCTCCAGGGCCGGCTGGCCGCCCCAGCGCCGGATCGGCGGCACCTCGCCGCGGAGCGACTTGGTGGTCGGATCGGCCGAGTAGGTCTCGGCGAGGTTGCCGATGTTCTCGAGCGTCGGGTTCTGCCGGGCCAGCTGCCAGACCTCCTGGGCCCGGCGCTGGTTGTCGAGCACGATCACGCGGCACTTGCACCGCGGGCCGAAGGTGGCGGCGAACGCCTTGTCGAGATCGTCCTGGAGCACCGGCACGCCGCCGACGAGCTTCTTGAGGGCGATGCTCGGCCAGACGACGTCCTCGATGTAGTGCCGCAGCGGCACCTTCTCCGCGCCAGTGACGTGCTTGAGCCAGGCGTCCGCGTCGGCCTTGCCGTCGGGCCGCTTGAAGCCCATCGACTCCGCCGCCCGGGCGATCTCGGCGTCGATGTCGGCCTGCATGACCTGCTGCCGTTCCCGCGTGAGCGCCTGCTCGATGAGCCGCCGGGTGACGAGGGTTTCGAGCACCTCGGCGCCATGCCGCTCGAGACACACCGAACGCACCTGCTCGAGCGCGACCGGCTGGCCGTTGACCAGCGCCGCCACGCCCGGGCGGGCCGCCGACTTGGCGGGGTCGTTGAGCACGTTCTCGATCGTGGCGGCGTCCTGGAGCCGGCGAAACACCTCGCCCGAGGTCTGGCGGCTCTTCGCGTCGCGAAGATCGGCGGCCAGGTGCTGCCGCACGTCGTCGAGCTTCACGCCCGCGGCCGGCAGATGCCCCTCGCACTTGATGATGATGAACTGGTCGGCCACCTGGACCACCGGCGAGATCTGGCCGGGCTGGAGGGCGAAGGCGGCGTGGTCGAACTGCGGCTCTCCCGAGTGCAGCCGGATCGGCTGCACCCAGCCGTCGGCGCTGGCACTGCCGACGTCCACGGAGTGGCGGCGGGCAAGGCCCGGAAAGTCGTCCGGGGACGCCACCGCCCGGGCCCGCAGGTCGTCGGCCTCCTTGCGGGTGCGGGCGACGATGATCCGCGCCTTCACGGCGGGTCCGAACTGCTTCTCATACGCCTGCTGAATCTGCTCGGCCGAGGGCTCGGCGGTGCCGGCCGACAGCCGCCGCAGGGCGAGCATCGGCCACACGATGTCGTCGGCGTATTGCCGCGCCGTGACGCCCCGTTCCCGCTGGATCAGCTCCACGTACTTGTCCTTGGGCACGTTGAACCGCCGCGACATGGCGTCGATCTCGGCCTCGACGTCCTGGGGCGAGACGGTGATCCCCGCCTGCCGGCAGGCCAGCTCGATGATCCGGCGGTTGACGATCGCCTCCAGCACCGCCGTGCCGTGCCGCGTCAGGCATTCGGCGGCGAGCTGGTCGTGCGTGATCTCGGTTCCGTTGACGATCGCCACGGGCTTCGCGCCGGACGGCAGGGCCCCGGGCTTGGCGGCGGCCAGCGGCGGCTTGGCAGGCGGCCCGGCATCGGCCTGCGTGCCCCCGGCCCAGAGTCGCCAGGCGACGCAGAGAATTACGATCCCCGCCGCGATGACCACCTCGCGCGCGTACCGCCAGCCCGTGCCTTGCATCGCTGTGCCCTCCTTGGCCGTGTGCCGCCGTCCGCGGCAGGATGCTGGAAATAGGCAATCCGGCGGCGGCGATCAAGGCGAGCCGGCGGGGCACGCGACGTTTGCCGGGCCGGACGGCCGTGGTTTACGCTGGCAGCCTTCGCCCTCCTACGCAGAGCCCCCAAATGCCCGCCCCCGTGCCGCCGAATCCCGTCGACCAGGACCTGCCGGCGTGCCTGGAGATCCTGGGCCTGCGGCCGCCGCTCACGCTCGAGGACGTCAAGCAGACCTATCTCGCCAAGGCGATGGCCGCCCACCCCGATCGGGGCGGCGATCCGGCCGCGTTCGTCCGCCTCCAGAAGGCCTTCGAGGAGGCCAACGACTACGTGAAGTTCAAGGCCAGCAAGCTCGAGTGGCTGGCATCGAAGATCGAGGCCTACGCCCAGCAGCAGGAGGTTGCGACCGAGACCATCGAGCGCGGCGGCGAGATCGAGATGGAGGAGACCGACTGGCTGCGGAAGTCGTTCGGCGAGGACTTCGGCCACGTCGCCGACAAGCTGGTCACGCTCCGCCTTCGCAACGCGTCGGCCGACGACGTGTTCGCGATCCTGCTCGGCTTTCGGGCCGACTCTCTCAAGGATCTGACCGTGCTCGACCTGGCGGGCGGTGCGATCACCGACGAGGGGCTCCTGCAACTCAAGGAGCTGAAGAACCTGCGGCACCTCGATCTGCGGGGCACGCGGGTCGGCAGACTGGCCGCGGAGGCCGCCCAATGGTTCGAGAAACTCGAGTTCCTGGGGCTGCCGAAAGGCAGCGTCGGCATGCTGGGCCGACTCGCCATGCCCCGGCGGGTGAAATTGGAGATCGGTGACAAACCGCTCGAGGCATGAGATGCGTGCGCGGCAAGCGGTGGTGGCGCTGGTCGGGGCGCTGGTCGTGATGGGCGGGCAGCCGATGGCATGCGGCGCGGTGCCCGCCGGGTTCGAGGAACGCACGGTCTCCGTGCCGGAGGCGGGCCAGCCGGTTGCGTTCAGGTACCGGCTGTTGAAGCCTCCGATCGTGGAGCCGGGGAAGACGTATCCGGCAGTGCTCTTCCTGCACGGTGCCGGCGAGCGGGGCAGCGACAACGAGCGGCAGCTCATGTACCTGCCCACGTGGCTGGCGGAAGAGGAGAACCGCCGCCGGCATCCCTGCTTCGTCGTCGTCCCGCAGTGCCGTGCCGATCATCGGTGGGTGGAGGTCGACTGGTCCGGCAAAAAGAGCCTCCCGCAGCAGCCCGCGATGACGGTCGACATGGCGGCGGCCGTGGCGGCGCTCGACGCGGTCATGCAGGCCGAGCCCGTCGACGCCGGCCGCGTGTATCTGACGGGCCTCTCGATGGGGGGCTACGGCTCGTGGGATCTCGCCGCGCGGATGCCGGAGCGGTTCGCGGCCCTGATGCCGATCTGCGGTGGCGGCGACGAGGCCACGGCCCCGAAGTTGAAACCGCTGCCGATCTGGTGCTTCCACGGCGACGCCGACAAGGTGGTGCCGGTGGAGCGGTCGCGGACGATGGTCGAGGCGGTGAAGGCCGCCGGTGGCAGCGTGAAGGAGACGGTGTTCGCGGGCGTGGGCCACGACTCGTGGACGCCCGCTTACCGCGACCCCGCCACGCTCGCCTGGCTCTTCGACCAGCGACGCTGACCGCGCGGCCATGCGCCGCTCATACGGATCAGACTTGATCCTCGCGAGTGAAGCTGGTCGGGTTCGCCCACGCCCCATCGCCGGACGTTCGCTTCGGCCTTCCGGGCCTCCGCTCGCTCGAGGCTGCCTGCGCTTCGGCTTCCATGCCTCCGCTGGTCAGCCACGCCGGCTCCCGGGGCCTGGGCAACCCCGCCCTGACCGTCGTTGCCCAGGCCGGGTTTCGTGCGCGAGGCTCGAGTGTGAGCCGCTCACTCGGGAAAGAGCCGCGTCGAGAGATACCGCTCGCCGAGGTCGGGCAGCACCACGACGACGAGCTTGCCGGCGTTCTCGGGCCTCCGGGCCACCTGCAGCGCACCCCAGGCGGCCGCGCCGCAGGAGATGCCGCACATCAGTCCCTCCCGCTTGGCGAGCTGCCGGGCCGTCTCCATGGCGTCCTCGTCGTCCACCTTCACGACCTCGTCGATGATGTCGAGGTTGAGGATGTCGGGGATGAAGCCCGCGCCGATGCCCTGAATCGTGTGCCGGCCCGGCTTGATCGGCTGGCCGGAGAGCTTCTGCGTGATCACGGGGCTGTTGGCCGGCTCCACGGCCACGACCTTGAGGCCGGGCTTCTTCGCCTTGAGCACCTCGCCGACGCCGGTGATCGTGCCGCCGGTGCCCACGCCGCAGACGACGATGTCGACCTGGCCCTCGGTGTCGGCCCAGATCTCCTCCGCGGTGGTGCGGCGGTGGACCTCAGGATTGGCCGGGTTCTTGAACTGCTGTGGCATGAAGAATTGGCTGCTCGACTGGGTGATCTCCTCGGCATGCCGGACGGCTCCGGGCATGCCCTCGGCCGCGGGCGTGAGCACGAGTTCGGCGCCGAGCGCCTTGAGCATCCGCCGCCGCTCCAGGCTCATGCTCTCGGGCATCGTGACGCGGAGCTTGTAGCCGCGGGCGGCGCAGACGTAGGCCAGGCCGATACCGGTGTTGCCGCTGGTGGGCTCGATGATGACGGTGTCGGGCCCGATGCGGCCGTCGCGCTCCGCGGCGTCGACCATCGCGCAGGCGATCCGGTCCTTGACGCTCCACAGGGGGTTCATGTTCTCGATCTTGCCCGCGACCGTGGCCACGCAGCCCTCGGTGACCCGCCGCAGGCGGACCAGCGGCGTGCGGCCGATGCACTGGGTGATGTCGTCGCGGATGCCGGCGGGCAGCTTCGTCGTGACCATGGGGCTTCCATCTCCGAGAACGGTGTGGGGGGCGGCCGGCCCCTGCCGGCGCAGCCCGCGCCACCCGGATTATCGGCAGAATCGGCCCGAAACTGGAACCGTCCTTGTGCCGCATGCCTTCAGGCATGCGAATGTGGGTCTCGGGCCTCGGTGGCCGTTTTGCACGCCCGGAGGCGTGCGGCACGTGCCGGGGACCTGAGTCGCTGGTCTGCATCCCCGTGGCGCATGCCTCCAGGCATGCGAATCCGGGTTTGGGGGCGAGCGGTGGCGGTTTCGCGCGCCCGGCGGCGTGCGGCACGCGCCGGCGAACCCGGCCCCATCGACCTGCGTATCCCATGTTCGAACTCCCTGTCGCCCGAGGGCGGCAGCCGCCACCACGGGGCTCGTGAAGGACACCGCGATTTCCACCTCTGCCGTCCAGGGTCGTGAGCGCACGGGCGCGGCCACGACGTCGTCGCCCGGCCGGCCCGGCTCCACGGATGCCGGCGGCCCGGAGCAGCGCAGTTCTCCGCCGTCCACACCCGTCACCGGGCCGCTGCTGGCCATCGACACCGACGTGGCCCTCGATGGTGCACCAGCCCGCGAGCAACTCGTCGTCACCCGCGACCATATCGCGGCCACGGCCGACGGCGTCGTCCTCCGCGCGGTGGACTGGCCGACGGTCGCGGAGGTGCGGACGACGGCGGGGCTTGGCGGCGGCACGCTCCAGGTGAAGGCCGACGGCGCCTGGATCGACGTCGTCCGCTATTCCAACGCGCTCGCCAACCGGTTCCACAAGATCTCGCGGATGCTCGAGCGATCCCGGGAGGCCTTGGTGGCGGGGGAACCCGGCGACCTCGCCACGCTCGACGGGCCGCTCGATCCGCCTCGCTGCGGCTCCTGCGGGCTGCGGCTGGTCAACCAGGAGGATTCCTGCCCGCGGTGCATGCAGAAGGGGCAGATCCTGCGCCGCGTGGGCGAACTGCTCGCGCCCTACACGAAGGGTGCCATCCTGTTGTGTGGGCTCACGCTGCTGGGAGTGGTCGCGGAACTGGTGCCGCCGAAGCTGCAGCAGTACATGGTGGACGAGATCCTCTCTGCCAAGGCCCAGGACGGCCTGCCCGACGCCGCCGCGGCCGTGCCCGACTTCCGCACGGCCCTCCTCGTGGTCGTGCTGGCGCTGGCCTTCTCGCGAATCCTGCTCTCGGTCGTCGGCGTGCTCAAGGGCCGGCTGGCGACGGCGATCGGCACCGGTCTGACCGCCACGCTGCGCGACGAGATGGTGCGAAAACTGCAGAGCCTGTCGGTGGCCTACTACGACCGGCACCAGGTCGGCTCGATGATCAGCCGCGTGGCCCACGACAGCGAGGTGCTGCACGGGCTCATGCACCAGATCACGGGTGGCTTCCTGCTGCAGATCGTGCAGCTCGTCGGCGTCGGGGCGATGCTCGTGTGGATCAATCCGAAGCTCGCCCTCTACACGTTGATCCCGGTGCCGCTGGTGATCCTCGGCTCCTGGATCTTCTGGCGGCACGTCTACCCGCGGCACTACCGCCTGTGGGATGCTTCCAGCAAGCAGATGGCGACGCTCTCCGGGATGCTCTCCGGGATCCGCGTGGTCAAGGCGTTCGCCCAGGAGCCGCGGGAGAGCGACCGGTTCCACGCCGCCAGCGACCATCTCCGCCACTGGCGGGAGTGGGTCGAGCGCACGAACACGACCTACGCCGCCACGATGCAGATCGTGTTCGGGCTCGGCGGCTTGATCGTCTGGTACGTGGGCGGCCGCGACGTGATCGGTGGCAGCATGACGCTCGGCCAGCTGATCGCCTTCCTCGCCTACCTGGCGATGTTCTACGCGCCGCTGGGCGCACTCTCGAACTTCACCACCTGGCTGACGAGCTTTCTCTCCGGCAGCAAGCGGGTGCTGGAGCTGCTCGACACGCCGGCCTTGATCGCCGAGCCGGCGGCCCCGGAGCCGTGGAATGACGTCCGTGGCGAGATCCGCTTCGAGAACGTGACCTTCGGCTACGACCGCAACCAGCCGGTGCTCCACGACGTGTCGTTCACGGTCGCCCCGGGGGAGATGGTCGGCATCGTCGGCCGCTCGGGATCGGGCAAGACCACGCTCGTCAGCCTGCTCGCCCGGTTTCACGACGTGCAGGAGGGG
This sequence comes from Planctomycetaceae bacterium, assembly GCA_021300535.1. Classification (GTDB taxonomy): domain Bacteria; phylum Planctomycetota; class Planctomycetia; order Pirellulales; family UBA1268; genus QWPN01. The sequence goes on along the minus strand of JAJTED010000058.1, from coordinate 3,735 downwards.
CGGATCCTCGTGGACGGCCACGACATCCGCAACCTCTCGATGCGCGACCTGCGTGAGAAGCTCGGCATCGTGTTTCAGGACTCGTTTCTCTTCCGCGGCACGATCTGGAAGAACCTCTCCTACGGCCGGCCGCAGGCCACGATCGAGGAAGGACTGGCCGCCGCCAAGGCCGCCGGGGCCCACGATTTCCTCTGCCGCCAGCCACTCGCCTACGAGACGCTCCTCGGCGAGCACGGGGCGGGGCTCTCCGGCGGCGAGAAGCAGCGGCTCTCGATCGCCCGCACGCTGCTCTACGACCCGCGGGTGCTCGTGCTCGACGAGGCCACGAGCAACATCGACGCCGAGGCCGAGAAGAGCATCCAGGAGGCGCTCGCGGTGCTCGTGAAGGGCCGGACCACGATCGCCATCGCCCACCGCCTCTCCACGCTCCGCAATGCCGACCGGATCCTGGCCTTCGACCGGGGCCGGCTCGTCGAGCAGGGCACGCATGCCGAGCTTCTGGCCGCCGACGGCATCTACGCCCGCCTCGTCCGCATCCAGACGCAGGTCTCGAAGCAGCCCACGGTGGACGGGCTGCTGGTCGAAGACGAGGCCGCCCGGTCGCCGGCGGAGGAGGAAGCCGTCGCGGCCGCCGCGGCGCCGGCACCCGGCATCGTCTGGCTCGATCCGGCCGGGCATCGCTTCCGTGTCGGTCCCCAGGAGCGGATCGAGCTGTGGGCGGCGGCGGGCAGCGCCCCGGAGGCTGCGGGCCTGTTCGTCGTGCGCACGTTTCCCGCTTCGCATCCGGAGGCCTACCTCTCCGTGCGCGGCTGGAGCGAAGCGGGTGAGGAGATCGAGATCGGCATGCTCCGCGACCTCGTTACCTGGCCGGAGGCGGATCGGGAGGTCGTCCGCGCGGCGCTGCGGCGCCGGGCGCTGGTGCGGAGCATCCGCCGCGTGCACGACGTGAAGCTCGCCCACGGCTATCTTGACTTCGATGTCGAGACCGACGTCGGCCGGTGCGCGTTCACCACCCGCTGGACGCAGAGCCAGGTGAGCGACTTCGGCCCCGCCGGCAAGATGCTCGTGGACATGGAGGAAAACCGCTGGGTGGTCCCCCGGATCGACGACCTGCCGCAGGCCGATCGAGAGCGGTTCTTGCACTACGTCTACTGGTGAGCCGTGGGGCGACGCACGGCTGGCGGGCGGCAGATGGCGGTTCCTTGCGGCCGCCTGAATCTCCCTCTACAAAATCTGTCCAGGAATGCCGGGCCGTTCCGTGCCCGGCACAGGGCGGGTTTTGGTGCCGCTCGTCAGGGAAGACGGGACAATAGCGATCCGGTTCGATTCACCTGTCAGTTTTCTGGTTTCTTGTCCTTTTTCTTTCTTCTGGAGACGAGTGATGAATCTTGTTGACCTCATTGGCGGGCAGCTTTCCTCGGGCGACGTGCTCGGCAAGCTCGGCGGCCTGATCGGCGCCAACGAGTCGCAGACCAAGTCGGCCACGTCGGCGGCGGTCCCGGCTCTGCTCAACGTGTTCTCGAAGCTGGCCTCGACCAACAGCGGCGCCGACCAGCTCGCCAAGGCCATGGGCGGCCTCGACCTGGGCATGCTCGGCAACCTCGCCGGGGCGCTCGGCGGCAGCCAGGCCTCGGGCCTCGGCAGCCTGGGCGGCAACCTGCTCGGCTCGCTGCTCGGTGGCGGCAACAACCTGCAGAGCCTGGTCGGCGCGCTGGCGTCGTTCGCCGGCATGCAGCCCGGGATCATGAAGACGCTGCTCACCTACCTGGCGCCGATCGTGCTCGGCATGGTGGCCAAGCAGTTCACCGGCAAGCCGGACGCGGCCGGCATCTCGCGGTTGTTCTCCGAGCAGTCGGCGAACATCCGCGGCGGACTGCCCAAGGGCTTCTCGCTGCCCGATCTCGCCCTGGGCGCCGTCTCGGGTGGGCGGCCGAGCGAGCCGGCCCGCAGCCACGGTCACGCCCATGCCGAGGAAAAGGCGGGCATGCCCAGCTGGCTCCTGCCCCTGCTCGTGCTCGGGGCGCTGGGCGTCGGCTATTACCTCTGGAATCAGAACCAGAAGAAAGCCGGTGATGGTGCCGTCGCCGTCCGTGAGGACGTCGTGAAGGACGGCCCGGTCGTCGTGGATCGCACGGAAGTCATCGAGAAGGCCGGCAAGGATCTCGTCGACACTGTCACCGAGACGATCGCCATCGATCCCCGGTTCCTCGAGGCCGGCAAGGTCGCGGGCGGCCTGTTCACCGGCCTCACCAAGACCCTCGCCGGCGTGACCGACGAGGCCTCGGCCAAGGCGGCCCTGCCGGAGTTCGAGAAGTTTGGTCCGCTGCTGACCACGCTCGAGACCGAGGCGGGCAAGCTCCCGGCCGACGAGAAGCCGGCGTTCACCAAGGTGATTGCCGACAATCTCGGCCTGCTCGGCAAGATCATCGAGAAGGTGATGGCGATCCCGGGCGTCAAGGACGTGCTCGGCCCGGTCGTCACGCCGATGATCGAGACGCTCACCAAGATGAGCAAGTGACCGTCTGATCGACGGTTCCCGTTCCATCCCGGCCCGGGGCTGCCCTGCCGCCCCGGGCCGGTTTTTTTCCAAGGCGCGGCGGTCTCTGACCGTCGAATCCGGCCTGTGTCTCCACAACCTGCATGCGCAAGCCTGGAGGCTTGCGCCACGGAGCGGCGGTCTCTGACCGTCGTGGTCTGGCCGGCCCGTGGGGCATGGGAGGCTCGGTGGCGTGCTTGCCCGGAGTCCCCCGGGCTTCCGCCCGGGGCTTTTTGTGCTCGAGAGTGGCCTGCCACCGTTCGCTCCGGTCCCGGTTCCAAGAAGCCCCGGGCGGGAGCCCGGGGACTCCGGGTATGAATACCTTTCCATCGCAGCGCGACTCACAGCAAAGCGAGCGGATTGCGCTTGGCTTCGAGCGTGCCCCGGGTCACGCCCACGCGGTTGGCGGCGTTGAGGGCCTGCCAGACCTCGCGGCCCGTCGTGCGGCCGGCGAGCAGGCCACGGTAGGCGGCCACGATCCGCGCGATCTCCGCGGCCGGCTCGTCGAGAAGCTCGACGCGGAAGTGGCGGATGCCACGGTCGAGCAGGACGGGCACCACCTCGGCGCCGCTTTGCGGCACGGCGCTCCAGAGCGTGTTGCGGCAGCCGACGTCGGCGGTGAGCGGGTGCTCGACGCCGATCCGGTCGCGGAGTTTGACCACGTGGTCGTCGCACGGGCGGCCGCAGTTGGTCTTGTTCGTGCCGGGGGAGAGCACGGCGCAGAACACGCAGTGCTCCATGTGGAACATCGGCATGTGCTGGTGAATCACGACCTCGAGCCAGTGCGGTGGCGTCGCCGCCACCAGGGCGAGCAGCTGCTCGCGGTTCAGGTCGTAGGAGGCCGTCACCCGCGTGCAGCCGGCCGCCGCGAAGAACTCGGCAGACAGCTCGTTGGTGACGTTGAGCGAGAAGTCGCCGACCACCGGCAGGCCGAGGTCTTGAAAAAACCGCAGGCCGGACCAGTTGCGGGCCAGAATGCCGTCGGGCTCCTGTTTCGCGAGGAGGCGGAAGATGCCCAGTTCATCCGGCTTCTGGATCCGCGGCGGGGCGAGGAGGAGCGACGCGCCGCCGGCTCGGCAGGCGGCCACGGCCTCGCGGTATTGGCGGATGTCGGCGAAGTCGGCGGCGAGGCTCTGCTCGCCGAGGTCGAGCACTGTGCGGAGCTGGGCGAGCGAACGGACGAGAATGTGGAGGCTGGG
>JAJTED010000182.1 GCA_021300535.1 Planctomycetaceae bacterium | reverse complement strand
TGCAGGTAGATCACGTGCTTCGCCTGCGGGGCGAAATGCGGGCCGATCGCCCCCGCCACCCGCTCGACGCCCGCGGCGGGGGGCGTCACGGTGCTGCCGTGGCCGTGCTCGGCGAGCAGCGTCGCCAGGGCGGCCCCGCCGAGCATGTGACTGCCCCGTGCGAAGAATCGCCGGCGGGTGAGGCTGAGGCCGAGTTCGTCGAGCGGCGAGGGGATGGGGGGATGCATTTCGCGTTTTCCTAAAATCGGTGACGGGGGCTGATTCCCAGAAAATCCGCTCCCGTCCGATTGCTTCACTTGCACAAGAACTCGTCGAGGTTCATCACTTCGTTCGTCAGCATCGTCCAGGCAGCGAGCTGCGGGGCGTCGTCCGTCGTCGCCTTCGCGTCCCCGACGGCGACGAGCTTCCGCGCCTCCTCGGGATGTTCGGCATACCAGCCCTTTAGGTCGGCGAGCGATCGCTTTACGATCGCCAACTCGTCGGCGGCGAACGGCCGCGACAGCACCCGCTTCGCGAGAAAATCGATCCGCGCGTCGTCGGTGCCGGCCGTCTGCAGGGCGCGATCAGCCAGCACCCGGGCCGCCTCCACGAACTGCGTGTCGTTGAGAGTCACGAGCGCCTGGAGCGGCGTGTTGGTCCGCTCCCGCTTCACGGTGCAGTTCTCGCGCGACGGGGCGTTGAAAATCTCCATCGACGCCGGCGGCGCCGTCCGCTTCCAGAACCAGTACATGCTCCGACGATAGACGGCATCTCCCTTGTCGCGCTGGTACTTGCTGGTGTTTCCGCCCATCGAGACGGCCTCCCAGACGCCCTCCGGCTGATAGGGCTTCACGCTCGGGCCGCCGATCTGCCGCACGAGCAGGCCGCTGGCGGCAAGCGCCGCATCGCGGACCATCTCGGCATCCATCCGAAACCGCGGGCCCCGCGAGAGCAGCCGGTTGGCGTTGTCTTTCATGAGTTTGTCGGGCGTGGCGGCGGCGGACTGACGGTAGGTGGCGCTGGTGAGCATCAGCCGGAACAGTTTCTTCACGTCCCAGCCGCTCTCACGAAACTCCACGGCCAGCCAGTCGAGCAATTCCTGATGGCTCGGCAGTTCGCCGGTGATGCCGAAGTCGCCCGCGGTCCGCACGAGGCCCGTGCCGAACACCTCCTGCCAGAACCGGTTCACCGTCACCCGTGCGGTGAGGGGGTGCTCCTCGAGGAGGAGCCACTTCGCCAGGCCGAGGCGATTCTTCGGCAGCTCCGCCGGGAAGGCCGGCAGGATCGCGGGCGTGCCGGGCGTGACCTCATCCTTCCGCTTGTCGTATTCGCCGCGGTCGAGAATGTAGGCCTTCGCCATCTCGTCCTTCTCGTGCATCACGTGGGCGATCGTGCCCCGCTTGCGGATCTCGGCTTGTTCGCCCTCGAGTTCCGCCACGGCGGCCGTCGCCGCCTTCGAGGGCTCGTCGAAGTTCGCCAGCCACCAGTCGAAGAGCCCGCCGGCTGCCTTCACCCGCTCCTCGGCAGGGAGCTTCACGATCTGCGCGAGTGCCTGGGCACGGGAGAGGCTCTCCACCTCGCCGGCCGAGAGAGCGCGGCCCCACAGCTCGATGCCCGCCAGGCCCACGCCGTGGGCCGTCGCCGCCTGCGACCGGCCGCCGATCACCAGCGGCGTATCGGTCTTGATCGTGCTCTTCTTGAAGGACTTGGTCTCGGCCTTCGCATTCTGCGGCTTGCCGTCATAGAAGATCTTCACGCCCTCGGCCTTGCCCGAGCCGTCGTACGTGACCGAGACCAGCGTCCAGGCGTCGGCCTTGAGCTGCGATGACGACACCACCTTGATCGCGGCGTCGGGGTAGGCATGGACGAGATGGAACCCGACCCGGCGACGCTCCACGCCGACATCCCAACCCCGCTGGGAGCCCTGCTCGTCCATCCGCGCGAGCACGGCATACGCGGTGTCGTTCGCCGGCGGCCGGATCCAAAACGTCGCGCTGAAGGGCTGGTCGTGCTCGAAGTCGCCAACGGTCGGCAACTCGGCCGCCCGCCCGTCGAGGAGGAGCGCGGCCGCCCCGCTCGGCCCGGCCTGCCACTTCGTTGTCGTGGTCAGCGGCAGGTCTGTTTCCGTGCCCCCGATTCTGGCGCGGGTCTTCGCACCCTCCCCTTCGAGGAGGTCGAGTTCGAGAAGCGGCGTGTCTTGCGGGGCGGTCTTCGCCACGGCATCCGGCGTCGCCGCCTTGATCCAGCCTTCGAACTCCGGCCGGGCCGCCTGCTTGCGGGCCTCTACCGCCTTGCGGGCGGCGGCCAGTTCGCCCTCGACCGCCGTAAACCGCTGCCGGTCTTCCGGCTTCGGCACCACGACGATCGGTGGCGTGTCTTGGCGGTTGCCGTCCATCGCCTTCTGCGTCGTGTTGTTGAAGAACGCGGCGAGTTCGTAAAACTCCTTCTGCGACAGCGGGTCGAACTTGTGATCGTGGCAGACGGCGCAGCCCGTCGTCAGGCCCAGCCACACGGCGGAGGTCGTCTCGGTGCGGTCGCGAGAGTAGAGCACGAGGTATTCCTCGTCGATGGCCCCCCCTTCGCTGGTCGTGATGTTGCAGCGGTTGAAGCCGCTGGCGATCTGCCGCTCGAGGATGTGGTCGGGGCCGTCTGCGGCCTCTTTGGCCACGAGATCGCCGGCCAGCTGCAAGAGCGTGAACTGGTCGAAGGGCAGATTGCGATTGAACGCATTGGCCACCCACTGCCGATAGGTCCACATCTCGCGGTAGTTGTCCATGTGGATGCCGTGCGTGTCGGCGTAGCGGGCATAGTCGAGCCAGTGGCGGCCGCGGTGCTCGCCCCACTCGGGTGCCGCGAGCAGCTGATCGACGAGCTGCTCATAGGCATCGGGCCGCGTGTCGGCGACGAACGCCTCCACGACCGCCGGATCCGGCGGTAGGCCCGTGATGTCGAGCGAAACTCGCCGGGCCAACGTCCGGCGGTCGGCCTCGGCGGCCGGCGCGAGCCCTTCCGCCTCCAGCCGCGCCACAATGAACCGATCGATCGGGTTCCTGACCCAGGCCTCGTGCTTCACCGCCGGCAGGGCGGGTCGCTTCGGCGGAATGAACGACCAGTGCGGCTGGTATTCCGCCCCCGCGGCGATCCACCGCTTGAGCAGGTCTTTCTGTGCCGCCGAGAGCACCTTCTTCGCGGACGGTGGCGGCATGACCACGTCGGGGTCTGCGGAGAAGATCCGGTCGAGGGCCACGCTCGAATCAGGATCTCCAGGAGCGACGGCCCCGCTTTCGATCGCCGCGTCGCGGTCGTCGAGCCGGAGGCCAGCCTTGCGGCCGGCGCTGTCGGCCCCGTGGCAGCCGAAGCAGTTCTCGACGAGGATCGGCCGGATGTCCTGGTTGTAGGACGGCGCATCGGCCGCGGCCGACGACAGGACCGAGGCACCCCACGCCAAAGCGCAGACCGCGGTGGCAAAGCAGCCGTGAGATGCCTGGGCGGAGCGGCTCATCGAACCTCCTGGTCGCGGACAGGCCGGGCCGGCTGCGGCCGACGCGACATTCAGCGTGCTCTTCCAAGGGTGTCGGCGTTGCGCTCCGCCAAACGACCTTTTATGGACCATTCCATATATAGCACCCGCCCAGCCCCGGGGCCATGCCGCGGCCCTGCCTGCCGACCCCACTGCCGCCGCGGAAAAACGGCAAAAAGGCCTCCTATGGTCCGCGGAGCCGCGGTCGTGGCCGGTGCGGGGCCCGTTGGTGCCGCGCCCCGCCGCCGTCGTCCGGGAACGACCGTTTTTCGCCAACCGCATACACTTTCGCTCCCCTTCTGGAGACCCGTCCCATGCCCGCCGCCGTACGAGAGATCGTTTCCGTGAGCCGCGGGTCGGGTCCCGTCCGCACGGCGGCCGTCCTATCGCTGCTGCTCGCCCTCGGAGGTCCCTTCGCGATGCAACGCTCCGCCGGCGAAGACAAAGTGCCCGCCCCCGCCGACCGACCCGCGGCCTGGAAGGCCGTGCAGAAGGCGCTCGACGAAGGCAAGCCAAAGACGGCCCTGCAGGCTCTCGCGGGAGTCGAGGCCGCCGCCGTGCAGGCCCAGGCCTGGGATGAGGCCGCCCGGGCGATCGCCACGCGGGTGCTCGCCGAGACGGGCGACCGGCCCGGTGACGATCCGGAGCGGGTGATCCGCCTCGCCGCCGCGATCGAGAAGGCGCCCGCCGAGACCAGGCACGTGCTCGAGGCCATCCGGGCCAACTGGACCTGGAGCTATTTCCAGATGAACCGGTGGCGGTATCAAGAGCGGACGCAGGGGGGCGCCGACACCAAAGACCTCGCGAAGCTCGCCGAGTGGGACCTGCCCGGCATCGTCGCCGAAATCCGCAGGCGGTTCGCCGTCGCGGTCGGGGCTCCCGGCAGCCCGGAGCGGGCCGCGCTCCAAAAGCTGCCGGTCGCCGCCTGGTCGTCGCTCATCGAGAAGGGCACGATGGCCGACGCCTACCGGCCCACGGTGTGGGACGTGATCGTCCGCGACGCGATCGAGTTTTCAAGCTCCGGCGAGCGCGGGCTCGTGGCCCCGGAGGACGCCTTCGAGGTCGTCGCCACGTCACCCGCCCTGGGCACGGCCGAGGAGTTTGTGGCGTGGCAGCCGGAGGCCGACAAGACGGTCACCGACACCGACTCGCCGCTCCTCGACACGATCCGGCTCTACCGCGACCTCATAGCCTTCCACAAGACCGACGCCGACCGCACCGCCTTCCTCGCCGCCGACCTCGACCGGATCGTGTGGGCGAGCGGCGTGGCCGTGGCCACGGGCGAGGCAGGCGATCTGTTCGACCGCAAGGAGGCGGCCCTCCGCGGCTTCATCGAGCGGGCGGGCAACCACGAGACGGCCTCGCTCGGCCGCTTTCACCTCGCGAGCCTGATCCGACAGGGCGACGGGCAACATGACGGCCAGGGCGAACCCGGCGACCTCGTCGAGGCTCGGAAGATCGCCGCCACCGGGGCCGAGGCGCATTCCAAAAGCCCGGGCGGCGCGATGTGCCGCAGCCTGGTCGTCGAGATCGAGAGCCGCGATCTGCAGCTGTTCACGGAATCGACCTGGGCCGCGCCGTTCCCCGTGATCCGCGTCAGCTACCGCAACCTCGCCAAGGTCCACCTCCGGCTGGCGAAGGCCGACTTCATGGCCCGGCTCAAGGCGGGCAAGCCGCACGCCCAATGGCTCGACGACGCCGACCGCAAGGCGATTCTCGCCCTGCCCGCCGTCAAGGAGCACGCGGCCGACCTGCCGGCGACCGACGACTACCGGCACCGTCACCACGACCTGCCGGTGGCGCCGACGTTCGACGCCGCCACACTCGAGCCCGGCGACTACTGGGTGATCGCCAGCCACAAGGCCGACTTCGGCGAGAAGGACAACGTCGTGTTCGCGACGCTGGTGCGGGTGACGAACCTGGCGATCGTGGCCGAGCAGGGAGCCGGCGGGTTCATGGCCGACGTGCGAGCCGCCGGGAACGAACGCCAACGCGAGATCCAGCGGGCCCGGCAGGGTGGCCCTGTTTCCCTCACGGGCCATGTCGTCAACGTCGCCTCGGGTGAGCCCGTGGCCGGCGCGACCGTGAAGCTCTTCGTCCGTGGCGACCGCGGTAATCCTGCCCCCTTCGCCGAGGCCGCCACCGCCACCACCGACAAGGAGGGCCGCTACGAACTCTCCGCCCCGCAGCATAGGGAGATCATCGTCGTCGCCACGGCCGATCTCGGCGGCAAGCGGCACGCGACCGCCACCAACTCGATCAACGCCTGGCACAACGAGCAGCCCGCGGGCACGAAGTCGATCGTGCTCGTCACCGACCGCGGCATCCACCGCCCCGGCCAGATCGTCCACTACAAGGGCATCGCCTGCGCGAGCGACTTCGAGAAGGCCGACTACCACGCCGTGGCCGACCGCACGATCGAGGTCACGTTCCGCGACGCCAACGGCCGCGAGATCGCCAAGGCCACCCACAAGACCAGCGCCAACGGCTCGTTCCACGGCAATTTTCCGATCGCGACCGGGGCCCTGCCGGGGCAGTGGTCGATCCAGGCCCAGGCCCCCGGCAACGACGGCTTCGGCGGCGGCGTGGCCGTTCGCGTCGAGGAGTACAAGCGGCCGAAGTTCCTCGTCAAGCTCGCGGCGCCGGAAAAGTCGCCGCCGCTCGGCGGCGAGGTTTCGCTGTCCGGCACGGCCACCACCTACACCGGCCTGCCCGTATCCGCAGCGAAGGTGAAGTGGCACGTCACGCGGCAGGTCCGCTGGCCCTTCTGGTGCCGCTGGTTCTACCCGTGGCTGCCCTTCGACGCGGGCGGCCAGCGGATCGCCCGCGGCACGGCCGTCACCGATGACGCCGGGAAGTTCACGGTCACGTTCACGGCCCGCGCCGACCGCTCGGTGCCCAAGGAGTCGCTGCCGGTGTTCACGTATGCCGTCGTGGCCGACGTCACGGATACCAGCGGCGAGACCCGCAGCGACACGCGGAGCGTGAGCGTGGGCTACACCGAGGTCGAGGCGAGCGTGTCGGCCGCCGAATGGCAGGCCACGGGCGAAGGGGGCAAGCCCGCCGCCGTGAAGCTCACGGTCGGCACGACCACGCTCGACGGCCAGCCCCGCGAGGCGGGCGGCACGCTCACCGTGTCGCGGCTCGTGCAGCCGGCCGAGGTGGCCCGCGGCGACCTCCTGGACGGCCACGGCGGGCCGGTGCCGGTGCCGCGGCCGTTCCGCGGCCGTGGCCGTGGCAAGGGCGCCGCCCCGGCTGCCGGCCGGCGTCCCGTCGAGCCCAACCCTGCCGACCCGCAGACCTGGGCTACGGGCGAGGCCGCGTTCACACAGAAGATCACGACCGACAAGGCCACCGGCAAGATCGAGGCCACGGTCGAATTGCCGGCGGGCATCTACAAGGCGGTGTTCGAGATCCCGGCGGCCGGCGACGTGCCGGCGGTGAAGGCCGAGCAGCTGATCGAGGTGGTCGATCCGGCCGCGCCGCGGTACGGCGTGAAGCGGGCGTTCGTGATGAAGTCTGCGAAGCAGTCGGTCGAGCCGGCGAGCGAGTTCTCGGCCCTCGTCGGCACGGGCTACGAGCAGGGCCGGGCGCTCGTCGAGATCGCCCAGGCCGGCAAGATCCTCGCGCGGTATTGGACCGAGCCGGGCCGGACGCAGTGGCCGGTGAGCCTGAAGGTCACCGACGCCCATCGCGGCGGGTTCACCGTGCGGGCCTGGATGGTTCGCGACGGCCGGCTCCATTCCGAGAGCCGCACGATCGACGTGCCGTGGACCAACAAAAAACTCGCCATCGAGTGGGAGCGGTTCACCCGCAGGCTCGAGCCGGGGGCGAAGGAGATCTGGCGGGCGAAGATCACGACCGACAAGGCCACCGGCAAGATCGAGGCCACGGTCGAATTGCCGGCGGGCATCTACAAGGCGGTGTTCGAGATCCCGGCCGCCGGCGACGTGCCGGCAGTGAAGGCCGAGCAGCTGATCGAGGTGGTCGATCCGGCCGCGCCGCGATACGGCGTGAAGCGGGCGTTCGTGATGAAGCAGGCGAAGCAGTCGGTCGAGCCGGCCAGTGAGTTCTCGGCCCTCGTCGGCACGGGCTACGAGGCGGGCCGGGCGCTCGTCGAGATCACGCAGGCCGGCAGGACGCTCGCGCGGTATTGGACCGAGCCGGGCC
>JAJTED010000057.1 GCA_021300535.1 Planctomycetaceae bacterium | reverse complement strand
GCACCGGCCCCCGCCGATCGGGCCTTTCGGGAAGCCCGGGAGGTCCTTGCGGCGGGAAAAGCATTCTCGGAAACGGGGGTCCGATTTCCAGTTACGTTCTTCATACAAGGGTGCAGATGAAGCTGCGCCGATTCCCTGCACCCTCCCCCCGGCCCTCTCCCAGAGGGAGAGGGAGAGGTCGCCGCTGCGCGGCGCAAGCGTCCTGGCAGCATTCCGGCCGCCCGGCGCGGCCGTTTTCCCTGGCGGGGCGGCCGCGCTACGATGCCGGTGGAGGGATGCAGCGGACCGCGGCAGGCAGGCCGGTTGCTGGAGTTGTCCGGGACATGAGCCACCCTCCGGTCGCGAACCCTTTCAACAACGGCATCGTGCCCGATGCCTGGACCGATCCGATCGTCGACGTCTCGTCGATTCACGCCGACGTTTCGGAGCAGTGCCTGCAGCTCTTGGCGCAGGTGGCGCAGCATCGCACCCGACGCTCGGTCCTCGTCCACGGGGCGGCCGGCAGCGGCAAGACCCACACGCTCGCGCGGCTGCGGGCGGCGGCGATCGAGCCACGGCCCTTTTTCTCCTACGTGCGACTCGCGACCAGTCCAAGCATGATCCGCCGTCACCTGCGGCATTGCCTCGTCCGCGACCTCGTCCGCAAGGACGAGCGGGGCGTGTGCCAGCTGGCATCGTGCCTGCTCGCGTCGCTGGCCAAGGACGCAGGCACGCCGTTCGATCCCGGCGATTTCGATCGGCTCGAAGACGGCTTCAGCGTGTCCGGCGGCCCGGGTATGGCGCTCGCCGAAACCTGCGGCCGCCTGGGGCTCGACTTTCACATGACCTGCGCCTGCCGGCTGTTTCTCCAACGCCGCCATCGCCAGGCGGCCGTGCATTGGCTGGAGTCGGGTGAACTGCCCGACGACGCCCGCGCGCGGCTGGCCTGCGACGTCGGGGGCGCAGATGACGACTCGGTCGATGCCGAGCACATGGCCTTCCAGGCGGTGCTGCAGCTGATTGCCATCGTCACCGACACCCGGTCGATACTCCTGTGCTTCGATCAGATCGAGTCGATGCAGGTCGCGGCCGACGACCGGGCGGGCTCGTTCGCCTTCGGCAAGCTGGCCGCCGACCTGTTCGATCACTGTGCCGGGCTGCTGCTCGTGACGTGCATGCAGTCAGCGGCCTTCGAAACGCTCCGGGAGGTCGTGCCGGCTGCCGACCTGCACCGGATCGCCCAGCACGAACTGCTGCTCGGCCCGCTCACCGAGCGGCAGGCCCGCGAGCTGATCCGGGCCCGGCTCGACTCCGCGCCGACGCTGCGGGCCGACCCACGGCGGCGCCGCAACGGCCTCTGGCCGCTCGACGAGGAGCGGCTCCAGCAGTTTCTCGCATCCGCCGATCCCACGCCGCGCCGGCTGCTGGCGATCAGCCGCGACGCCTACGTCACGGCCCAGCGCATGCCGGCCGGGATCGACGACTGGCTCTTCGCCAGCTTCGAACAGCGCCGCGCAACGCCGGCGGAGACAACCGCGATCGGCGGTGACGTGGTGCATGGCCTGGCGGTGTTGCTGGCGGCGCGGGGCTTCAACGTGGTCTTTCCGGACGACCGGCAGGACGTCGACCTGATGGTGATTCACGCCGACCGCCGGCTGCTCGTCACGGTGGTCCATGACGAGGGGGCGGTGCTGGCCCAGCGGCTGAAGCGGGTCGTGGACCGGCCGCCCAGCGGGCCGGAGGAGCGGATCCTCGTGCGCAGTGCCGGCCTGCCGATCCCGCGGACGGCGCGAAAGTCTTGGGCCCTGTGGAGCCGGCTCGCCGCCAGCCGCGACGTGACCCCCGCCGGGCTGCCCCGCATCCGCCTGCTCGCCCCCACGTTCGCAGCGCTCGCGTCACTCGAGGCGGTGCGGGCTCTGATATCGGAGTCGCGGGCCGGTGACCTGGCCTCCCACGGCGAGACGATCGTCCCGGAGGTGGTGACGGCCTGGATTCGCGGGCAGCTCCACGACGAGGACCTCGATCGCCTGGTGGCCGAGATCGTGGCGGGGGCGGCGGCATCGCCGGCCGGGCCCGTGCACCGGCGGGTCCGCGACACGATGCTCGAGGTCCTGCAGCGGCGGCACGTGATGACGATCGATGACCTTGCCGTGGCGGCGGGCTGCGGAAGGTCGGAGGCGCAGGCGATCCTCGCGGGGGATGCCGCGAGCTTCGGCACGATCGGCAGCCCGCCGGCGCTGGCCTTCGAGCGGACCACTCCATCTCCGTGAGCCTTTCCCATGGTCGTCGAACTGTACGTGCCCGACGTCCGCAAGCGGCTGATCGCCGGCTGGGCCACGGAACCGCCCCCCGCCGAGGATGCAGCGGTGATCGCGGAGCTCGTGTCGCTGTTTCACGAGATCGTCGGGCAGTGCTTCACGGCGGGGTCGCCGCTCGACGTCGTCAGGGTGCTGGCAGACGTCGCGGCCGACGCCGAGGCGTGGAAGTCGGCGCTCCTCGATGCGATCTACTCGTGCGTCGTGGCCCCACGCCTCGAGCGCGAGCAGGCCTTGTGGGGCCAGTTCCCCGGCCACGTGGCGACCTTCTGGCGGGGTGTCGAAAGCCTGGCCGCCTGGCTGGCGGGCATGCTGCTCGGGGTGTGGCGGGCGCACGGCGGCCTCGATGCGGCGCGGGATCTCGTCGCCTGCGCGCGTTCGCTGCGGGTGGAGCTCCGCGAGCCGGGCTGGGCCGACAGCATCGTCCTCACGGGCGCGTCCGGCGCGATCCTGCGGATCCCTGAAACACACACCTGGTGCGTGATGCTGCTCGACGCCGGCCCGGCCGTGGGCCAGGCGAACCTCGCCCTGGTGGCCCTCTATCGGCTGCTCCTGCATGACGCGGAGCAGCCTCGCGACGTGCGCATGGTGACCTTCGCCGACACGGCCCGCGAGGAGTCGGTGGCGGCTTCCGCCCTCGACGAGGTCGAGGCCCGGCTCAAGGCGGCGCTCGGCCGCCTGGCCGGCGTGCATGGCGGGCCGGCGGCGGAGACTCCCGCCCCCGATTGGAAGCAGGTGACAGCGGAGCACCTCACGATGCAAGACAGCCTGATGCGGGTCCTCCGCACCTACGGCCTGAAGTTCAGCCTCGACGGCCCGCCCCGGCTGGGCCCCACCTTCATTCGCTTCCTCGTCGCGCCCGCCGCGGGCGCGAAGGTGTCGCGGTTCACCCACCTGATCGAGGAGATCGCCCTCGGCATGAATCTCCGCAACCCGCCGCTCATCGAGCGGGTCGGGGATCGAATCGCGATCGACATCGAGCGGCCCGACCGCCGCGCAGTGTCGTTCGCCGAGCTCCGCCGCATGCTGCCCCGGCCCGACCCGCTCCTCGGCAACTCGCGGATGCTGGTCGGCGTCGACATCGACGGGCGGCTCGTGTTCATCGACCTGGCCCAGCCGCAGCATTGCCACGTGCTCGTGGTGGGCACGGCCGGCAGCGGCAAGAGCATCTGGATGCGGGCCGCGCTGGCGAGCCTCGTGGAGACGAACCTCCCCGACACGCTCCGGCTCGTGCTCATCGACCCCAAACGCAACGCCTTCACCGCCTGGCGGGGGTCTCCGTTTCTGTGGGAGCCGATCGTCTATCCGGACGAGACGTCGGCGCTCGACGTGTTGACGGGCCTCGTCGAGGAGATGGAGCGGCGGTACGACCGCATGGGCAAGGCGGAGGTGGACGACCTGCGCGGTCTCATCCGCCACGAGCAGCGTCCCATTCCCCGCATCGTCTGCGCCTGCGATGAATACGCGGATCTCGTCACCACGAGCGACGACCGCCACGAGATCGAGACCGCGATCGCCCGCCTGGGCGCGAAGGCGCGGGCGGCGGGAATCCACCTCGTCCTGGCGACGCAGACGCCGCGCCGCGAGATCATCGGGGGGATCATCAAGGCCAACCTGCCCACGTGCGTGGGCCTGCGGGTGTCGAGCGAGATGGAGGCGAAGATCATCGAGACGCCCGGGGCCGAGCTCCTGCTCGGCAACGGCGACCTCCTGCTGCGGTCGATCGGCGAGCCGGTGCGGCTCCAGGGGGCGTTTCTCGCGGGCGAACGCGAGAGCCCGGCGCTCGCGGCCGCGAGTCACTGACCAGGAGGCCGGCGCCGGGGAATGACACGCCGTCGTGCGGCGTGGATGGCGGGGAGGTGTTCGTGCCCGGAGTCCCCGGGTTTCCACCCGGGGCTTCTTGGGACGCACGGAAAAGCCCCCGGCGGGAGCATTGATGGTGCGCGTTATCCAGTTGTGCGTTCGGATTGACGCACGCGCGACCGCCACAAAAAGCCCCCGGCGGAAGCCGGGGGACTCCGTGTCGAATCGCGATCCCACGTGCCATGCGTGTGAACGTTGCCCGGCAAGGGCGCGGGGATTTTTGCGCATGGCTGGCGGAGTGGTTTTTGTGCCCGGAGTCCCCGGGTTTCCACCCGGGGCTTCTTGGGATGCGCGAAAAAGCCCCGGCCAAAGCATTGATGGTGCGCCGATCGGCGCAGTCTCATTCCGTTCGGAGACCGCCGCCACGTGGCGCAAGCCTCCAGGCTTGCGAATGCGGGTCGTGGATCCACAGGCCGGATTCGACGGTCGGAGACCGCCGCCACCTGGCGCAAGCCTCCAGGCTTGCGCGGACGCGGGAGGTTTCGGGACCCGGCCTTCGGCCGACTGAACAGTCGCGGGGCCTACGCGGTCTTGGCCTTCCACCTCCGGCTCCATGTGCCGCACGTCCGCCGGAGCATCGAGGTCAACGGCCGCTCGTGAGCGTCATCCATTTCAGTGGTCGCGCTCTTTCAACACCCTCCGCGGCGGCGTCGGTCAACCTGGCCTTCCGCCTTCCTGCGATGGGCGGGTCACCGCGGCCGCAGCGCGGCCAGCAGGTCGGCACAGTCTTGCAGCGAAAGCACGGCTTCGAGGCCCACCGGCATGATCGACGTGGCGTGCTGGTGTGACTCGTCGATCGCGCCGCGGCGGATCACCCGCTCCATGCCGCCGGCCATCCGCAGCGTCACGCTCCCCGGCGTTTCGGCCACGATCAGGCCGCTGACCGCGGTGCCATCGTGCAGCACGAACGTGGTGACGGTGTACCGCTGCTCCACGGCGCGGTTGGGGTCGAAGATCGCCTCGATCAACTGGGCGGGCGGCTTGCCGGCCACGGTGGCCAGGTCCGGCCCCACGTCGGGGCCCGCGCCGCCATGCTTATGGCAGGCGATGCAGCCACCGCGCTGGAGGACCTGCCGACCGCGGGCGGCGTCTCCCGGGAGCGTTGCCGCGGCGAGATACCGGGCCACGATCTTCTGCCGATCGGGCTCGAAAGACCCGATCACGGGCAGGGCGGCTGGGCTCGGCAGGGAGGCCGCAGTCGGCCGCTGTTGGGCATCGAGCAGGCCGATCTCCGCGGGCATCAGGGCGTCGGCACCGGCGGCGGCGAGCGCCGTGCCGCGGACATGCGGCCATTCCTTGCGGAGGGCCTGCGTGAGTTCGTCTACCGAAAGCAGGCCCAGACCCCGCAGCGTGAACAGTGCCTGCACCCGCACCGGCTGCGACGGCGAAGCAGCCAGCGACCGCACGGCGGCCTCGTTCTCCACGCCGCCGCGTTCGAAGGCGAGCCGCTGCGCCGTGTCGCGGGCCCAGCCGGAGGGGGATGCGAGCTCGATCGCAGCGGGCTTCGTCGGCTGGCCATCCCGGGCGATCCGCCAGATGCGGCCCATCGTCTCGCCCCCGCGCAACTGCATGCGGCGGGCCATCTCGGCCGGCACCCACTCCGGGTGCTCGAGCACGAGGCGGTACATGTCGACGACGTACAGGCCGCCATCCGGTCCGGTGCGGGCCATCACCGGCCGGAACCACCGATCTTCGCTGGCGAGAAACTCACGTTCCGCATCGTGCGGATGTCTGCGAGACGTGATCGTCGCCCCGGAGTAATCGAGAACCTGCCGCAGCACGACATGATGGGCCGGCTCGCAGATGAACAGGCAGTTGACGCCGTCGGTGCCGAAGGCCGAGTCCCGGTAGGGCAGGGGATTGCAGGCCGACGTGACGGTATTTGCCGTGGCGGGCTGGTTCAGCCGCCGCTCGAGGCTGCCCGCAGGAAACACCCGGCGGTCCGCGGTGAGATCGGCGCGGACGGAGCGGGCGACGAGGTCCGGATACCGCTCGAGATAGCCCATCGGCAGCCAGTAGTGCCAGCCGGGCGTGGCGTTGTTGTTGCCGAACCAGTTGCCGAAGTCGTCCCGCCACTTGCCGCACTGGGTGGCGCCGGTTTCGAGGCGAAACGCGCCGGTCCGCGGGTCGAAGCTGAAGTCGTTGCCGCGAAGCGGAATCCGCGCTCCAGTCTTCACGTTGACGATGTCGCCGCCGCTGTCACCGTTGGCCCCGTGCAGCCAGCCGTCGAGGCCCCAGCAGAACCCGTTGACGAGATGCTGCGGGTTGCCCGCCTTGAAGCCGGTGAACCATGGCTCGCGGGCGTCGCAGCGGCCATCGCCGTCGTCGTCGCGGGCGTGAAAGATGTCGGGGACGCTCGCCACGAACACGCCCCCCTTCCAGCAGGCCAGGCCGGTGACATGCCTGAGGCCGTCGAGAAAGAGCGTGCTCTTCTCGTACAGGCCGTCGCCGTCGGCGTCTTCGAGGATCCGCACGCGGCCGGCCTGAAGCCCCCGGCCGGCGCCTTCGCCGGGGATGCCGTCCCGCCAGGTCACCTTGCCGTCGGAGGTGGCTTCTCCCTCGGCGAACGGATAGTCGCCCATCTCGGCCACCCACATCCGGCCGCGTTCGTCCCAGTCGATGAACACCGGGTCCATCACCAGCGGCTCCGCCGCCACGAGCGTCGCGGTGAATCCGGGCGGCAGCCGCATGGCGCGGAGGGATTCCTGCGGGCTGCGCGGCTTCGGGCCGGGCACCCGCAGCAGCTCCTCGTAGGTCAGCCGCACGCCGCCGGCCTGCATCACGCCGTCGGCGAACGTCACCCCCGGACCGGTGAGCAGCGGCAGTGCGTGCTCGTCGCCGGGGTTGCCCTCCCGCATCACCCGCGTCCAGCCTGTCGTCCATCCCATGCTCGCCCGCACCCGATCGGGCGGCACGAACAGGTAGACGCCGTAACCCTGCTCATGCGAGACGACCAGGTCGTCGTGGCCGTCGCCATCGAGATCGACCTTCCATACGCCTGCCGCGGCCCGCGCGAGCGGCGGGAGTTCCGCCTCGGTGGCCGATGCCGGGCCGGCGGCCACAAGCGCCGCGCAGGCCATGAACAGGGACGCGCGGACGGTCATGGCTTCTGCGGCGGCGTCGCGGGGTCCTGTTGCCGGCGGAACGTCATGCAGTCGATGTCGCCGACGTATCCCGACGCGCCGGCGGCATCCATCACCAGCTTCATGACCGTCCTGCCGACGGGCACCCGCACGCCGTGGATGCGGATGGTCTGCAGTTTTGTCCACCCGCCGGTGTCGGGCACCTCGATCGGGCCTGTCGCGTCTTTGCCGTCGAACTCGATGTGGAACCGGCCCCCCACCTTCGCCGCGGCGACGGGAATCTCCAGCGTGTAGGGCCCGGGGTCGGCGGCTTCCACCGTGTAGGTGAGCCATTCCCCGGCCCGGGCCCATCCGATGCCGTGGCCGTTGGAGGCGTCGGGACGCTGCTCGATGTCGACCTGCGTCGCGCCCCGGTAGTCGGCGCCGTGGTTCTTCTCGGTCAGGTCGTGGTAGGCCACGCCGGCGTCTCCGGCGTCGAAGTCCTCGGCTTCGATGACGCCGGGGATCCGGCGGGGACCGCCGCGAAAGGGCTCGCCAGCCAAGCCTTCGCCGAGGAAAAGCAGGGACAGGAACAAGCCTGGGTGGTGGAGCCGCATCGAGGTGCCTCCAGGGAGCGTTTGGGACGTGGCCAAGTGCGTCGCGGAACTCGACGACTCCATCACTATATATGGTATCGGCCCGCGGCAAGGCGACTCCTGCCGCCTCTCGCGAGGAGCAGTCGTGGCTTTGCCTGGCGATCCAGGCCAAATGACAGGATGGTCTGCCTCACCGCTGTCGCCACGAAGCCCATCAGGGCGTTCATCTGCACGAGCGGCACGTCCACTTCAACGCTGCCGGCCGCGTGAAGAGGCCCGCGGCGATCAGGAGCCCTCCCACGAGTTCCGACAGGCCCGCCGCCCAGGCGGCAGGATGCCCGGAACTACTCAACGCATGTGGTACCGAGCGAAATACGTTTTCCCACGTCGTGTTGAACGCATCGGTCGTCTCCTGCCACGACAGCCGCCTGGCCCAAGCAGTCAGGAACCAATTGCCAGACTCCGCGATCCTCGTGCCCCGGCTCCACCGGGACACTCGGGCGGAAGGCTCACTGCGGCCGTTCGCCACTGCCTCCGGCAAAATCCAAGGGAATACGCGGCGGTTGAACCGAGGCGAGGCTGTCCGCATTCCGCTCGGCTCACGCCTCGGTCTGCAAGGAACGGGTCGCGTGGCCCGGCAAACCCGATGTGCAGAACCCGGCACATGAGGCGGTCGGGCTGAACGGCTGGGCCAGATGTGCGAGTTGAGACCGACTCGTTACCATGCGGGCTCTTGGAGGTCGCCCGGATGGGCTCGCGGAAAAAAGCCACTCAAAAAAGTCGCCAGGCGGAACTCGCCCGCCGGCGCAAAAGCAGACTTCACAATCCGGAAGGATGGCAGCCTCGCCCACCGGCCGAGGCCGCGTTGCTCGACGTCGCCCCTGTCGCCGCGCCGCATGAGCGGGCGGAAGACCAGGCAGTGTT
The DNA here is from genome assembly GCA_021300535.1 of Planctomycetaceae bacterium. Lineage (GTDB taxonomy): Bacteria > Planctomycetota > Planctomycetia > Pirellulales > UBA1268 > QWPN01. Next base: position 11,009 of record JAJTED010000057.1, on the reverse strand, counting down.
CGATGCCGACTTTGGCCTGCGACTTGCGGCGGATCTCCAGGCTGAAGCGGCCCTCGTCCGCGAGGCCCTCGATCTGACGGCGCGGGGGGAACCGCACGCGGCCCTCGATCGCCTCGCGGACATCGGTCGAAAAAGCCCCTACGCCGAATGGCGGCTGTTTGTCCGCGGGCTCGTGGCCTTCCAGCGGGGCGACCGCGGCGCCGCCCGCGAGGCCTGGCATCGACTTGAGCCCGGCCGCCGTCCGGCCCGGATCGCCGCCGTGCTCGGCCGCGCGTGGGACGAGGTCACGGCAGGCCCGCCGCCGGCCGATGAACCAGCGGCCCACGGAGAGCACTCCGCGGCGGTGCAGGCCGCCATCGGTCTGATCCGCCGGGCCTCGATGTGGACGGCGGCCCGCGAGATCGCGGCCGTGCAGCATCGCGACGAGCAGCGCACCTTCTCGGCCTCGCAGGCCGCACTGACGATCCGTCTGGAGAAGCAATATCGCGGGCTCGAACCCGACTTCGTGAACGAGTTCTCCTCCGCTTGCCGGGCGCTGGCCCTGCGGCAGCCGGACGAAGAGCCGTTGCTGGCTCTCTGCCGGAGCACGGCGGGGCCGCCCGACGATCCGCGCAATACGCGGCTGCAGTTGCTTCATCTCCGGCGGTTCATGGAAGCCGACGAGGCAGTGCGGCAGCACGCCCGCGAGTATGTGGATCGTGATCTGCCCGGGCTCACCCATCTGCCCGAGCCGCTCCGGGCGGCGCTTGCCAGCGTGACGCTCGAGAGGGCCGCCACGCAGCTCCTCGACCAGGCGGACGGCTCGTTCCTCAGCGAACTGACGCCGCAGGAAGAACAGGTCTGCGAACGGCTGCTCCGTGAGTCTGTCGAACGCTTTGCTCGCAATCGCCGGGCTCACGAGTCCCTGATCGAACTGCTCGCCAGCCGGGCCAAGGAAGACGGTGCGAACGCTGACGCCGGTCAGGCGCTGACCAGAGCCAAGCTGGCGTTCGTCGGCCAATTCCCCGACCAGTATGGCCACGTCCGGGATCTGGTCGATGGGTTCATCGCCGCGGGCGACTTCGCGCGGGCCGAGCCGCTGGTGCAGACCATCGCCAATCAGCGGACGGGCGATACGGCCGCCCAGGCAATGCCATGGCGATTCCAGCTTCTGAAGGCGGCCTCGTTGGCGACGGCAGACAGCGGGCTGCCGCAGGCGCGGGCAACACTTGAAACGGCGATTGCTGCCTGGCCGAGTTGGATGAACCGACTGTGGATTCCGTTCCTCGAAGCGGCGCTGTTGCTCCGCGAAGGGAACGAGTCCGGCTTCGCGGTGGCGCTGGACGCCGCCCGTCGCGGGTCACCGGATGACCTCGCGGCCGACGCGATGCTTCACGAGGCGTGCATGCGGCTGAAGTGCCCGGCACATCAGGTCGAGCCGATCCGAACGCGACTGCGCCGCGCCGCCAAGGAGGTGGGGATCGATTCTGCCATCGTGCCGCTGGCGAATGCCGCCTGCTTCTTCATGGAACTGGAACGCAGCGGGCTGACCCTCGACGGCGCCGGCCATCCCGCCTTTGCGCTCGGCCGGGCGTTGGGCATGCGGCTCAGCGGCGATGGCAGATGGAGCCTGGGCCGGCTGACGGGCCAAGACGGCGGCCTGCCCGTGGACGACCCTGGATTCTGGGCTGCGTTTCGCTGGCTCGCGACCCATGACTTCTTCGGCACGGTGAATCCCCGGCGCGAGCCCAAGGGCATTGCCCGGCTGGCCGACAGCCAGCCGCGAGCCGCCGCGGAAGTTCTCGAATGGCTGACCCGGACCGCTCCCGATTCGCTGACGACCCGCAAGTCAGGGAAGCGGCTGGCGCTGGTGGAGAAGACTCTCGCCACCGAGCCGAATCCGGCCGTCGTGCAACGGCTGAAGGAGATCGTCACGGCGGCCCGGAAAGCGGTCGCCGAGGCCGAGGACCGCAAGCGTCGGGCCCGGTTTTCCGGCGGTGCCCGCGGTTTTCCCTCGCCGGAGGATTTCCACGCAGCGGGCGATATGCCCCCCTTCCTACAGGTAGTCCTGAACCGTGGCGGGCCGGCCGCGCTGGCCGAGATCATTCCCCTTCTGATGGGGCCAAGAAACGAGACAACCGCGAAGCGAATCGCGCAGATCGCCGCGCGACTGGGGATCTCAAAAGTCGAGATGATCGATTTGTTGGGACATTGACCGGACCTGCAGCAGGCGTTGACCGGAGGATTCACGACGATGGCCGACCAGATGCCGCTCTCCATGCTGCCGCCGGCGGCCCATCTCGTGCTCGGACTGCCTGCCACGGCCACGCCGGAAGAGGCCCGCGCCGCGTATCTTGCCGCCGTCAAGCGGCATCCACCCGATCGTGACCCGGAGCGGTTCCGGGAATTGCACGCCGCGATGCTCGCGTTCTGCGACCCACTGCCGCTGGCCGAGGCGGCCTTCGAGCCGCCCCGGCAGCGGTCTGATCTGCAGGCGATCATCGCCGATGCCGCCACCCGGCCGCCCCGACTGCCAACGCGGGTGCTCCTCGGCCTTGGCAACGTCCCGCAGGATCGCGACCCATGAACAGCGACGCAACGGATCGCGAGCCGGTGGAGGAATCGGGGTTGATCGGTGCGGCGGACATCGTCGCGGCGTTCACGGCGTTACGGCATGAACTCAAACTCCAGGTGCGGGCGGGCCGCGACCTGGCCGCCGGACTCGAGGGCCTCGTGGACGCCGGCCTCGACCGCCGCCTCGCGGATGTGGCGGAACGGCTGTCGCGCATGGAAACTGCGGTCCATGCCACTGCCGCGACCGCACCGGCACGGTCGGTGCCAGCCGGCAGCACGGATGCGATCCGCCCCCTGGCCACCGCCCTGGCGGAAGTCGAGGAAAGCCTGGAGCGGGCGGTGGCAGCCATCACCCCCGAGGCCGAAACCATCGGCTGCCTGGCGACGGAGGTCGACGCGGACGCAGACGACGAAACCGCCGCGGCAGAGCCGCCCGACCCGGCCGCTGCCTGGGATGCCTGCGTCGCCGACTCACCATGGCTGGTGCGGATGCTCGCAGCCGGCCTCGTCGGCCGGCTGCGGCAGGTGTTCGACACCCACCTGGAACGGGCCACGGACACCCGCCCGCGTGATGCCGGCGGGGCGGAAGCGGGGGTCGTCGCGGCGGCGACGTCGCTTGCCGATGCAGGGCAGGGGCTCGAGCTCGTACTCGTGCGCACCCGGCGGCTCATGGAGCAGGCGGGGCTGCGCCGGATCGACGTGCTGTACGAGCCGTTTGATGCCGAGCAGATGCGGGCGATCGACATCGTGGAGGATGCGGCGGTGCCGGAAGGGCACGTGGCGAAACAGTTCCGGCCGGGATACGCGTGGCACGGCGTCGTGCTGCGGCCAGCCGAGGTGGGAGTGGCTCGTTGAGCGGTGAACGAAGGAGTGACGACACCATGGAGCGGTTGGATCCGATGGATGCCATGCAGGAAGTCTCGCCGGTGATCGGCATCGACCTGGGGACGACGAACAGCGTCGTCGCCGTCTGCGTCGACGGGCGGGTGCGGGTGCTGGAAGAGGAAGGCACGGCGCTGGTGCCCTCGGTGGTCGGCATCGGGATGGACGGCCGCCTGCTCGTCGGCCAGTCCGCCCGCAACCAGCTGGCGGCCTTTCCCGACCGCACGATCGCCTCCGTGAAACGCCGCATGGGCCAGGCCGTGATGCTGCCCATGGCCGGCACGTCCTACACGCCGCAGGAGATCAGCAGCATCATCCTGCGGGCGCTCAAGGACCGGGCCGAGCGGGCCCTCGGCCGACCGGTGAGCCGCGCCGTGATCACGGTGCCCGCCTTCTTCGACGAACCGCAGCGGCAGGCCACGCTGGAGGCGGGCCGCCTCGCGGGGCTCACCGTCGAGCGGATCATCAACGAGCCGACGGCCGCCAGCCTGGTGTATCACGCCGGTTCCGCGGCCCGCCGCCACGTCATGATCTACGACCTCGGCGGCGGCACCTTCGACGTGTCTGTCGTGCGGACCGAGCAGGGCGTGGTCGAGGTGCTTTCCAGCAAGGGAGACACCAGCCTCGGCGGTGATGATTTCGATGAACTGCTCGCGCGGCATGTCGCCGGCCGGTTTCTGCAGGAGCATGGCCACGACCTGATGGCCGAGAGGGGCACCCGGTGGCGGCTGCTGACCGCGTGCGAACGGGCGAAGTGCGAGCTTTCGACCGCCGTGACGGCGCGGATCGTCGAGGAGTTCATCGTCACGGTCAACGGCCGCCAGGTCAGCCTCGACATCGAAGTCAGCCGCGACGAGTACGAGCAGCTCATTCGCACGCTCGTGGACCGGACGATCGGCTGCGTGGATACGGCGGTCGTCGATGCCGGCCTCGCGCTATCGCAGATCGACGAACTGATCCTCGTTGGCGGCTCGACCCGCACGCCACTCGTGCAGCGTCGGCTCCGGGAGGAGTTTCGCCGTGAGCCGCGGTGGAGCGTCGACCCCGACCTCGCCGTGGCGCTGGGGGCGGGCACGCAGGCCGGGGCGATCGCGGGGCAGGCGATCGGCCCGGTGCTCGTCGATGTCGCCACGCACACGCTGGGGGTCGCGGCCGTGGAGGACGGCCCCCAGGGCGAGCATCTCGCGTATGTTCCGATCCTGCGCCGCAACGCACCCCTTCCGGCCCGGTACGAGGATCTGTTTTTCACGCACGACAGCGAACAGGATATGGCCGCCATCCAGGTCTTCCAGGGGGAGAGCCCGCGGCTGGAGGACAACCGCGAGATCGGCCGCTTCATGCTCGAGGGGCTCAACGCCACGTCCGCGTGCGACGGCCGGATCTTCGTGCGGTTCGAGCTCTCGCTTGACGGCACGCTCGAAGTCACGGCCATCGAGAGCACGTCCGGCATCTCGCAGCGTCTGGCCATCGTTGATGCGCTCTCCAAGTCGCAGGGAAAAGCCGCCGGGCAGGCTGCCGAGCGGCTCGGCAGGCTGCCCGGTTTCGGGCCCGCGGTCGTTTCACCTCCAGGTGGCACGATCGACGACGGCAGCGCGAGCGGGCCGGAGGCCGCGGATCCGCACGCCGCGATCCTGCACCGGGCCCGGCAGGCCCTGCCGGCGCTCGGTCCGGAGGATGCGGCCGACGTGGAACGGCTGGTGCAGCTGATCACCGAGGCACATGCTGCGGATGACGATGCACTGCTCGCCGGACTCGTCGCCGAACTCGACGACCTGTTGTTCTACGCGGCCGGCTGAGCGGAGCGCAGAGTGTGAGCATGCACGCTGACCAGCTCGGGAACGATGCGTTCACCGTGCAGTGCCCGGTCTGCCGGGCCACGCAGGCCGCCCGACCGGTCTGCCGCCGCTGCAACGCCGATCTGACGCTGTTCACTCGCGTGCAGGCAAGCAGCCGCGCCGCGCGGCGGCGGCTGGCGGAGGCCGTGGCCGCGGGGGACCACGCGGCTCAGGCCCGGTTGCGTGACTATCTGCACTGGCTGCACGGGTGAGCCGGTTTTTCGAACGCGGCCGACGGGGGGCGATCCTGCCGTGCGTTTTCTGGCGGGCAGGGTAGGATCGCAGGCCCGGATGCGGTCACTTCGAAACCATCAGGAACGCAGGAAAGGTCGATCGTCATGAAGCGGGTCGGGATCGTGGGCTGGCGGGGCATGGTGGGGTCGGTGCTCATGGACCGCATGCGTGCCGAGGACGACTTCTCCCATTTCGAGCCGGTCTTTTTCTCGACCTCGAATGCCGGCGGGGCGGCCCCGCCCCAGGCCCGCGGCGTGGCCGTGCTCCAGGACGCCTTCGACGTCGCCGCGCTGGCCGGGTGCGACATCGTGCTCACGGCCCAGGGAGGCGACTACACGTCACGGGTGTTTCCGCAGCTCCGCGGTCAGGGCTGGCAGGGGCACTGGATCGACGCCGCCTCCACGCTGCGGATGAACTCCGACGCCGTGATCATCCTCGACCCGGTGAACCGCGGCGTGATCGACCGCGGTCTGGAACGGGGCATCAGGAACTGGATCGGCGGCAACTGCACGGTCAGCTGCATGCTGATGGGCTTGGCCGCGCTCTACAAGGCAGGGCTCGTCGAGTGGATGTCCACCCAGACCTACCAGGCCGCCTCCGGCGGCGGCGCCCAGCACATGCGGGAACTGCTCGCCCAGTTCGGCACGCTGCACGCCGAGGTGCGTGACCTGCTCGGCGATCCGCACGCGGCGATCCTGGAGATCGACCGCCGCGTGATCGCCCGCCAGCGTGCGTGCGGGTCGGAGCGATGCGGTGCCACAGCCAGGCGCTGACGTTCAAGCTGACGCGGGCCGTGCCGCCGGCGGAGCTCGAGGCGCTGATCGCCGCCGACAACGAATGGGTGAAGGTGGTGCCCAACACCCGGGAGGCGACGCTCCGTGAACTGACCCCCGTCGCGGTCACCGGCACGCTCACGATTCCCGTGGGCCGCATCCGGGCCCTGGCGATGGGCCCGGAATACGTCGGCGCCTTCACCATCGGCGACCAGCTGCTGTGGGGCGCGGCCGAGCCGCTCCGCCGCATGCTGCGGATCCTGCTCTGACGGGCTGCCGGTCGGGGCAGGCGGGCCCGCCGATCCGCGGACCGCGGCTACCGGAGGCGGGCGATGACGGGCTCGTGAGCCGGGCCGTGGCCGGTGAACGTGAAGGTGCGGGCCGTGGGCGCGTCGATCGTGATCGCCACGTCGAGCCTGTCGGCCGGGAGCGCGGCCGTGATCCGCTCGGGCCACTCGACGAACACCCATTTCGCTCGCGCCACGGCGTCCTCCCAGCCCACCTCGTGCAGGTCGTCGGGCCCGGTGAGCCGGTACATGTCGGCGTGGAGGAGGATGCCCGCGCGGGATGAATGCTCGTGCACGAGGCCGAACGTCGGGCTCACCACCTCCGCCGGATCGATGCCCACCACGGCCGCGAAGGCTTTGACGAACGTGGTCTTGCCGGCGCCAAGGTCGCCCACCAAGGCGATGAAGCAGCGGTCGGGCAGGGCCGCGGCCAGTGTCTGTGCCAACGGTGCCAAGTCGGCCTCGGTCGTGATCATGCGGGAGCACGTGGGCATGGCGGCGTCAGGAGTCGAAGGCATGGACATAGCCCCGGGCCGCGAGCGGCGCGCGGCCATCGGGGCCGCTGGAGAACAGGCCCTGGCCTTCCACGACCTCGCCGATGATCGTCACGGGCGTGCCCAGGGCGGCGGCCGCCTCCGCGGCGAGCGTTCGCGCTGCCTCGGGAGGCAGGGCGAGGAGCAGCTCGAAGTCTTCACCGTCGGCGAGGGCATGGTCGAGGGGCGTGCGGCCGTCGCCCGGCTGCCGGCTCATGCGCACCGCATCCGCATGGATCGGCACGCGGTCGAGATCGAGCACGGCGGCCGTGCCGCTGGCGGCCATCATCCGGGCCAGGTCGAGCGACAGTCCGTCGCTGACGTCGATCGCCGCATGCGCGGCAGTCCGCTCCGCGATCCACAGCGCCTCGCGGACCCGGGGTTCGACGGCGAGATGGCGGCCGAGGAGGCTGCCGCCGCAGGCGCCCGTGACGGCGATCAGGTCACCGGGCCGGGCGTTGTCGCGCCGCCAGGCGGCGCCGGGCGGCACGCTGCCCAGCGCCGTGACGCTGATCACCAGCGGCCCGTCCCAGGCGTTGGTGTCGCCGCCGGCCAGGGCGACCCCGTGTCGCGCCGCCAGGGCCGCGATTCCCTCTTGGATGCCGCGGGCGAGGGCGTCACCTCCGCGGCGCGGCAGCGCGACCGCGACCACGGCCGCCTCGGGCCGCGCGGCCATGGCGGCCAGGTCGCTGAGGTTCACGGCCAACGCCTTGTGGCCGACGGCCTGCGGCGGGCAGTCGGGGCCGAGGATGAAGTCCACGCCCTCCATGAGCATGTCCACCGTGACCACGGTCCGCCGCTGCGCGGCCGGGCGGAGCACGGCGGCATCGTCACCGGCGGGCACTTCGAGCCGCGGATCGGCCGGGAGACGGGGCAGCAGCCAGGCGAGGAAGTCGGTTTCCATGACCGTGAGTGTCGCCAGGGCGCGGCCGCGGTCCAAGCCCCGCGGCAAACCCTCCGGCGCAGCCCTCATCCGACGAACACCGTCGGCCGGCGGGCCGCGTCGGGCACCGCCTTGGAGAAGGCCGAACACGCTGTTGGGAACGTCGCCCCGTCCGAAGAGGACGAACTCTACCGCCAATCGCAGCGGGCTTCCCAGGCTCCAGCCGAAGACGATGTCGAGCCCTCGATGAGATCGAGCGGCGATCGGCAAGAGGCTGTGACCGGTGGGCATGCGGCCGGCGGTCGCGCCACGGGGGGCTGTTGTGACGCGAATCCGAATCAAAAGCCCGGCTCACGCGACACGTCACGGATTGCCTGGGCCAAACGCATGGCGCGGGTGGGGGAGGAGTTTCCCCTGGCGTGCCCGAACTGCGGCGGCGACATCCGGCTGATCGCCTTCAGACTGCTTTCCGAGTGCGAAACAATCCTGGCCTTCGCACTCTTGGCAACTCCGGTTGCTGCAGACTTCCTGTCCGCGAGCCGGGGCCGATCCGGAAGATCCTGACACACCTCGGCGAACCGCGCGAGCCTCCTCCGCTCGCGCCCGCTCGCGGCCCGCCTACTGGCTGGGGCGAGCTCGTCCAGGTTCACGACGACCGGGCGATCTTCCAGGCGTCGCCCGACGAACTGCCCGCGATCGACATCCACAGCCTCTGAGCGGTGCCGGACGCGAGGCACCGAAGCCCCGGCAACGGCCGACTGGGATCCGGTCTGCGCCGAGGCGACAAAAACGCCACTCCGGGGGCCGCGTGCCGCTCGCGGGAACCGTCTCCGGACGGCCGGGCCCCTCCTCCCGAGGCTCACGAGTCGCTCATCGGCTGGAAGACCGTTGAGGAAGTGCCATTGACCGGGCTATCCTTCACGCGAGAAGTCGACCGGCCTTTCCCGCGCATCGGGCAGGTCGGCAGCGGGTGTGCCCACCGGCCACCCGCAGAACAGCGTCAGAGAGGCCAGCCAGCGGAGGCGGAGCTGGGGGGCATGATGGAGCATCATGGCCGGTCGCCAACAAGGAAGTCGTCAGGAAACAAGAAAAATCGGCCGGGAGCCCGCCGCGCGTCGGTCGACTCGCCGCGGAAGGTCCAGCGACGACGGCCATTCGTGCCGCGAGCGACCGCAAAGCAAGCGATGCAAACGATTGCATCGTCCATTTGCATTTCATCGTCCAATTGCGCTGTCATCGGGCACTCGCCCATCGGCCGACCCCGCCCCGCAAGGGTAGCCACGTCAGCGGCGACTCGCCAAGGATTTTTCCGGGATTTCGCGGTCGGCCGCAGCCCGGGCCGGCCGCGTCGAAAGCCGTAGCACCGACAGCCAGTAAACCGACGAGGCAGCAAAATTGACAGTTCATGTCGTTGCGAATAACCTCAACTGAGGCGAGCGTCGCTCTCTTCGAGCGAGCCAACGAGCATTCCAGAGGAGCGATGCGATCATGAGTCGAAGCCTCGGTGTTCTGCCGGTGTATGCCTTGGCTGTGGCGTTGAGTTTCGCAGGCTCCTCGTGGGCGCAGAAGCCGGGCAAGGAACCGCCGCCCTCGGCGCAGGAGGAGTGGCCGTCCATCGAAGGGAAATGGCACGTGCTCCTCGCTCATGAGGAAGACAAAAATCTGCTCGACCGGCCGGAGGCCAAGAACTCCGTGGTGACGATCAGCGACAAGCAGCTGCAGTGGACCGGCGCCGATGGGAAACCTCTGTTTTCGGCCGCCTGCACCTGGAAGCAGGAGGCGAGCCCCAAGTGGCTCGTGGACCTGAAGCCGGAGGGAGTGGCTGGGGATCAGCCCGAGCTGCCGGGGGTCGCCTGTCTGTTCGAAAAGGACGTGCTGAAGATTTCCTGGCGACGGCAGGCCCACCTGGACAGGGGCCGCCCGAAAACCTTTGCCGGCGATCGTTTTCAGGGATATCTGCTGCTGACGCGGGCCCCCCTCGGCAGCCCGCCCTCTGGCCAGCCGAACCTCGTGGGACAATGGAAGTTGCTGACCGCGCTCGACGACTCGCTCGAGAAGATCGGAGGCGACCGTTCTACCTCGGTGGTGGAGTTCGGGCCGGATACGTTCGCCTGGAAAGGCAGGCCCGAAGACAAATCCGGTAAGTTCGCCGGCGGCTACACGCTGGATACCTCGGCCCGGCCGACCCGCGTCAAGTTCAACGTGACGAGTCCGCCGCCGGGCACGGGGGCGACGCCCACGCCGCTTGACGGCTTCGTGCCCGGGATCGTCGAGTTCCTCGACGAAGACACCGCGCGGTTGTGCTACCGCGAAAGCGGCTGGGGGGGCAACGACCCTCCCGAGTCCCGCAAGTATCCGGAGAGTTTTTTCTCCGACGGTAACATGAATCTGTGGATCTTCCGGCGATTGAAGCCGTAACGGAGGGCTGTTCAAAAGCAGCGGCGGTGCAAATAGAGCGGGGTGCTTTTCGCCGTCCGTTGTGCTGCTGGGTCCGGCTTCACCCGCGGCCAGCCATCGTTCGTAAGCCTTTTCGCCGCAACGGTTTGCGATGCAACCCCAAGGCTCCGACGGAATATTTCCGTAACTTTTTCCCGGTTTTCGTCAATAATGAAGAAGTCAAGGCCCGACGCAACTCTCTGGGAGTGCCGGCAACGCTGACGGCAATTATCGAAGATGTTCCGGCGATTCGGAGCCCGATTTTTCTGAAGGGCAATGCCATGAGGAAGGTGGATCTGGTCGGCGTTCGGGCCGTTCGTGAGCGTGTCTGTGGAATTCGTACCGGTCTTTCGAGGTCCGGCGTTCCTTGCTGGGCCCTGGTCTGTTGGGCCCTGGGGTGCCTGCTCGCGGTGTCCCTCGGCGGGGTCCCCGCCTTCGGGGAAGAGTTGAAGTTCACCTCCGCCGACGAGAGTCGGGCCGAGTTCGAGCGGACGGTCAAGCCATTCCTGGCCCGGCACTGCGTCGAGTGCCACAGCGGGAAAAATACCGAGGGCGATTTGGACGTGACCAAGCTCGACCCGGATATGAAGGCG
>JAJTED010000181.1 GCA_021300535.1 Planctomycetaceae bacterium | reverse complement strand
CAGTCGGTCCGCGAGGCCGGCCGGCGGACGGCTTGCCTCAACAACCTGCGAAACGTCGGCTGCGCGTTGCACGGCCACTTGCTCGTGCGGCGGCGGTTTCCGATCGGCTGCCTGGAGTGGCGGGCGGCAGGCAAGTCGGGCACGGCCCGCTGCCTGGCCTGGAGCGCGGCGATCCTCCCGTGGCTCGAGGAACAGCCGCTGGCCGAGCGGATCGATTTCACGAAAGCATTCGACCACCCCGCCAACGCATCCGCCGCGGCGACGCCCCTGGCCGTGTACCGCTGCCCTTCATCCGGCCGGCCGACCGTCGTCGGGGGCCTGGGGGGCTGCGATTACGGCGGCATCACGGGCGAACGGATCCTCTCGCCGAACAACCCCGAGAAGGGCGGCCTCGTTCACGATCGCGGCTTCGCAGAGCGCGAGATCGCCGACGGGCTTTCGAAAACGGCGTTCGTCGGGGAGTGTGCCGGCGGCGGCTGGCCCGATGGCCAGTGGATCAACGGCCGCAACCTTTTCGACCAGGCCTACGCCGTCAACTGGCCGACCTGGGAGGACGAGCTCCGCAGCCGCCATCCGGGCGGGGCCCACGCGCTGTTCGGCGACGGGGCCGTGCGACTGCTGGGAGATGCCATCGATCCACGGGTACTGGCGGCCTGTTGCACACGCGCCGGGGGCGAGGCCAACGCCGGAGGGGCGTACTGATGGCCGCATCGACAATTCGTGGGCCCGGAGGTGCCGCTCCCCGCAACTGATCCGTCGGCTCGGCCTTGCCGCGCCTTTGGTCATGGGTCGCGCCCGGCGTTCCGCCCGGCGTGGGTAGCGGCACTTCCGTTCGCTTGCTGGAGACTCAGTTATGCGTTTTGCGTTCCGCTTTTTGGTCCTTGCGTCCTGTATCGCGGCCGTTGCGGCCCGGGCCGACGTGGTTGTCAATTTCCAGGATCTCACGGTTCCCGGATCGGGATACTTCAACGGCAATCCGGGCACGCTCACGCCGGGCCAGTCGGTGAGCACGCCGGGCCAGTCGGTGAGCACGCCCTGGTCGTCCGGGAGCGTGTCGTTTGCCAACACCTTCGGCATCGATTCCTACGGCGACTTCAACTACGAATATTGGAATGGGTTCGCCTACTCGAACGTGGTCAACACCACCAACCCGGCCTTCATCAATCAGTACGCCTCCTATCCGGGCGGGGGCGACCAGTTGAGCACCTACGCAGTCGCCTACGACGAAGCCACCGTAACGCTTCCAGTGCCGACCAGAGTCGCAGGGTTCCGCATCGCCAACACCACCTACGCGGCCCTCACGATGCTCAACGGCGACCAGTATGGCTTCACCGCGCCGCTCGCGTCCGGCACGGGCTGGTTCGCGACCACGGCCACCGGAAAGCTGGGAGCGACGACGACGGGCTCGACCACCTTCTATCTCGCCGACCTGCGGGGCGCGTCGCCGCCGGGCATCCTTGCCACTTGGGCGTGGTTCGACCTCGCTTCCCTCGGCACCGTCGACCGGATCGAGTTCTCGTTCGACGGCTCGGATAAGAATGCTCAAGGTCTGCTTACTCCCGCCTACTTCGCCATGGACGACCTCACCATCTCGGCCGTGCCGGAGCCGGCGACGGTAACGCTTCTTGCGGTCGCGGCGCTCGTCGGCGGCACGGCGGCCGCGGGGCGGTGGCGGAGGCGGGGCCATGCCGGCTGACGAAGCTGCCGGGCTGCGGGCCGCGGCCCGCGAGCACAACACCCGGGCCTGGGACCGGCTGGCGGAGGCGGGCGCCGCCCTCGCACGTCCTGCGGTCGATGCGGCGTTCACTGATCCCCGTGGCTGGCTCGGCGGAGGCGCAGCCGGACGCCCGTGGCTCCCTGAGCGGCTCGACGGCCTCGAGGTGCTCTGCCTCGCGGCGGGCGGCGGCAAGCACGGGCCGCTCTATGCGGCCGCCGGCGCCCGCGTGACCGTCGTCGATCTCTCGCCGGCGATGCTCGCCCTCGACCGGCAGGTCGCCCGCGAGCGGAAGATCGACCTGGAGATCGTCCAGGGCTCGATGGACGATCTCGGGATGCTGGCCGCGGGACGCTTCGACCTCGTCATCCACCCGGTGAGCACCTGCTATCTGCCCGATGTGGGCCGCGTGTTTCGCGAGGTGGCCCGGGTGACGCGGCCCGGCGGGCTGTACGTCAGTCAGCATAAGGCGCCGACGAGCCTGCAGGCCGGCCTCGCGCCAGGGGCTGCCGGCCGCTATGAACTGATCCATCCGCTCGGCCGCACCGCGCCGCTGCCTGCGGAGCCCCCCTCGCGGCTGCGGGAGGCGGGCACCCAGGAGTTCGTCCATTCGCTCTCCGCCCTGCTCGGCGGGATCTGCGGCGCCGGCTTCGCGATCGAGGACTTTTGCGAGCCCGATCACCGGCAGCCGGGGGCGACGGCCGGATCGTTCGCCCACCGGGCCGAGTTCCTCCCGCCCTACCTGCGGATTCTCGCCCGCCGCACGGCGGCCGCGGGAAAATCGGGGACGGGAGCGATTTTTCTCCCCACGCCGCCATAATGGAGACGCTCACACCGCGAACATTCGCTCCCGTCGCCAATTTTCGGAGCCACGCCATGATCTGCCTCACGACGGATCCGCGAGCATCTCGCCGCGGCCATGCGTTCGAGCCGCACCGAGCCCGGCTGCCTGCGGTTCGACGTCTACCATTCCTCGGCCGAGCCGCGCCGGTTCACGCTCATCGAGCACTGGGCCGACGAGGCGGCCCTCGAGGCCCACCGGCTCGCCGCGGCATACAACACGATCTACAAGCCCAACGTCATGCCGCTGGTGGACCGCGAGGGGCACCCGGGCACGCTCCTGGAGTAGCCACGGTCGGTCGGAATGGCACGCGCAGCCGCGGCTGCCTCCCGCTCGTCGAGGGTGCGCCGATTCCGCCCGCCATCGTTCGAACACACGCATGCTCCTCCTCATCGACAACTACGACTCCTTCACCTGGAACCTCGTGCAGCGGTTCGGGGAGATCGCGCCTGACCTGCCCGTCGAGGTGCACCGCAACGATCGCATCACCGGCGCCGAAATCGCCGCCAAGGCGCCGACGCACCTCGTGATCTCGCCGGGGCCGTGCACGCCCGACGAAGCCGGCATCTCCTGCGACGTGGTCCGGCGGTTCGCGGGACGGATGCCGATGCTGGGCGTGTGCCTCGGGCACCAGTCGATCGGCCAGGTGTTCGGCGGCACGATCGTGCGGGCGAAGCAGCTGATGCACGGCAAGGTCGATCGGATCGAGCACGCCGGGCAGGGGCTGTTCGCCGGCCTGGAGAGCCCGATCGAGGCCACCCGGTACCACAGCCTCGTGATCGACCCGCCGACCCTGCCGCGCGACTTCGAGGTCGATGCCTGGTCCACCGCCCCCGACGGCTCGCGTGAGATCATGGCCATCCGCCACAAGACGCTGCCCGTCTACGGCGTGCAGTTCCACCCCGAGAGTTTTCTCACGCCCGCGGGTTACGACCTGTTGCGGGCGTTCCTCGCCGTCGCCCCCGTTGCCGGATGATCGACCTCGCCGAAGCGATCGCGCTGGTGGAACGCACGGCGCAGCCGCTGCCACCGCGGCGGCAGCGGCTCATGGATGCCGTCGGCCGCCGCCTCGCCGCCGGCGTCGTCGCCGACTGCGACTCGCCGCCGTGGGATCGCGCGATGATGGACGGCTTCGCGGTGCGGTCGGCCGATTTCGCGGTTCCGGGCGAGATCGTGGAGCTCGACGTCGCCGTGGACCTCGCGGCCGGTGACGTGACGGGCCTCGAGATCCGGCCCGGCACCTGTGCCCGGATCATGACCGGGGCGCCGATTCCCGCCGGTGCCGACGCCGTCGTGCCGGTGGAGCGGGCGGTGGACGGCACGGCCGGCGTGCATGCTGGCGGCCGGGTGCGGCTGGCGGAGCCGAAGTTTCGGCCGGGGCAGCACGTGGCGCGGCAGGCGGCGGCGTTCGCCCGCGGTCGCGAGGTGCTCGCCGCCGGAACGGCGCTCGGTGCCGCCGAGGTCGGCCTCGCCGCCGAGGCCGGGGCCACGCATGTCGTCGCCGAGCCCCGGGTGCGGGTGGCGATCGTCTCGACGGGCAGCGAGCTCGTCGCCTGCGATGCCGTGCCCGCGTTCGGCCAGACCCGCAACTCCAACGGCCCGATGCTCACCGCCGCCGTGTCGCTGCTGGGCGCCGAGCCGATTCCGCTCGGGCTGGCGGGCGACAAGCCGGAGGCGATCCGGGCGCTGGTGGCGCAGGGCCTCGCCGCCGACGTGCTCGTGCTCTCGGGCGGCGTGTCGGCCGGAGACCTCGACCTCGTGCCCGCCATCTTCGCCCGCTGCGGCGTCGAGCAGGTGTTTCACAAGGTGCGGCTCAAGCCCGGCAAGCCGGTGTGGTTCGGCGTGCGCCCGCGGTCAGACGGTGGACCCCCGACGCTCGTCTTCGGCCTGCCCGGCAATCCGGCGAGCAGCCTCGTCTGCTTTGAGCTCTTCGTGCGGCCGGCGATCATGATCCTCGCCGCCGCGGGGCGTGACCGCTGGCACCTGCCGCGGGAGCGGGCCGAGCTGGGCGCGGCGGCGAAGGCCGCGGCCGACCGGCCCGTCTATCTGCCTTGTCGCATGGCGTACGGGCCGCAGGGCCTGGTGGCCACGCCGCAGCCATGGACCGGATCCTCCGACCTGCTCGGTCTCGCCGGCGCCGCGGGCCTCGTCGCGCTTCCCGCCGACGGCCGTGTGCACGAGCCGGGTGAAGAAGTCGAGATCCTCCGCCGCGACGCTCCGTAGGTGGATCCGGTCGCCGTTCCGGGATTGGGGGCGGGGTGGTTTTCGTGGCCGGAGTCCCCGGGCTTCAACCCGGGGCTTCTTGTCGCGTGATCGACACAAAAAGCCCCCGGCGGGAGCCGGGGGACACCGGGTGGCATGCCTTCCCGTGTGCCATGCCATGCGGGGTTCGAATCGGGGAACCGCGTGCGGTCATGCGGCATGGATGGCGGGGTGGTTTTCGTGGCCGGAGTCCCCGGGCTTCCGCCCGGGGCTTCTTGTCGCGTGATCGACACAAAAAGCCCCCGGCGGGAGCCGGGGGACACCGGGTGGCATGCCTTCCCGTGTGCCATGCCATGCGGGGTTCGAGCGCCGGCATCGTGCCCGACTGGCAGTTCAGTCTTGCGTCCAATAGTCCACGACACACACCTTGTCGACGTGCGGGCCCACGAGGGCCACGAACTCCTTGTGGGCCGGGTGCGGCAGGTAGGCGTCGCGATCGGCCGCGCTGGCGAAGGTCAACAGGAAGCAGTGGGTGAAGCCCTGCGCCTTGCCCTCCGGTGAGACGTCGGTGCCCCACTCGAAGCCCGCGATCTCCTTGATCTTGCCCGGCAGGCCGCCGAAGCCGGCGACGATCCGGGCCACGTCGTCGGGCGTCGACGAATCCTTGAACTTGAAGAGCACGACGTGCCGCAGGCGGCGCGGGCCGGTTCCCTGTTCGGCGGCATCGGCCGGCGATGCGGCTTGGAAGAACGCCAGGCCGACGCACAGGACGGCCAGCGTGAGCAGGGCGACTTTCGGGATCAGCGACAGCGGAGCCATGATCGATCTCCTATCAGGAAGTGGAAAGAGGCACCAAGCGAATCACGCCATGCTATTGTGTCGGTCCGCCTCGTGGACGGTCACCCGGAGTCCCCCGGCTCCCGCCGGGGGCTTTTTGTGGCGTTCGCGCGCGTCAAGCCGAGAGTAAGACTGGAGAACTCGCACCATCAGAACTCGGGGTCGGGATTCCGAGCAGGGGCATCTGTATCGTATGCAAGGCTGCGTCGCCGGAAGCGACGCCCTCGAGAGCGAGCGGCGGCTCGCCGAGCAAAACGGAGCCAGGATGGTCCGTACGCTGATGGTGGTAGCGGGTTGAAGCACGCAAGGCTGCGTCGCCGGAAGCGACGCCCTCGAGAGCGAGCGGCGGCTCGCCGAGCAAAACGGAGCCAGGATGGTCCGTTTTGCGCTCAAGACGGCAAACTGCGATGGAAGTGCACGTGCTTCCAGCCACCGGCGAACCGCTTCCAGATCCGGGTCTCCTCGCTGGCAACGGTGATGGGACTGCCGGCCGCGTCGAGCTTCTGCACGAGTCGCACGTAGGCCACGAGGGCGACGTCGTCGGCGAGCATCTTCACGACGGGCGTGGCGATCGTCGTCGTCGCCCGGGGGGCGGGCTTCGCCGCGTCGCCGGCGAGCTTGAAGTAGAACTCGTGGAACGGCAGACCCTCGACCAGGTGCCCCTTGGCCTCGGGCTCGAAGCAGGTGATGTCCGGAGCCACGAGTTCGCGGTAGGCGGGCCAGTCGCCGGCGGCGATCGTGGCGAGCAGCTTGCGGTTGAGGTCCAGGACCTCTTCCGCGGCGGTGGGCGGCATGATGAAACTCCTTCGAGGTGTCAGGGAGACGGTGGCTGTACGAGGCCGAGGGCCACCAGTTTCTGCAGGCATTCGTCCCGCTCGCGGCTCCGCTCGAGGCTCTTCCAGGACGGGTCTTGGGGCGAGGAAGTCGGCGTGGGCGGCGGGCATGCGGCTGCCGGCGGCGGCCACGAGCCGGCCGATCACCTCGCGGTCGAGCCGCGTGAGCCGCATGGCCTCGACCCGGTAGTCGAGGAACGCCTCCCAGACGAGCGGAAACAGCGGGGCCACGATCTCGCGGCCGATGGTCTCGGCGTAGCGGCGGATCTCGAGCTGGGCGTGGGAGTCCATCCGCAGGGCGAGGAAGTGGAGCAGGTTGTGGAGATCGATCTTCCAGTAGGCTTCGGTGTAGGTGGAAAGCGGCAGGTCCTTGCGGGCCTGCTCGCGGGCGATGCCTGCCGCGAGCCGCTCCTCGTAGACCTTGCGGGCGAGGCCCTGCAGATCCCGTTCCGCCTCCGTGAGCCGCTGCCCCTCGGCGGCGGCCACGAGGCCGGCGGAGCCCTGGCGATTGCTGGCCGCCTGGGTCCGCCACTCGTCGTCGGCCGTGGCCTGCATCGAATCGATGGCGAGCGAGTAGCGGGTGGAATACTCGTTCACACTCGCGGTGCGGTGGCGGATCCACTGCCGCCAGCAGTCCATCGGCACGCGGACGACGAACTTCAGCTCCGCCATCTCAAACGGCGTGGTGTGGGCATGCCGCATCAGGTAGCGGATCAACTGGCGGTCGTCGCTGACCTTCCGCGTGCCCTCACCGTAACTGACCCGCGCCGCCTGCACGACCGAGCCGTCG
>JAJTED010000056.1 GCA_021300535.1 Planctomycetaceae bacterium | reverse complement strand
GGCGTCGAGGGCGATGCCCAGGTCCTTGAAGATCGCCTGGCCGCCGGTCAGCGTGGCGATGTCGCCGAGCATGGCCTTGCGGCGATCGCCGTAGCCCGGCGCCTTCACGGCGACCGACTGCACGATGCCACGGAGCTTGTTCACCACGAGGGTCGCCAGGGCCTCGCCTTCGACGTCCTCGGCGATCAGAACGAGCGGCTTGCCCGACTTGCTGATCGCCTCGAGCAGCGGCACGAGGTTCTTCGCACTCGAGATCTTTTCCTCGCAGATGAGGATGTAGGGATTCTCCAGCTCGCAGGTCTGCGCGTCGGCGTCGGTGATGAAGTGCGGCGAGAGGAAGCCGCGGTCGAACTGCATGCCCTCGACCACGTCCACGGTCGTCTCGGCCTGCTTGCCCTCCTCGACGGTGATCACGCCGTCCTTGCCCACCTTGAGGAAGGCGTCGGAGAGGACGTTGCCGATGGTCGGGTCGTTGTTGCCCGCGATCGTGGCGATCTGCATCAGCTCCTTCTTGTTCTTTTCGTTGATCGGCGTCGCCATGGCGAGCACGGCCTTCGACACCGCCTCGACAGCCTTGTGGATGCCGCGGGAGAGGGCCATCGGGTCGGCCCCGGCCGCAATCATTTTGATGCCTTCGCGGAAGATCGCCTCGGCGAGCACGGTCGCGGTCGTGGTGCCGTCACCGGCGACGTCGTTGGTCTTGCTGGCGGCTTCCTTGACGAGCTGGGCACCCAGGTTCTCGTAGGGATCCTCGAGATCGATGTCCTCGGCGACGGTCACGCCGTCCTTGGTGACCTTCGGCGATCCCCAGCCCTTGTCGAGGACGGCGTTGCGGCCGCGGGGGCCGAGGGTGCTCTTCACCGCGCGGGCGAGCTTGGACACGCCGGCGAGCAGCGGCTGGCGGGCTTCGTCGTCGAACACCATCTGTTTTGCCACGAGAAACTCCTTCGCAAGTCGGTGTCAGGCCGCCCCCAGGCGACGGCTCGGTCAAAGTGATTGGCAGTCCGCTCCGCGGATGCCCCCGGAGGAAGCAACCCGCGTGCCGGGAACGACGGCCGCTTCCCGATCAGCGTTTTTCCCGGGAGAAACAGGCCGCTAGATCGTCTGGTGCTGCGGCGAGCGGCTGACGGCGTGCCGTTTTGGCAGGGGCTGTCACGGCGCCCAGTCGATCGGTCCCTCCAAGCCGCGGACGAACGCCGCCAGCAGGTCGGCAGCCCGATCGGCGTCGGCCAGCGCCACGGTTTCCACCGCGGAGTGCATGTAGCGGTTGGGCACGCTCACCAGGCCCGTGGCCACGCCGCTGCGGGTCGTCTGCAGCACGTTGGCATCGGTCGGGGTGGCGCGGCCGCTGGCGGCCAGTTGGACCGGGATGTCGTGGGCCTTTCCGGCGGCGAGAAGGCGATTCACAACGTGCGGATTCATGTTCGGACCGCGGAACACGACCGGCCCCCGGCCGAGGGCGACGTCCCCCTCCGACTTCTTGTCGATCGTCGGGCAATCGGTGGCGTGGGTCACGTCCACGGCGATGGCCACATGCGGATCGACCCCGTGGCTGCTCGTCTGGGCGCCCCGCAGGCCGATCTCCTCCTGCACCGTGGAGGCGACGAACAGGCCGCAGGGCAGGGGGCCGGCGGCGACCGCCCGCCGAAAGGCCTCGAGCACCACCCACAGCCCGATCTTGTCGTCCATCGCGACCGAGCAGGCCCGGCCGTTGCGCAGCTCCTGGGCCTTGAGTTCGAGCGTCACGCAGTCGCCGACCCGCACCGCCGCCTCGCAGTCGGCCTTGTCGGCGGCCCCGATGTCGATCCACAGATCTTTCATCTTCGGCACCTGCTTCCGCTCCTCGTCGGTGAGGAGGTGGATCGGCTTCCGCGACATCACCCCCGGCACCGGGCCAGCGGCGGTCCAGATCGTGACCCGGGCGCCGACGAGCTGGATCGGGTCCCAGCCGCCGATCGGCTGCACGGAGATGAATCCATCGCCGTCGATGTATTGCACGATGAGGCCGATCTGGTCGCAGTGGCCGGCGAGGAGCATCCGCGTGGATGCCGTGGCGTTCTTGGCCCCGATCACGTTGCCGTGCGAGTCGGTCGTCACCGCGTCGGCGACCGGGCCGAGATACTCGCGCACGAGCCGCTGGATCGGCTGCTCGTAGCCTGATGGGCTCGGCGTCTCGAGGAGGCGGAAGAGAAAGTCACGGGCGGACGGTTCCACAGGGTGCGTGCTCCAGGATTCAGGATCGGGATCGGGGTTCAGGCTACAAGATAGCCCTTCGCGTGGCGACCGGTCCCATCGGCTGGCACGCGCTTGTGGCAGTGCCGTGAACCGCAGTAGCCTTTTCCGGCCCGATCCACTGGTCGCCTGCCGGTCATGGCAGCGACTCATCCCGTGCCCGCGGAGCACACCACGCATGAGACCATTCAGCCTCCGCCCATTTTTGCTCCTGCTGTTTTGCCTGCCCGGAGCGTCTTTGCCTGCGGCCGACACCTGGCATGTGGCATGGACTCGGCAACTGCCCGAGCGGCAGCCCATGTGGGCCCATAATCAGCGCCGCTTCCCGATGGATGGCGTGGCCACGGTGGTGGACGCCGGCGACCTGCTGCTGGTGGGTTGCACCGCCGATGGGACGGTGCGGGCCTATCGCCGTGGTGATGGCAGCGAGGCATGGCGGTTTGCCTTCGATGGCGCGGTGCGTTGGACACCCACCGTGGCCGGTGATGCCGTGTTCGTCGGCAGTGATGACGGCACCGTGGCGTGCCTGAACCGCAAGGACGGCGGCCTGCGCTGGCGGTACCGGCCTGGCCCGGGCACGCGGCAGTGCATCGGCCACCAGCGGCTGCAATCGTCGTGGCCCATCGCCACCAGCATCGCCGTGGCGGGCGGAGTCGCCTATGGCGGATGCGGATACTTCACCGACGACGGCGTCTGGGTTTTCGCGGTGGACGCGGTGACCGGCGCGGAGCGTTGGTTGCGCCGGCAACTCAACGACCGCGTCGGCGGCCGCGTGGTCGTGGAGGGGGATAGCGTGGGTTTCGCCAAGTTGGGCGGTCGTGCCGGGGAAGCCGCGGCCTTTCCGATCGTGTTTGACAT
Source organism: Planctomycetaceae bacterium (assembly GCA_021300535.1). Classification (GTDB taxonomy): domain Bacteria; phylum Planctomycetota; class Planctomycetia; order Pirellulales; family UBA1268; genus QWPN01. Next base: position 12,481 of record JAJTED010000056.1, on the reverse strand, counting down.
CGCCGGCGGCGACCGCCGCTCTGCCACCGATGCCAAGGGAAAGGTCGTGCCGGCCAGTCTCGAGGTGCCGATGCCCGACAGGCCACCCCTGCTGCGGCTGGTTCGCGGCGAAGGCAACACCTACACCGTCATGGAAGCGGTGATCGAGTCGAGCCCCGACCCTGCCTCGGATCCCACCGGCGGCCCGGGCGTGGTGACGCAATGCCTGCCATCCGCCGATGCGGCCCAGGGCGTCTTGGTGATGGCGACCAGCGGCCAGCGGTTGATCGGTTTCAGCCGCACGCGGCCGACGTCGCCGGCGGTGCTCCATGAGCCGGACTCCGGGAAATCCACCGCGCACCCGCTGACCGCCGCCATCGACGGCGGCTGGGCCCTGGTGGCCGGACTTGCCGATGGTGGGCTGGTCGAGACATTGGCCCGGGGCGGCGGCGCGGCCCATCTGGTGGCCGTCGATGCCGACGCTGCCCGGACCGCCGCCGTGCGGAAGCGGCTCATGGACGCCGGCCTGATGTCGAGCGGTCGCGTGCAGGTGCTGACCATCGACCCCGGCAGCGATGACCTGCCCCCCTGGTGCTTCGCGTTCGTGGGCACCGAGCGTGCGGACGCGAGCAGCGGGCTGACGCGGCTGCTGCGTCCCCACGGCGGCACGTTGCTGCTGCCGGCCAAGGCCGATCCAGCCGCCGTGATCAACGGCCGCAGCGACCTGGAAGTGGCTTCCCTGGGCGAGGCCAAGGCCGTGCGCCGCCCTGGTCTGGTGACCGGGCACGCCAACTGGAGCCACGACATGGCCGACGCGGCCAACGCCAGCGGGCTGCTCGAAGCCGACCTGCACTTCCCCCTGGGCGTGCACTGGTATGGCGGTCCCGCCGACGGCGCGGACAACTTCATGGTGCCGGCGAAAGGCACGCAAGAAGGCCAGGTGCCGCAGCCCCAGGCCCACCTGCTGGCCAAGGGCGTGTGGATCCAGCAAGGCATCGGCCGGGTGGTGGCGTTCGACCAATACACCGGGCGGTTCCTCTGGAAACAGCCGCTGCCGGCCTGGCATCCGTTGTCCGGCCTGGGCATCCACAGCCCAGAGCACAAGGAGCCGTGGAACGACCCGCAGAGCGGGCTGATGCCGGTGACCAGCTGCGACATGTGCCGGTCGGGCGGGTTCAACATGTCGTGCAACACCAACGACTTGTTCATTGCCGCCGCCAAAGAACTGCGGGTCTACGATCTTGTCTCCGGCACGCAGCGGGCCGCATGGACGATCCCGGCCGCGCTTGGCGACCTCCGCTGGGGCCACCTGCGGGTCGATGATCAGGTGGTGGTGGCCAGCCTGTTCGCCGCCGAGGATCTGCGCCGGGCCCGCGCCGGCTGGGACGGCAACGGCGGCCACTATGCGAAGGACCGCCAGCGGATGCGGCATCTGGTGTGCCTGGATGCGCGGACAGGCGACGTGCGCTGGAAGGTCGATGCCGCGCGGGGGTTCGTGAACCATGGCTTTGCCATGGGCGGCGGACGGCTGTACGCGGTCGACTTGCTGGCCGGCGGGGTGGTGAAGGGAATCGCCACCACGGATGGCAGCGTGCCCCCGCATGCCGACAAGGGCAGCATCCGCGGCTTCGACCTGGCCACGGGCAGGCAGTTGTGGGAGGTCGACCTGCCGGCCCAGCTCACCGACATCCTCTACGACGCGGCCCACGACACGCTGGTCCTGCCATCGCGTCACGGCTACAAGCTGGTCGGTGATGAATGGCGGGCGGCCGATGGCGGCGACAAGAACGGCGGGAAAAACGAGGCGAAAGGCGTGCTGCTCGGGCTGCGCGGGGCCGATGGCAGCGAGGTGTATCAACGCAGCGAGTTCGCCTACAAAGAGCCCTATTCGCAGGCCGGGACGCGGATCGTCCAGCGGGACGGCCTGGAACTCGACGCCCTGACCGGCCGCCGGTTCGAGCGGCGCAGCCCCGTCACGGGCGTGCCCGCATTCTGGACCGTGCCCACGGCCGGCTGCACGCACATCATCTCGTCGCGATCGTTCGCCGCCAACCGGGCGAATTGGATCGATCAAGACAACCTCATGGCCGGCAACCTGAGCGGCGACAGCGGCTGCAGCCCCACCAACATCCCGGCGGGCGGGCTGGTGAACATCAGCAACGCCGCCATGCCGCGGTTCAACAACCGCTCCCAATCAACCACGCGCACGCTGGCGCATCGCGAGCCCGTCACCGCCTGGGCCGGCGATGCGTGCCTCAAAGTGGAGGCCGCTCCCGCCCCCGTGCAGGTGCTGGGCCTGCTGCCCGGCGCGCCGGGAAACCGCGCCGATGCCCAGGGACGGTGGTGGATTCGCGTCCAGGCCACCGGGCTCATGGCCGGGCGAACCCCGAAGTTGGCCAAGGGCGAGACGGCCCCGCAGGCCATGGGTCTGTATGAGATCGCCGAACATCGCTTCCACGGTGCCAAGGGCCTGCCAGCCTGGGTTGGGGCCTGGGGCCAGATCGGCCCGCCGCCAATGCAGGTTCCCTTGATCTTCCCGGCCGGCCCGGCGGCTCTGGATGGCCTGCGGTATCGGCTGAGTTTCGTGGTGGCCGAGCCGGAAACCCGGGTGCAGGTCGGTCAGCGGGTGTTCAGCATCAGCTGCGACGACGCCGTGGTGGCCAATCAGGTCGACCCCCTCGCCCTGGCCAAGGCTCCCCGGACGGCTGCCGTGGTGCAGGCCGAGGTGACCCCGAACGGCCCGAACATCACGGTGGCACTGCAGGCCAAGGCGGGCAGCCTGCCACCCGTCATCGGCGGCATCCTCGTCGAACGCCTGCCGTGAGGGGCGGTGGGCGTTCGGGACGGCTCCGGACGGGGCGGGAAGTGCCGGCCTGCGGCGTTTCGCTCGTGGTTGCGGCCCCGAAGTGACGTTACCATCGTGAGTCTTCCCCGCACCCCCGTGAATCCTTTTCCATGAGCGAACCCGTCCGCGTCGGCATCGTCGGCCTGGGCACCGTGGGCTCCGGCGTCGTCCGGCTGCTCGTCGACTCCGCCGACCACATCACGCGGCACGCCGGGCGGCCGATCGTGGTCGAGCGGGCGGTGTGCCGCGACGTGGACCGCGACCGTGGCCTGCGGCTCGACGCCGGCCGCATTTCCACCGACATCGGCACGATCTCGCGGGATCCGGCGATCAGCGTGGCGGTGCTGCTCGTGGGCGGCCTCGAGCCGGCGCGGTCGATGATGGTCGAGCTGCTCGAGAGCGGGAAAGACGTCGTCACCGCCAACAAGGCGCTGCTCGCGGAGCACGGGCCCGAACTGTTCGCGCTCGCCCGCCGCCGGGGCCGGTCCATCGCCTTCGAGGCGGCCGTGGCCGGCGGGATCCCGATCGTGGCGGCCATCGGCGAGTGCCTGGCGGCCAACCGCATCGAGAGCATTCGCGGGATCTTGAACGGCACGAGCAACTTCATCCTCTCGAAGATGGAGGAAGACGGCGCCGACTACGGCGAAACGCTCGCCCTCGCCCAGCGCAAGGGCTACGCCGAGGCCGATCCCGCCATGGACGTCGACGGTACCGACGCCACGCAGAAGCTCGCGATCCTCGCCCACCTGGCCTTCGGCGTGTGGGTGCCCTGGGCGGAGATTCCCCGCACCGGCATCGAGGGCGTGGACCAGAGCCTCATCGCCCAGGCGGCCGAGCTCGGCTACCGCGTGCGGCTCGTGGCCCGGGCCACGCGGACGTCCGACGGGCTGGCGATGCGGGTCGCCCCCGCGCTGGTCAAGGCGGGCACGCCCCTGGCCGAGACCCGCGGTGCCTACAACGCGGTGAGCATCGTGGGCGACGCCGTGGGCCGGATGTTTTTTCATGGCCTCGGCGCCGGCCAGATGCCCACCGCCTCCGCCGTGGTGGCCGACATCATCGACACCGTCGTGGGCCGGACGGCGATCACCTTCCGCACCACGGGCGTGCTCGACGCGGAGGGGCCGGCCGCGCGGCTCGGCGGCGGCGACCTGCAGGAGCGGCACTTCCTCCGCGTGGCCGCCAGCGATCGCCCGGGCGTGCTGTCGCGGATCACCGGGATTCTGGGCGAGCACCGGATCTCGATCGCCTCGATGATCCAGCACGAGCCCCCCGGTTCGTCGGGCGCGGCGGTGCCGCTGGTGATCATGACCCACGCCTGCAGCGCGGCCGCGATTGCCAAGGCCGTGGCCCACATCGACGCCAGCGACGTCGTGGCCGGCACCAGCGTCTGTCTGTCGGTGCTGGAGGAATAGCTTCACGCGGCAAAAGCCATCCCTGGCCTTTTACCGCCGGGCAGGCCGGTGGAAACGCGGAGGGTTTCCACGGCCTCCGGCATCGCTTCGGCGATGCAGGGCAACAGCCGTTAGAGTAAAGTTCACACGCGATGAAGTTCGTCGTCATCATCCCCGACGGTGCCGCCGACGCCCCGCAGGCGTCGCTCGGTGGCCGCACGCCCTTCCAGGCCGCCCGCACCCCGGCCCTCGACGCGCTCGCCGCCCGCGGCCGCGTCGGCCTCACCAACCATGTGCCCGACTCGCTGCCACCGGGATCGGAAGTGGCCTGCATGAGCCTGCTGGGCTACGACCCGCTCGCGTTCTTCACCGGCCGGGCGCCGCTCGAGGCCGCCGCCCAGGGGATCACGCTCGGTCCGCGTGACTGGGCCGTGCGCTGCAACCTCGTGACCGTGCGCGAGGGCGTGATGGAAGACTTCACGGCCGGACACGTGACCACCGCCGAGGCGACCGACCTCCTCGCCGCCGCCCAGGCAGGGCTGGCCCGCGACTTTCCCGGCCTCGCTGCCACGTGGCGGTTCGTGCCCGGCGTCAGCTATCGCAACCTCCTGCTCTACCGTGGGGCCGAGGGGGGCGATAGCCCGGCACCGCTGGCCGGTGACCTGCAGGCCACGCCGCCGCACGACCTGATGGACAAGCCGGTGGCGGGTGCCATCCCACGCGGCACCGGCAGCCGCATGCTCGCCGAGGTCATGGCCGCCAGTGCCGCCTGGCTCGACGGCCATCCGGTGAACGCCGCCCGCGTGGCCGCCGGCAAGCGGCCGGCGACCCACGTCTGGCTGTGGGGCGCCGGGCGGGCGCCGGCCTTCGAGCCGTTCATGACGAAATACGGCCCTCGGGCCGCGATGATCACGGGCGTGGACCTGCTCCGCGGCCTGGCGGCGCTGGCGGGCTGGAAGCGGCTCGACGTGCCGGGGGCGACCGGGTATCTCGACACCGACTACGCGGCCAAGGGCCGGTACGCGATCGACGAACTGTCGCGAAGCGATCTGGTGTGCGTGCACGTGGAGGCGCCCGACGAGGCCAGCCACCAGGGCGACGCCGCCGCGAAGGTGAAGGCGCTCGAGGAAATCGACGCCAAGATCGTCGCTCCCATCGCCGCCCACCTCGCCGGCCTCGGCGACCACCGGATTCTCGTCTGCCCCGACCACCCCACGTTCCTGTCGACCAAGACCCACTCGCGGGGCCCCGTGCCCTTCCTCATGTCGGGCACGGGAATCGCGGCGGGTGGCCGGACGGCCTACGACGAGCCGACGGCGGCGGCCGCGGGCGATGCGATCCTGCCGGGGTGGAAGCTGATGGGTGAGTTTTTGGGTACCAGAAGCGCGTGACGCGCGGGAGAAGAGCAGTCGATGGCCCTCGTTGTGCAAAAGTTCGGCGGCACGAGCGTGGCGGACGCCGGGAAGATCAAGGCGGCCGCCGCCAAGGCGATCGCCCGGCACGCGGCCGGTGACCAGGTGGTGGTGGTGGTCAGCGCCATGGGCCACCAGACCGACATCCTCGTCGACCTCGCCCGCCAGATCTCCGAGCGGCCCAACGCCCGCGAGATGGACATGCTGCTCTCCACGGGCGAGCAGGTGAGCGTGGCGCTGTTCGCCATGGCGATCCAGGCGGCCGGCCACAAGGCGGTGAGCCTGACCGGCGCCCAGATCGGCATCCGCACCGACTCCACGCACACCAAGGCCCGCATCCAGTCGATCTCCACCGACCACGTGCGAAAACTGCTCGCCGACGGGGCGATCGTGATCGCCGCCGGTTTCCAAGGCATCGACCAGAACGGCAACATCACGACCCTCGGCCGCGGCGGCTCCGACACCACCGCCGTGGCCCTGGCGGCGGTGCTCGAGGCCGACGTCTGCGAGATCTACACCGACGTGGACGGCATCTACACCACCGACCCGCGGATGCTGCCCGAGGCCCGGCGGCTGGCCTCGATCAGCTACGACGAGATGCTCGAGCTGGCGAGTCTCGGGGCGGGCGTGATGCACTCGCGGTCGATCGAGTTCGCGAAGAAGTTCGGCGTGCCGGTGCTCGTGCGGTCGAGCTTCAAGGACGTGCCCGGCACGCTGATCCTGTCCGCCGAACAGGCGACGCCGCGGCCTGCCAGCGGTGTCGCCCTCGCCAAGGACGAGGCCCGGATCACGCTGGAGAACGTTCCCGACCAGCCGGGCTCGAGCCACGCCCTGTTCTCGCGGCTGGCGGCCTCGGGCATCGCGGTGGACATGATCGTGCAGAACGTGGGGCAGGGGGGCCGCGCCGACATCTCGTTCACCGTGCCGGCCGACGACCTCGCCGAGGCCCTGGATCTGTCCCGCGCGGTGGCCACGACGCTCGCCGCCGCGGGCGTCTCGCACGACGGGGAATTGGCCAAGGTCTCGGTGGTGGGCGTGGGCATGGCGAGCGCCGAGGGGGTCGCCGGGCGGATGTTCACGGCCCTGGCCAGGGAGGGCATCAACGTCCGCATGATCACCACCAGCGAGATCAAGATCTCGGCGCTCGTCGACCGCAAGGACGGCCCGGCCGCGGTGCAGGCGGTGCATCGGGCCTTCGGCCTGGAGGCCGAGACGGTGGATGGCGCGGCCGACGCCGGGATCGTGAAGCCCGAGAAGTCGTCGCCGCTGGAGGTCGTGCGGCGGCTGGAGGGCATGGAGGACCTGGCGGTCGAAGACTGCATCCTCGACGCCTCGCAGGCGCTGGTCACCTTCACCGAACTCCCCGATACGCCCGGCGTGGCCGCCGATGTCTTCGAGGAACTCGGCCGGGCGGGGCTGTTCGTCGACATGATCGTGCAGAGCCATCCGCGGGACGGCCGCGCGGAGCTGTCGTTCACGGTGCCGGCCGAGCGCCGGGATCGCGCGACGGACGTGGCCCGCACGATCGCCGCAGCCCGCGGGGCGACCGTGGCCGACGTGCCCCACGTCGCGAAGCTGTCGATCACGGGCGTCGGCATCCGCAGCCATGCGGGCGTCGCCGACCGGCTGTTCAAGCCGCTGGCCGACGAGGGGATCAACATCGACCTCGTGAGCACCAGCGAGGTGCGGCTCAACGTGATCGTGGCTGCCGAGCACGGCCAGAAGTCGCTGGCCGTGCTGCGAAAGGCCTTCGGCGTCTGATCAGCCGAGCACGTTCTCGAGCACCTCGTCCGCCACGTAGATCGGCAGATTGGGCTCGCAGGTCACCGCCACCGCGATCGCATCGGAGGGGCGGGCGTCGATCTCGACCACGTCGCCGTCCTTGGCCACGCGGATCACGGCGTAGTATGTGTGCTCCTTGATCTCCGAGATCACGACGTCCTGAAACTCGCCCCCCATCAGCTCGACCGCGGCGACGAGCAGGTCGTGGGTCAGCGGGCGGGGCGACTGGTGGTGCTTCACGCGGCGGTCGATGCTCGTGGCCTCGAAGAGCCCGATGAGAATCGGGAACGTGCGGTCGCCGTCCACCTCCTTGAGGTACACCACCTGCTGGTCGTTGATCTCGCTGATGATGATTCGCGAGAGTTCCATCTGCACGCTCATGGTCGCCGCTCCACAAAGGTTGGCCGCCGTCGGTCCGCCCGCCGCTGACGATTCTAACCGCGGGCGGGATCCCGGGGACTCCGGGCACGAAAACCACCCCGCCATCCATCCCACACGATGTCGACGGCCGGTCACGGTCCGGGGAGCGGCCCCTGGGTCGTCAGCCGAACGCGGCAGAGGTGCGAGTCGGCCGTCATGTAGAGCGTGCGGCCGTCACCGCCGAAGCAGCAGTTGGCCGTCGCCTGGCCGGTGAGCAAGGTTCCGAGGTGGGTGCCGTCGGCCGCGAACACGAGCACGCCGCCGGGGCCGGTGGCGAACACGTTGCCGGCGAAATCGACCTTGAGCCCGTCCGGCAGACCCTTCTTTCGCTCCTGGAACAGCTTCGTGCCGTCGAAAAACGTCCGTCCCTCGTCGAGCGTGCCATCAGGCTTCACATTGAACACCTTCCAGATCGGGGCTTGCGGGTCGGACTGGGCGACGTAGAGCCGCTTTTCGTCGGGCGAGAGACAGATGCCGTTGGGCCGTGTCATCGTGTCGCAGACGAGCGTGACCGTGCCGTCGGGCGTCACCCGATAGACGCCGCAGAAATCGAGCTCGCGGCGGTCGTCGTCCCAGCCCTTGGGAAGTCCGTAGGGAGGATCGGTGAAGTAGATCGCCCCCGAGGAGTGCACCGTGCAATCGTTTGGGCTATTGAACCGCTTGCCACGGTAGTTGTCGGCGATCGTCCGCTTGCCGCCACCGGGCGTGAGCCGGCTCACGCGGCGGTCGCCATGCTCGCAGGAGATGAGGTTGCCCTGCCGGTCGAGCGTGAGGCCGTTGCTGCCGCGCTCGCTGCCATACGACCCCGGACCGGTGAAGCCGGCGGGCTCGAGGTACACGCTCAGGCCCGCGCCATCCTTGAACCGCATGACGCGGTTCCGGGGAATGTCGCTGAACAGGATCGCCTGCTGGTCCTTGAGCCACACCGGCCCCTCGGCCCACTCGAAGCCGCTGGCGAGCACCTCGATCGTCGCGTCGCGCGGCACGAGGGCGTCGAACCGCGGGTCGAGCCGCTCGATCGAGCCGAGCGTGGGGAGGAGGTCCGGCGGGCCTCCCTCTTCACCGCGTGCCGACACCGACGCGAACACGAGAAGGCATGCGAGGAAAAAACGACGAACCAGATTCATGGCCACGCTCCCAGGAGGTCTCGACCCGCTTGTTCCACGCTTGGATACGAAGATCCTGTCGCCACGACATTCCGTGGTCAAGTCGTCATCCCCCGCTGCCGCCGGCGTGGCTCTCGGCGGCGATCGCCACGAGCCGGTCGTCGTTGGCATGCGTCCGCAGCACCGGCGGCGCGGCAGCGTGGCCCATCGGGCCTGTGGCCATGGGGCTGGACCGATCTTCCTTTCGCGGTCCGCAGGAGGCTATTATCCCGCCCGTGTTCTCTCGACAACCTTCGAGCCCCGTCGACCATGCGTTCATGAGTCGTTCTTTGCCGTCCACTCCACCAGCCGCGACCGACGTGTTGCTCGTCGGCAGCGGCATCATGTCGTCGAGCCTGGCGGCGATGCTCAAGGAACTCGAGCCGCGGCTCTCGATTCGCGTCGTCGAAGTCACGCCCGAGCTATCCCGCGAGTCCTCCGACGGCTGGAACAACGCGGGCACCGGCCATGCCGGGCTCTGCGAACTCAGCTACACGCCCGCCCTCGAGCCCGATGGCAGCGTGAAGATCGGCCGCACGCTGTCGATCTTCGAGCAGTTCGAGCATTCGAAGCAGTTCTGGGCCCACGCGGTCGGACGCGGGATGGCGGGCGAGCCGGCGGGATTCATCCATGCCGTACCCCACGTCTGCTTCGTGCAGGGCGACGCCGACGTGCCATTCCTGCGGGCGCGGCAGGCGGCGCTCCGCGAGCATCACTTCTTCCGTTCGATGGAGATCACCGACGAGCCGGCCACGATTCAGGCCTGGGCGCCGCTCGTGATGGAGGGCCGGATGCCGACCCGCGTCGCCGCGACACGGGCTCATGGTGGCACGGAGGTGAACTTCGGGCTGCTCGCCCGGCGGCTGCTCGGCTGGCTGGCGGCTCAGGAAGGCTGCGAGGTCGCGACGGGATGCCGGGTCACGGGCCTGCGACGAGACGGGAACGAGTGGCGGGTCGCCGTCACGCACCTCGCGTCGGGCGAGCGGCTCGTCCACCGGGCGCGGTTCGTGTTCGTGGGCGCCGGCGGCGGCAGCCTGCCGCTCTTGCAGTCGACCGGTCTGCAGGAAGTCCGCGGGCTGGGCGGATTCCCGATCGGTGGCCAATGGCTCGTGTGCGATGATCCGGCCCTCGCGGCCAGGCACGACGTGAAGGTCTATGGCGCCACACCGCCGTCGTCGCCGAGCCTCGGCGCCCCGCATCTCGACCTCCGTCGGCTCGATGGTCGGCGGCAGTTGCTCTTCGGACCGTTCGGCTCATGGACCACGAGGTTTCTCAAGCAGACCGGCCGCTGGACCGACCTGCCGCGGTCGCTCCGCCCGGGCAATTTCACCACGCTCCTGCGAGCGGCGGTGAAAAATCGCCCGCTCGTGCAGTATCTCGTGGGGCAGGCCCTCCAGAGCATGGAGAGCCGAATGGAGGCGCTGCGGCAGTTCTATCCGGCGGCCCGCACGGCCGATTGGCGGATCGTGGCGGCCGGAATCCGCGTGCAGACGATCAAGAAGGCCGACCGGGGAGCGGTGTATTTCGGCACGGAGGTGTTTTCGTCGCCAGACAAGTCGCTCGCGGCCTTGCTCGGCGCCTCCCCCGGCGCCTCCGTGGCGGTGAACATCGCGTTCGAGACGATCAAGACCTGCCTGCCACACCTGCTCGCCACGGCCGAGGGGCGGGCCCGCATGAAGCGGATGATCCCCGCGTACGACGAGGACCTGAAGCTGCCGGCGAACGCCGCAGTTTTCGAGCGGGCCTCGCGGGCGGCCTAGGAAACGCTCGGCCTCGCTTGCCGGCCGTGATGTCGACCTCGCCGTGGTGAGGTCCGATCTCACGTCGGTTGATTGAAATGGGCGCAACCTGCAGATCTCGCTTGCCCCGGCCGAAGGAACGGTTGTTGTCGCCATGTTTTCCAGGGTGCAAGCCGCTGCATGCATGCTGCGATAGCAGGTGAAACAGGTGTTGAGCCTCTGAAGCAGCAACGCGGTGGCCACGCCAACACCGCTGCAGGGAAGCCCGAATCGTCAGATGAGGGAATCCGCGTCGCTCCACCCGAAGCCATCCGCATTCCGTCGGCTCACGCCGCGGGCTTCAAGGAACGGGACCGCCAAACCCGACAGACCGGAGACGCAACACCAGTCCCAAGAAGCAGACTGGCAAAGCGACGGGGCGAGATTTGCACGTTCCGCCCTTTGCATTTGAGCTCCTGGCATTCGCAGGCTAGGCTCAACAGAATCAGGGGCCAGCGGTTACGATGGAAGTCGTCCCGAAATGAGGTTGCCGATGTGCCGATGGTTGTTCGCGGCGGCGCTACTCTCCGTCAGCCTCGGATGGCTTCCGCTCGACCGCTTGTCTGCCGGAGACGGGACCGGATCCCGGGCCGTCGCGGCCGAATCTGCGGGTCCGCAGGTTTCCCTCGATGACGCGGGCTTCGGCGGAGCGGTGAAGCCGCTGCTGGAGAAGTACTGCCTCGACTGCCACGCGACGGCGAAGAAGGAGGGAGGTCTCGACCTCGAGCGGTTCACCACGGTGGCGAGCATCCGCCGGGACGTGAAGCCGTGGCAGCAGCTCATCGAGCAGGTCGAGGCGGAAGAGATGCCGCCGCGTGAAAAGCCGCAGCCCACGGCCGAGGAGCGGCACCGGCTCGTGGCTTGGACCCGCGGGTTCCTCGATGCCGAGGCGAAGGCCCGGACCGGTGACCCGGGGCGGACGTTGCTCCGGCGGCTGAGCAACGCAGAGTACGACGCGACGATCCGCGACCTGACCGGCGTCGACCTGCGGCCAACCCGCGAGTTTCCGGTGGATGGCGCCGGCGGCGAGGGCTTCACGAACGCCGGCGAGTCACTCAGCGAGATTTCGCCGGCGCTGTTCGCTCGATACATGGCCGCGGCGAAGGAGATTGCCAATCGCGCCGTGCTCCTGCCGGAGGGCTTCCGCTTTTCGCCGTCGGCAACACGCCGCGATTGGACCGACGAGGCGGTTGCCAATCTGAAAAGCCTGTACGCGTCGATGAGCAGGTCGCATGCCGGCATCGGCGGCAACGGCGGTCTCGTCTTCCAGCCCTATCTGCTGGCGACCGTGCAGGATCGCGATGCGCTCGCCGCCGGCAAGCTGGAGGAGGTCGCGGCGAAGCACAAGCTCAACGTCCTCTACCTGCGGACGCTTTGGCAGGCCCTCTCGGCCGCCGACTCGAGCCAGCCGCTGGACTCGATCCGGGCTGCCTGGCGGCAGCCGAAAGCGGCGGACGTGCCCGCATTGGCGGCGAGCGTCGCCGCCTGGCAGGGGGCTCTCTGGAAAACCGTGAAGGTCGGCAACTACATCACCGCCGATTGGCATGCGGCGGCCGATTCATCGTTTCTCGACAGCGAGTCGCGTCAAGCGGCGGTCGACTGGCCCGCCGCGGGTGCGGTGACGTTGCGGGTCCCGGTGAAGCCCGCTCCCGGGCAGTCGGAGGTGGTCATTCATCTGGCGGCCCGCGAGTCGGGTGCGGCGGGGCCGATCGTGTGGCATTGCCCGCGG
>JAJTED010000180.1 GCA_021300535.1 Planctomycetaceae bacterium | reverse complement strand
GCCGGAGGCGGACCGCGAGCGGCTGAAGAACTGGCTGGTGCGGGAGCTGAAGCGGGGCGAACTGGCCCGCAATCCGCCGGCTCACTTCCGTCGGCTGACGCGGCTGGAGTACGAACGGACGATGCAGGATCTGCTCGGCCTGCCGCTGGAGTTCGGCAAACGCCTCCCGGAAGACGGCCGGGCGAAGAGCGGGTTTCGCAACGACGGCGACATGCTGCGGATGTCGCCCGAGCAGGTCGAACTCTATCTGCAGATCGCGAAGGAGGCGCTCGGCCGGGTGATCGTCGAAGGGCCGCCCCCCGCGGCCCATCGCTATCGCCTGACCCCGGTGTTCGTCACGCCCGACCCGTTCTTGGTCAGCGTGCTGCCGCGGCCGAATGGCCGGCCGTGTGAGACGTTTGAGTATTTCCCGAAACCCGATCAGAAGGGCCAACGGCCGGCCTTCCGCATCTCCCACATGTCGCGGGGCGACCGGATGCTTCCGCCCGGCGCGCTCAAGCAAAAAATCGAGGCGGGCGTCCACTTGCCGGAACATTGCTTCGCGGTCGGTTTCGAGCGGCCTTTTCCCGAGGGGGAGTCGTTGATTCGCCTGCGGGTGGCGAAGGTGGCCGAGGCCGACGAAGGTGGTGATCCGGCACGTCCGCCATGCCTCACCGTGGCGATCGGCTCGACCAACCACAATGCCGTGGAGATCAAGACGCTCGGCCAGCCGCTGGTCATCGACCATGACGACTCCCGCGTCCACGAGTTTCGCGTGCGGATGGAGGATGTCCCGGCGCCGAACATGACCGGCCGTTCCAGCGCGACCGTGATCGCGGCATGGAACTCGGCCCGGGCGGTGAAGAACGATCCCCGGCCGCCCCGGCTGCGGATCGATTCGATCGAGCTGGAGAGCCCGTATCTCGAGCAGTGGCCGCCGGCCCCCCATCGGGCGATCGTGGGGGATGAAGGCGGCGGCACGGACGAGGCCCCACGGGCCCGGCGGGTGATCGAGCGATTCGCGTCCCGCGCGTTCCGCCGACCGCTGGCACCGCCCGAACTCGACCGGCTGTGCGGGCTCTGGCAGACGACGCGGGCCGACGCGCCGAGCTTCGAGGCGAGCCTGCGGGACACATTGGCGGTCGTGCTCACATCTCCCCAATTTCTCGCCCTGCCCGCCCCCCGCGGCGGCGGCAGTTCCGGCGGTGTGGCGGCGGCGGCCGCATCAGGATCAGCCGCGCCGGAACGGGTCGATGACTTCCAATTGGCTGCCCGGCTGTCGTATTTTCTCTGGAGCACCATGCCGGACGACACGCTCATGGCGCTCGCCCGGTCGGGCCAGCTCCGCAGGCCGGAGGCCTTGGCCGAGCAGACGCGGCGGATGCTCGCCGATCCGCGGTCATGGCAATTCATCGATCAGTTCACGGAGCAGTGGCTGGAGCTGGACAGGCTGCAGCGGGTGGTGATCGATCGCGAGCGGATCTATCGGGAGTTCAGCGACGAACTGGCCGCGGCGATGAGGCAGGAGACGGTGCATTTCGTCGCGGCGCTGATCCGCGACAACCGCAGCCTGTTCCACTTGATCGACGCGCCGGATACGTTCGTGAACGAGACTCTGGCGGCACACTACGGCATCGACGGCGTCTACGGCCCGGCGTTTCGCCGTGTCGAGCTCGCACCCGAACATCATCGCGGCGGCGTGCTCACGCATGCCGCCATCCTGACAGGGAACTCGGACGGCGTCGAAGGCCATCCGATCAAGCGGGGCATGTGGCTGGTGAAAAATCTGCTGGATGAGCCTCCGCCACCGCCGCCGCCGAACGTGCCGGAACTCGAGCGGAAAGACCCCAAGAATCGGGGCCTGACGGTGCCCCAGATGCTGGCGCTGCACCGGGAGTCGAAGGCGTGCGGCGGCTGCCACAGGCACATCGATCCCTGGGGCCTGGCCTTCGAGGAGTACGACGCCGTCGGCGGTTGGCAGCGGGATGGAGCCGGCGCCGAGAGACGGCGGCAGCGGACGAAGCAGCCGGTGGACGCGGTGGCGGAACTGCCGACGGGGGCGACGATCAACGGCCTGCGGGAGCTCAAGGCCGAACTGGTGCGATCGAAGGCGGACACGATCCGCCGGGCCGTCGCCCGCAAATTGCTGGCCTACGCGTTGGGCCGCACCCTGAACATCGCGGACGTCGAGGCGGCGGATGCGTTGGCCACCCGGCTCCGCGACCGCGGCGATGGTCTGGGGGATCTGGTGGTGCTGGTCGTGCAGAGCGAGGCCTCCCAGGCACGGTGACGATGCAGGCACGGTGACGATCCACACACGGTGAGGCCGGATGCATTGCCTCGAGGCGTCACGGCTGCGAGACTTGGGAAAAGGAGATGGCGTCGATGATCAACTCCGCATGGCGATTGGATCGGCGGACGGTGCTCCGCGGCTTGGGCTGCGGCATCGCGCTGCCGTGGCTGGAGGCGATGGGGCCGGCGGTAGCCGCCGGGCCGGCGGACGGCCCTCCACGTCCGCGGCGGTTTTGCGGCGTCTTTTTCGCCAACGGCGTGGCTCTGCCCGGGAAGGAACAGCCCGAACTGCGGGAATGGCACTGGTTTCCGTACACCGCCGGGGCCGACTACGAGTTCAACAAGCCGCTCGAGCCGCTCGCCCCCCATCGGGCCGACATGACGATCCTCGGAGGCCTGTCGCACCCCACGAGCAGAAAACTGGTCGGCCATGCCACGGGCGACGTCTGGTTGACCGGGGCCGACATTCGTCAAAACACGAACAATTCGATTTCGCTCGACCAGATGATCGCCCGTTCCGTCGGGCACCATACCCGGGTGCCGTCGCTGGTGATGTCGAGCCACGGCGGCGTCGGTCCGAAGAGCCGGGCGACGACGGTTTCCTTCGACGGTGAGGGGCGGGCGATTCCGGCGGCATCGAAGCCGCGGCAGATCTTCGAACGGCTGTTCACGCAAGCGGGGGACGGCGACAAGGGGGCCCGCCAGCGGGCTCTCAAGCTGGGCCGACGCCAGGTCGATTTCCTGCTCGAAGACGCCTCATCGCTCCGCCGCCGCCTGGGGCAGCCCGACCAGCGGCGGCTCGACGAGTTTCTGCAATCCCTGTCGGAGGTGGAGGGCCGTCTGGCGCGGGCCGAAGCGTGGATCGACAAGCCGCTGCCCACGGTCGACGCCGATCGCCTCAATCTGGAGGTGTCGCCGGAGGGTCCGGCGGATTTCATCCGCACGATGTTCGACCTCATCGTGCTGGCGTTCGAAACGGACACGACGCGGGTGGCGACCTACCAGATCAGCGCCGAGGACGGGGTCGGCGTCTGTGAGCGTTTTCCGATCATCCTCGGCCTGGGGAAAGGCCACCACGGGCTGTCGCACCACGACATCGCCAACTGGGCGAAGTACGACCGCTTCCTCTCCGAGCAATACGCCTATTTCCTCGACCGGCTGGCGAACGTGCGGGAGGGCGATGAGCGGATGCTCGACAACACGATCTGCCTGTATGGCAGCGGTACGAGCACGTTGCACAACGCGCGGAACTATCCGTTGGTGCTGGCGGGCGGGAAGTCGCTCGGCCTGAAGCACGGCCACTTTCTGCGGCAGCCGGCCGAGCGGCCGTTGGGCGACCTGTTCCTGACGCTGCTCCATCGGTTCGACGTGCCGGTGAAGAAGTTCGCCGACAACGCCGGCGAGTTCACCGAGATCGTGGGCTGATCCACCGGTTCGTCGGCACGGGCAGCCGCGCTCCTTCCTGCACGTTCGTTGCCGCGTGCCCGTGCCCTTGAAGCCCGAGGCGTGAGCCGAGGGAGTGTGGCCGGGCTCCGGATGAGACGACGTCTATTCCCTCGCGGTCGCTACGGGCTTCCCGGCAGGAATGCCCACGATCGGTGGTGTCGCATGCTCCGCTGCTGCCTGCCGCAGGAGGCGGCGTTTGGCGGCCCGGTGAACCCTTGGCGTTCACCGCGCCCGGCTGACGCCCCGTCCGGCGGGCCAGACCGTCGAGGGCGGCACGGGCTCGGGCTGGCCGGCAGCCGGAATGGCCGGCAGATTGCTCAGGCATTCCCGGCAGGATATGAT
>JAJTED010000179.1 GCA_021300535.1 Planctomycetaceae bacterium | reverse complement strand
GTCGCGGCCGGCATCGCGGCGGCGATGGGAGACTGGGCCGACACGGCGGCCATCCTCGCGATCGTGGTGGTCAACGCCGCGATCGGCTTCTTTCAGGAGGAGCGGGCCCTGCGGGCGTTGGCGGCGCTCGAGCGGCTCGCCGCGCCGCTGGCCAAGGTCGTGCGCGACGGGGCGGTGCAGCCGGTGCCGGCACGGTCGATCGTGCCCGGCGACCGGATCGAGCTCGAGGCCGGCGACCAGGTGCCGGCTGACGCCCGGCTGATCGAGGCCTTCGGGCTGCGGGTGCAGGAGTCGGCCCTCACCGGCGAGAGCGTGCCGGTGGAGAAGGTTCCGACCGGGCCGCTGCCGGAGGCCACGTCGCTCGGCGATCGCCGCTCGATCGTGCATGCGGGCACCGTCGTGGCCGCGGGCCGCGGGGCGGCCCTCGTGGTCGAAACCGGCATGCAGACCCAGCTCGGACGGATCGCGAGCCTGCTCGAGCGGTCGCCGCCGGAGACGACGCCGCTGCAGCGCCGGCTCGCCGAACTGGGCCGGGTGCTGATCGTGATCTGTCTGGTCGTCGTCGGGGTCATCTTCCTGCTGGAGACCTGGCGGGGCGGCGGGCTGGTGGCCCTGTGGCGGGAGGGCGGACTGGGCGAGGTGCTGCTGCGCGGGGTGAGCCTCGCGGTGGCCGCCGTGCCGGAGGGGCTGCCGGCGGTCGTCACGCTCGTGCTGGCCATCGGCCTGCAGCGGATGGTGGCCCGCAACGCGCTGGTCCGCCGGCTGCCGAGCGTGGAGACGCTCGGCTCGGTGACGGTGATCTGCTCGGACAAGACCGGAACGCTGACCCGCAACGAGATGACGGTCCGCGAGGTCGTGACGGCGAGCGGCCGGTATCGGATCACGGGCGGTGGCTACGAGCCCCGGGGCGAGTTTCTGCGGATGGCCGACGGCATGGCCGTCACGGCCGCCGACCCGGACCTCCGTCGGCTGCTGCTCATCGCCGCCCGCTGCGGCAGTGCCGCGGTGGAGCCGACGGGCGACGGCGGTGGCTGGCAGGTGGTCGGTGATCCGACCGAGGGGGCGCTGGTGGTCGCGGCGCTCAAGGGGGGCGTGCCGGCGGAGGATCCGGCGGCGCCGGTGATCTTCGAGATTCCGTTCGACTCCGAGCGCAAGCGGATGAGCGTCGTCATTCGCACGCCGCCGGGCGATCGCCTGATGCTGACGAAAGGGGCGACGGAGGCGATCATGTCGCGCTGCACGGCGGAACTGCACGGCGGGGCGATCATTCCGCTCACGGACGACCGTCGCCGCGAGATCCTCGCCGGCGCCGCGGACATGGCGGGCCGCGCGCTGCGGGTGCTCTCGCTGGCCTGTCGCGACCTGCCCGCCGGTGAGCCGCTCGACTCCCAGCCGTCCATCGCCGAGCGCGAGCTGGTGCACGTGGGCCTCGCGGGAATGATCGATCCGCCGCGCGACGAGGCCCGGCGGGCGGTCGAGCGGTGCCGGACGGCCGGTATCCGCCCGGTGATGATCACCGGCGATCACCCTGCCACCGCCCTGGCAATCGGCCGGGAGCTCGGCATCGCCGGTGCCGCGGACCGCGTCGTCACCGGCGCCGAGCTCGACGGCCTGGCGGACGAACGGCTGGCGGCCGAGGTGGACTCGATCGCCGTCTACGCCCGCGTGTCGGCCGAGCACAAGCTGCGGGTCGTGCGGGCCTGGCAGCGGCGCGGGGAGATCGTGGCCATGACCGGCGACGGCGTCAACGACGCCCCGGCGGTCAAGGCGGCCGACATCGGGATCGCCATGGGGATCACGGGCACAGACGTCACCAAGGAGGCCTCCGACATGGTGCTCACCGACGACAACTTCGCGTCGATCGTGACCGCCGTGGAGGAGGGGCGGGGCATCTACGACAACATCCAGAAGTTCATCCACTATCTGCTCTCCTGCAACGCCGGCGAGGTGCTGGTGATGTTCGTGGCGGCCCTCGCCGGCTGGCCCGCGCCGCTCGCGGCCATCCAGATCCTGTGGCTCAATCTCGTCACCGACGGGCTGCCCGCCTTGGCGCTGGGCCTCGAGCCGCCCGAGCGCGACATCATGGAGCGGCCGCCGCGGCCGCCGCAGGAGGCGGTGATCACGCGGGAGCGGGGCATGCTCATCCTCGCCCACGGGGCGCTCGTCGCGGCGGTCGTGCTCTGGGCCTTCTGGAGCACGTGGCGGGGCGACGACGCCCGGCTGGAGCGGGCCCGCACGCTGACGTTCTGCGTGGCCGCGTTCGCCCAACTCTTCTTCGCCATCGGCTGCCGCAGCGACCGCTTCACGGCCGTCGCCCTCGGGTTCTTCGGGAATCCGGCCCTGGTGATGGCGATCCTGCTGTCGGGGCTGCTGCAGGTCGTGATCGTGACGCTGCCCCATGCCCAGCCGGTGTTCGCGATCGAGCACCACGTAGGGAATGATTGGGCGTTCGTGTTCGCCCTGGCGCTGGTGCCCGTGACGGTCATCGAACTCGCCAAGTGGAGCAGCGGTTTTCGTCCCGCGGCCCGCGCCGAGCGGTCCATTGATCGGCCGGCCGTGCGGCCGTAAGGTAAGTCCCTCGATGGCCCACGGATGCCGGGCTGTCGCCCGCCCCGGATGCCTGCATGAACGCCAGCCCGTCGCACGAATCGCCCCATCTCCTCCTGACGGGTGCCACCGGACTGCTCGGCTCGTATCTGCTGCGGGATCTGATGTTGGCGGGTCGGCCCGTGGCCGTCATCGCCCGGGGCGAACGGAAGCGCTCCCCGGCCGCGCGGGTCGAGGCGCTCGTGGCCGACTGGGAGGATCGGCTCGGCCTGCGGCTGCCGCGGCCCGTCGTCCTGTCTGGCGACCTCACCCTGCCTGCCTGCGGCCTCGACGAGGCGGCAATCCGGTGGGTCGGCGATCACTGCAGCGAACTGCTGCACAACGCCGCCAGCTTGAGTTTCAAGGGGAAGTCCCGCGACGAGGAGCCCTGGGTCACGAACGTCGGTGGCACCGCGCACGTGCTGGAACTGGCCGCCCGGGCCGGCCTGCGGCGGATGCACCAGGTGTCGACGGCCTACGTGTGCGGGCTGCGGACCGACATGGTGGCGGAGGCGGACCTCGACGTCGGTCAGTCGTTCGGCAACGACTACGAACGCAGCAAGGTGGAGGCGGAGCGGATGGTGCGGGCCGCGGGCCACCTCGACAGCGTGACGGTCTACCGGCCGTCGATCATCGTCGGCGACACCGTCACGGGCTACACCTCCACCTACCATGGCTTCTTCGCGGCGCTGCGGCTGGGTCACACGCTGCTCACGCGGGTGCCGCTGGGATCCACGAGCGGCCTGGCGCTGCTGGCCCTGATGGGCGTCGATCCGGCGGCTCGGAAGAACTTCGTGCCCGTGGATTGGGTGTCCCGCGTGATCGCGACGCTCGTGGGCCGGCCGGCCGCCCATGGCAAGACGTTCCATGTCACGCATCCCGAGCCGCTGGCGACGGGCACGGTCGCCGCCACGATCCAGGAGGCCGTCGAGACCTACTCCCGGGCCGCGGCCGAAGACGACCCCGACCTCCAGGACGAGCGCTGGTTCGCCGAAAACCTGCAGAGCGAACTCGAGGTCTACCGGCGCTACTTCCGCCACGATCCCACGTTCGACCGGTCGAACGTCCTGGCCCATGCCGGCGACGTCGCCTGCCCGCCGCTCGACCGCCCGACGCTCCTCCGCATGGCCCGGTTCGCCATCGAGCACGAGTTTGGCCGCCGGCCGGTGGCTCGGAGCGGCGGCCCGGTGGCGGCGGTGCGGGTCCATCCGTCGCTGCCCGGCGTCGCCCGCGTCGGCGCTGACGCGCGCCATCCCTGGCTACGCTGGTCAGCCACGCCGGCTCCTGGGGCATGGACAATCCCTCCCGCGCCGTTGTTGCCCAGGAGAGGTTCGTGCGCGAGGCTCAAGTGTGAGCCGTATCAGGCGTGCCGCTGGTCGGGCTTGTCGGCGGCCCGCCGCACGAGTTCGAGCGTCGGTGCGTGGCGGGCGACGATCGCCTGCACGTCCGCAGCGTTGACGACGGCCGCGAACGGTTTGGAGGGCGGCGAACGCCTCCCGGTCGCCGGCCGCCAGGGATTGTGAAAGCGGCGTGGGCACCGTCTGACTCCGCCAGTTGTTTCCGGCGACTGTCGTCCCCGTTCAAGGGGCCGCGGGGCAGGAACATTTGTCTGGAGGCTTTTTCAAGGCGGCCGTCAACGCCGCGTTGCGGGGCGAAACGCCTCGTCATCCTTCGCCCATGAACTGCCGTAGCTTGGCCCCGAGGGCTCACGCGCTGGCGAGCACGCGTTGCAGACGGGTCCACAAGGAGGCGTCTTCTGCCGCGTCGCAGATTTCGCGAAGGGTTGTTTCCAGGTACGGCACATCGAGACGATCGCGGTGCCTGCTCGCGATTCCGGTTGCGTCGAGCAGATCCTTGTCGCGGCCGGCGAGAATCTTGAAAAGGATCAGATCCTCCGGGCTGGGAAAAGGCAGCGACACTCCGAAGAGCTCGTGACGGGTCGCCCGCTCGCGAGCCCGCTCTTCGAAGGCCAGCGACGCGGTGATGAGATCGAGCTGAAAAAGACCGCGGCGAAACCGCATGGTTCCGGTTCGAGAAAGTCGCTCGCGCTCAACGTCTTCGCGGAGATCGAATCCCGCCGCGGCCGCCTCTCGGATCAGCGATTCCGCTTCCGCAGGCGACACGAAGACGATCGCATCCGCGTCGGCAGTGGTGCGCGGCTCGCCGACGACGACGACCGCCAGGCCACCGATGACGAGATAGCGCACGTTCCGATGCTCGAGAAACTCGAATGCCTGCCGGCAGAACGCATCAAACTCGTTCGCCGCCATCGTGGTGTGCTCGCAAGGTTGGGGCCCGCACGTGCCGGATTCCGAGTGCGATCGCGAGGCTTCGCGGATGGTCGTCGTCGGAGGACTTGGCCACCCGCATGATCTGCGACGTCAACAGCGCCTCGCCGAGGGCGATCGACTCCTCGACCGTCATCCGGCGCAGGGTTTCCCTGCGGTCGAACTCCGCATCCCGCCGGTACTCGGCTTCGTTCTTGATCATGCCCGGATTGTAGTCGAAGGAGCCGGCCAGCGAGGCTGGCAGGATGACGAGGCGCCGTAAAGGTGCCCGGCCGGCCAGTCGGCGTGCGGCGGGACTGGATGGTGTCTCGGCGGGCGACCGGGATGCGTCAGCGGCCGGTGTCGCGCCACAGGCCGCGGAACGGCTCGTCGATGCGAATCGCAAACAGCAGTTCGTTTTCTCCGGCCGTCGTCCGTGGGCCGGCCGCCTCGAGGCCGGAGAAGCGGTAGCCGACGTCGAACGTCACCCGCTCCGTGCCCGCATAGGTGACGCCGCCACCGGTCTGCCAGCCGAGCCCCGCGCGCGGCGCCATGTCGGCGCCGCTGGGCCTGCGGACGCCGACCCCGATGCCGCCCCCCGCGTACACCCCGAAATGCTGCGTCAGCGGCAGATCACGCCACACGTTGACCATGGTGGTCCATTCCTCGGCCCGCGTCGGGGACGGGGCTTCCGTGCCGGCCTGGGCGCCGCTGGGCCGCGGCTCACTGCCGAGCGGCTGTCGGCGGCGGGCCTCGAGCTCCAGCCGCACGTCACCGCTGGAACGCGGCACCGTGACGCCGCAGGCCCCCTGGCCGGCCACGAGCGGCCCGCCCGCCCGGGCCGGCGACTCGCCCACCGACGAGCCGATCATCGCGGTCGCATACATCCGCCGTGCCGGGTCGCAAGAGAACTCGCGGTGAACCGGCCGCATCCATGTCTCTCGAACCCCCGGAGCACGCCGCCTTCCGCTGCCGGCCGCGGTCGGTGCCCGGGCGTGCGAATGACTGCAACTGATCCTAGGGAGCCGGCAAGTGCATGCGGCGCGTCGCGGCCTGAAGGCGAGGGTTTTCCGCCGGGGACAGTTGGCGGGGCGTGATTCGCGGCGGCCGGGCGGCGAGACGAGCTCACCAGTCCTGTATCCGTTCCCCTACCAGATCTGGTTCGACTGGGACGTTTTCGCCATAGGTTTCCCGGGCGCGAGCCGCTGCATGCATGCAGCGATGGTAGATGAAACAGGTGTAGCGCCTCGGAACCAGCAACGCAGTGGCCGCGGCGGCCACGCCGGCGCCGCTGCCGGGAATCCCGAATCGTCAGATGAGGGTATCCGCGTCGCTCCACGGAAAACCGCTCCACATTGCCTCGGCTCGCGGCTTTTGATGTTGCGCGGAGCGGCCCGGCAGGGCGTCGCCGCTGCAGGAATCCGCTTGCGAACGTTGTTTTGCAGATCCGTTGAATTGGGAATCGGTCTCGTCGCCCGTCCACGAAGCACGCACAAGAAGCCCCGGGTGGAAACCCGGGAGCATGCTGCACGCGAACCCGCGGCGTCGTGCCGCGGTTCGCTTGGCGGGCCGCCGCCCGCTTGGAATCAACCCGGCCCTCCGG
>JAJTED010000055.1:2828-32536 GCA_021300535.1 Planctomycetaceae bacterium | reverse complement strand
GTCGCCGCCTTCTCGATCCAGCCTTATGACCGCGAGTCGCTGGCCGCGGCATCGGCCGGGCTGCCGTTGGAGTGGACGTGGCTCGAGCCCCGCCTCGACGCCCGCACGGCACGGCTCGCCCAGGGCGCGACGGCCGTGAACTGTTTCGTGAACGACGACCTCGACGCCGCCGCGCTCGAGGCGCTCGCCGCGGCGGGCGTGCGATTGGTGACGCTGCGCTGCGCCGGATTCAACCAGGTCGACCTCGCCGCCGCCGCCCGCCTCGGGCTGCCCGTGACCCGCGTCCCCGAATACTCACCGCACGCCGTCGCCGAGCACACCGTCGGCCTGATCCTGATGCTCGACCGCAGGCTGCACAAGGCCTACAACCGGGTCCGCGAGGGCAACTTCTCGCTCGACGGGCTGCTGGGCTTCGATCTCCATGGCCGCACGGCCGGGGTCGTCGGCACCGGCCGGATCGGCCGGCGGGTCGCCGAGATCCTCCTCGGCTTCGGCTGCCGCGTGCTGGCCCACGACCCCCATCCGCCCGCCGACCTCGTCGCCCGCGGCGTGGCCTTCGTGCCCCTCGACGAGCTGTTCGCGTCATCCGACGTGATCACCCTCCACTGCCCGCTCACGCCGACGAGCCATCACATGATCGACGCCCGGGCGCTCGGGCTGATGAAGCCGGGCGTGATGCTCGTCAACACCAGCCGGGGCGGCCTCGTCGACACCCGGGCGGTGATCCACGGCCTGAAGAGCGGCCGGGTCGGCCACCTCGGCCTCGACGTCTACGAGGAGGAGGCGGATCTATTCTTCGCCGACCACAGCAACTCCATCATCCACGACGACACCTTCACGCGGCTGCTCACCTTCCCCAACGTCGTGGTCACGGCCCACCAGGCCTTCTTCACCAAAAACGCCCTCGACGCAATCGCGGCCCAGACCGTCCGCAACCTCATGCACTTCCAACGCGGCACGCCGCTCGAGGCCACGGTGACGCCACCGCCTCCCACGTGAGCCGCGGGGGTCCCGGTGGTCGGGGCTGCCCGCGCGGGCGTGCGGCATGGATGACGGGATGGCCTTCGTGCCCGGTGTCCCCGGGTTTCCACCCGGGGCTTCTTGGGCCGCGCACGTCACGCACAAAAAGCCCCCGGCGGAAGCCGGGGGACTCCGGGTCGTCTCACATCCCACGCACCATGCACTGCCGAGTTGAACCGGACAGGCGCCAGCCGGCGTGCGGCATGGATGACGGGATGGCCTTCGTGCCCGGTGTCCCCGGGTTTCCACCCGGGGCTTCTTGGGACGGTGACGCGACCGATTCACCGACCAAACGGGGCGCCGCAGTCAGATTCGTGCAACAGCCGCGCGGAGGGCGGCGAGTTCGCGGGCGTAGCCGCCGGAAAGGATCGGGAACCGGCACCAGGTCTTGGGGTCGAGATTCTCGTCGTCGAGATGGAAGGAGGGCGCATACCGCTCCCGTTTCCACTGGTTGTGACTCCAGAGCGTGAAGAACCGCTCCGTCCAGCGGGCCAGCTGCGTCTGGTCGTGCCCGGGAAAGTCGGCCCGCAGCCGCCGCCAGACGGCCACCGGGTCGAGGCGGTCGCGCACGGCGTAGCGTTCCGCCCGATCGAGCACGTCGTAGGGCATGAGGTCGGCCTCGTCGGTCTGGCCCGCGGCCGCCGGACGCAGCTCCGCGGTGGGGGCCTGCACGTTCACGGCCGCGAGCGCCGGGATCGGGCCGACGCCCGCCGGTCCGCATGTCTCCAGCCACACCAGCCACCGCCGCAGGTAGGCCTTGTCGATGCCGGCCAGCGGCGCGATGCCACCGGAGGTGTCGCCATCCATCGTCGCATAGCCGACGGCGGCCTCGGAGCGGTTGCTGGTCGACACGAGCAGCGCACCGGTGAGGTTCGCCAGCATCCACACGCCCGGCGAGCGGGCTCGGGCCTGGACGTTCTGCCGCGCCACGTCGTCGCGGTCCCACGTGAGCGGCCGGCCGATGGACCGGGAAACGATCGTCTCGTAGCCGCGGACGAGTGGCTCGACGTCGAACTCGTAAAACGCGGCCCCGAGCGCCACGGCCAGGCCCCGGGCGGCCGCATGCGTGACCGCTCCGGAGTTCGCGGTCGCCTGGTAGACGCAGGTCAGCGTCGCGTTGATCAGCCCGCGGAGGGCGGCTTCACCGGAGCCGGTCGGAGTCGCCATGCCAAGGCGGGCCGCCGCGACCGGCAGCGTGAGTTCCCCGGCGGCCAGCCGCACGGCGATCGCAGCCAGGCAGGCCACCGCCGACGAGTCGGCCCCGCCGCTCGCCGAGACGACGAAGCCCCGGGAGCGGCTCTTGCGGGCGTAGTCGAACAGCCCCAGGGCGACGGCCCGTGTGAACTCTTCCTCCTTCACATGCCCACCGTGCTCCCACGCCTCACGGCGGTCGCCGCCCTCGGCCGGGGCCGCACCCGGCGCCGGCGGCGGCCCGAAGGCGACCGGCACCACGTCCCCTTCGACCGCGTCGGGCACAGGTTCGACCGCGAGCCGGGCCTGAGCCGCCCGCAGTTCGCCCACGTCGATATCGGCGACGGTCAGCGACCGGCCGTCGTAGATGGCGCGGCCCGCCTCGTTGCCCACGAGGTTGGCGTAGACATAACCGGCGGCGAAGGCCCGCGAGCCGTCCTGCACGAGGCGGCGGCGGATCTCGTCCTTGCCGAAGGCGAAGTGGCTGGCGGAGGGATTGAGGATCAGATCGACGCCGCGGGCCGCCAGCGCGGCTCCGGGCCGGTCGGCCACCCACGCATCTTCGCAGATCTCGAACCCGATCCGCAGGCCGCCGCAGTCAAACCGCAGGTCGCCGACAGGGACATCGCGGCCGGCGACGGTGACGACAGACCGCTGCCCGCGGCGCCAGGGCCGGAACCAGCGGGGCTCGTAGTGGATGCCGTCACCCGCGAGGTGCTGCTTGCAGACGATCCCCGCCAGCCGGCCGCCGGCCACCAGGGCCGCCGCGTCGTAGAGGCCGCTTTCGAACCGCAGCGGCAGCCCGAGGGCCACGACGATCCCGCCGGTGTGCGGCACGATCTCGGCCAGCACCTCGATCGCCATCCGCTGCACGGCCGGCGAATAGAAGGCGTCCTCGCAGCCGTAGCCGGTGATGCACAGCTCCGGCAGGCAGAGGACCGCGACCCCCGCGGCCCGGGCCTCCGCGATCGCCGCCAGGATGCGATCGCGGTTAGCGTCCCAGTCGAGCGGCGTCTGGTTGAGGGCCGCCCCGGCGACCCGAATGACGTTCATGGCAGAAGCTTCAATCGGATTGCCAAGCCCAGTCATGCGAAGGGCTCGGTGCGTTGATCGCCAACAAGCCCCCGGCGGAAGCCGGGGGACTCCGGGTGGCGGCTATCGTCCCGCGTACCATGCGGTGCGGGGTTGAAGCGGAGAATCGCGAGAAGTCGTGCGGCATGGACGGCGGGGTGGTTTTTGTGCCCGGTGTCCCCGGGCTTCCGCCCGGGGCTTCTTGGAACCGACACGGGATCACTTCCGGCATCAACGGTGCCACCCCAACCCGCGGCGCCCCATGCAAAACTCAACCCTGCGACGGCTCTTCCAGGTACGTGTAGCCACCGAGGCCCTCCTCGTAGAACTTGAGGAACCGGCCCGCCTGCCCGTCGCAGATCCGCCCCTCGCGGACCGCCTGCTCGATGGCGTCGCGGAGCTTCTGCACCAGGTGGTTGGCGTCGAACTCCACATAGTCGAGGACCTCGCGGACCGTGTCGCCCTTGATCACCGCGTCCACGACCACTTCGCCGCGGTCGTCGAGGCTGACGTGCACGGCGTTGGTGTCGCCGAACAGGTTGTGCAGGTCGCCGAGGATCTCCTGGTAGGCGCCGATGAGGAACGCCCCGAGGTAGTAGGGCTCGTGCTGCCAGGTGTGCAACGGGAGCGTTCGCTTCACGTCGCGACGGTCGATGAACTGGTCGATCTTGCCGTCGGAGTCGCAGGTCACGTCGCCGAGCACGGCGGCCCGCGTCGGCCGCTCGTTGAGCCGATGGATCGGCATCACCGGAAAGAGCTGCTTGATGGCCCAGCTGTCCGGGATCGACTGAAAGAGCGAGAAGTTGCAGAAGTAGGTGTCGGAGAGCGAAGCCTGCAGGCCCTCGAGTTCCTCCGGCACGTACTCCAGCGTCTTGGTGAGCTTGCAGATCTTCCGGCAGATGGCCCAGTAGAGGTTTTCCACGGCCGACCGCTGGTCGAGCGGCAGGTACCCGCTGGCGAACAGGTTCATCGCGGTATCGAGCGCCTGCTGGGCGTCGTGGTAGCTCTCCAGGAGATTGCGGACGTTGATCCCCTGGTAGGTCTCCATCAGGTCGTGGAGCGGCTGCTCGGCGTCGGCGGGCGGCTCCCCGACCTCCGCCATGCCCCCCTGCTCCGACACGCCCAGGACCCCGAAGACCAGCATGCTGTGGTAGGCCACCACGGCCCGCCCGCTCTCGGAGATGATCGTCGGGTGCGGCACGCCCGCCTCGTCGCAGGCATTCTGCACGTGGTAGACGACGTCGTTGGCGTATTCCTGCAGGCTGTAGTTGACGCTCGACTCGAAGTTGGTCTGCGAGCCGTCGTAGTCCACCCCGAGGCCGCCGCCCACGTCGAGGTAGCGAAGCCCGGCGCCGCGCTTGACGAGCTCGGTGTAGATCCGCGAGGCCTCGTTGAGGGCGGCCTTGATGTGCCGGATGTTGGTGATCTGGCTGCCCTGGTGGAAGTGGAGCAGCTGGAGGCAGTCCTCCATGCCCCGGGAGGCGAGCAGCTCGAGGCCCTTCACCAGCTCGCTCGCCGTGAGGCCGAACTTGCTGCGGAAGCCGCCCGACGACTGCCAGCGGCCGCTGCCGCGGGTGGCGAGCTTGACCCGCATCCCGATCCGCGGCCGCACGCCGAGCTTCTCGGCGTACTCCAGGATCAGGTGCAGCTCCGAGAACCGCTCCACGACCGGGATCACGTGGCGGCCGATCTTCTGAGCCAGCATCGCCGTCTCGATGAACTCGGCATCCTTGAAGCCGTTGCAGATGATCGGCGTGTCGTTGTCGGCCAGCGCGATCACCGCCAGCAGCTCAGGCTTGCTGCCCGCCTCCAGGCCAAAGCGGTACGGTTTGCCGAATCGCAGCACCTCCTCGACCACCTGCCGCTGCTGGTTGACCTTCACCGGATAGACGCAGCAGTAGTCGCCGCGATACCCGCTGTCCTTCATGGCCGCGGCGAAGGCGCCGTGGATCTCCCCCAGGCGGTGCTGGAGAATCCCGGCGAACCGCAGCAGGATCGGCAGGTCGATGCCGCGCACCTGGAGCCGGTCGACGAGCGCCTTGAGGTCGATGCTCTTGGTGGGATCCTTGTCGGGATGCACGAGCATGTGCCCGCTCGGGCTCACCGAAAAATAGCCGTTGCCCCAGCGGGCCACTTCGTAGAGGTCGGCCGCATCGGCGGTGCTCCAGTGCTCGACTTCGAGATCGACGGCTGCCATCCACGGCCCTCGCTGGCGAAACGACCGGTATCCGCCGATCGCTGCATGCGTCCCAGAGTGTAGCGTGGCCGGCAGGTGAGACCATGCCAGTCGGCAGGAGCGAGCGGTCAGACGGCGACCCGCGACCAGCGGATTCGTGAGAAGATGACGAGCATCGCCAGGCCCCGCGCCGTCAGGTCGGCGGCCATCGCCACCCAGGCGCCCACGGCTCCCCAGCCGGCGGCGTGCAGCGTGCCCAAACCGCCGGGCAGGGTGACGTCGGGCCAGGCGAGCAGGATCGCCAGCGGCAGCCGGATCACGAGCAGCCCCAGGAAGTTGACCACCAGTGGCGGCCGGGTGGCCCCGCCGCCCCGGAGGCCGCCGGAGAGCACCATCAGCAGGGCCAGCGGCGGCTGGGCGAAGGCCACGATGCGCACGAGCCTGGCCGTGAGAGACGCCACCTCGGGCTGGCTCCCGGGACCGCCCGTGAACCAGGCGGCCAGCGGGTCGGCTGACCAGAGAAACCCGGCCGCTGCGCAGGTCATGAACGTCAGGCAGGCGACCGCCGCCAGCCAGACACTTCCCCGGGCCCGGCGCTCGTCCTGGGCGCCAAGGAATTGCCCGGCGAGCGTCGCGGCAGCCACCTGGAAGGCCGTGCCCGGAAGGAAGGCGAGCGATTCGATGGTGACCGCCACAGAGTGGGCCGCCGCCGCCACGTCTCCCAGTCGGTTCACGATGGAGAGAAACGCGAGGTGGCAGGCGGCATTGGCGAGGGCGTCGCCGCCCGCCGGCAGGCCCACGCGGACGATCCGCCGCAGCGTCGCCATGTCGGGCCGCCAGTCGGCCGCCCGGGGGGCGAGCCGCCGGGCCAGGAGGGCTGCCACGCAGATCGCGCCGGCCAGGTACCCCGCCGCCGTGCCCCAGGCCAGGCCTTCCCAGCCGAGACGCGGCAGCCCGCCGTAGCCGGTCGCGAGGGCGAAGCTCGCACCGGCGTTGACGAGATTCACGACTGTCATGCCCACCAATCCCGCCACCATGGCGCCGGCGCCGCGGAGCGCGGCCATGCCCACGTGGATCAGCATCATCGCCGGCAGCACCGGCAGGACGATGGCGAGATACCGCCCCGCGAGCGCGGTGCTGCCCGCGGGCAGTCCCAGCCATCCCAGCAGCCTGCCGCCACCGAGAACGAGCAGGACGGCCGCCCCGGCGACGATCACCATGCCGACAAGCAGGGCCTGAGCGGCCGCCCGCCGCGCTGCCGGCCGATCACCGGCTCCCACGGCCCGGGCGACGAGCGCCGTCACCGCGACCGCCGGGACCGCGAAGGGCACGGGCAGAAAGGCCAGGCAGTAGGCCACGAGGCCGACCGCCGCCAGCGGCTCCGCTTCGGCGAACAGGTTGCCGGCCAGCCACTTGTCGGTGAAGCCGACGGTCAGAGCGAGGAACTGCTCGAGCAGCACGGGCAGCACGAGCCGCAGCACGGGACGGAAGGTGCCCGTCAGGCCCGTGATGCCCCGCGTCGCAGCTGGATCGTCACGTGTCAGCGTCGTGGTCCGTCGTCGGCCTCATTCCGTGGCGACATCGTACCCGTGCGACCTTGATTGCCGAGGGCCAGGAGTTGGCTGCCCGGATTCGACGGTCAAAGAACGCCGCTCCACGGGCCAGGATCATCGGGGCCAGGATCATCGAGTGGGGGGCTCGGGGCTGCCCGTGCCCCGGGAGCCGGCGTATGCAGACAAGCGAAGCAAGGATTGCGGAGCGCAGTCTGCATCCGAGTGAGCGGAGGACAGGATGTCCGCAGCGAACGTCCGGCGACGGGGCATCGGCAGCCCCGAGCCGGGCTTCGCCCGCAGACGACCACCGCGTCAGGCGAACAGTTCCTTGATCACCTTGCCGGAGTTGGCGATCTTCATCGGCCGGCCGTTCTTGGCCGTGAAGGTCGTCTCCAGGGAGACGCCCAGGGACTTGAGCACGCTGGCCATCACGTCCTGCGACGTGTAGGGCTCGGTCACGACCTCCTTGCCGTCGGAACTGGTCTCGCCCACGGCCACGCCGCGCTTGAAGCCGCCGCCCCCCACGACCACGCTCCAACTGCGGGCCCAGTGGTCACGGCCGCCGCCGCCGTTGATGTTCGGCGTGCGGGAGAACTCGCCCATCCAGACGATCGCCGTGTCGTCGAGCATGCCGCGGTCGGCCAGGTCGGAAACCAGGGCCGCCATCGCCTTGTCGAGCTCCGGCAGCTTCGTGTTGGCGAGCGTCGGGAAGATGTTGGCGTGGTTGTCCCAGCCACCGAGATCGACCTCGACGAACGGCACGCCCATCTCGACGAGCCGGCGGGCCATGAGGCAGCCCCGCCCGAAGCCCGTGGTGCCGTAGCGGTCCTGCACCTCCTTGGGCTCCTTCGTCACCTTGAAGGCTTCCATCTGGCTGCTGGTCATCAGCTTCACCGTCTTTTGGATGACCTTGGCGTGGTCGTCCGCGGATCCGCCTCGCTTCTCGCCTATGAAGCCCTTCTCGATCGTGGCCAGCATCTCCAGCCGCTGGGCGAGACGGGCGGGATCGATGCCCATGTCGAGATTGCGGACGTTGCCGTTGGAGTCCACCACGAAGGGCGCCCAGGTCATGCCAAGGAAGCCCGCCCCGACGCTGCCGCTGCCCACCGACACGAACGGCGGGATCTCCAGGTCGGGCACCTGATCGGCCAG
This sequence comes from Planctomycetaceae bacterium, assembly GCA_021300535.1. Classification (GTDB taxonomy): domain Bacteria; phylum Planctomycetota; class Planctomycetia; order Pirellulales; family UBA1268; genus QWPN01. Next base: position 24,373 of record JAJTED010000055.1, on the reverse strand, counting down.
TTCGTGGGCGATGACCGAGCCGTAGCTGGGATGCTCCACGTTGGGGTTCGGCACGTATCCCGTGTGCATGTAGTAGCGGCCGCGCATGTGGTCGGCCTCGCGGGTGCTCATCGACCGCACGATCGCCATGTGGTGCATCTGCTGGGCCATGAGCGGCATGTGCTCGCAGATCTGCACGCCATCGGCCGTGGTGGCGATCGGCTTGCCGCTTCCGCAGGTCGGCGGCGTTGGCGAGGATCGAGTTGGTGAACGCGGTCGCCGGGGCGGCCAGCGCCGCGGCCCCGGCCAGATGGCTCATGAAGTGCCGGCGGCTCATCCCGGCAGGCAGAACCTCGAAACTGGCCATGTCAGGGCTCCTCGGAGGGGGTGCACGACGCGAACTGGGGATTCACTTCAAAGTGTAGTTCGTCACGAGGCTCGCCAGTTATTGCTGTGTCATCCGCATGCCTCCCGGCGACGCTCGCCGGAGGCGAGTCGCCCAGCCGCAGCCCCGCTGCGGCCACGGCCGCCCGGAGGTGCGGCCGCGCGGACGTCCGGGGAAACCTTGGCTTTCCCCGCGACGTCCCAGCCTGCCGGGGCCATGGATGGCCCGGCAGGCGCGAATCAATGATTGATGATGAACTCGTTGGAATTGAGGACGGCCCACCAGATGTCCTGAAGAGCCCCGACCACGTCACCGCCGCGGGCCTTGAGAATCGCATTCGCCGTCGCCACCTCCTTGGCCGACGGCTTCCGGGACAGCGCGGCGATGTACAGGGTGTCGATCTTGGCCTTGGCGGACGCCCCGCTCGTGGCGACGGCGTCGAGAAACCCGCCCTTGCCGGTGCTCGTGGCCTGCTTGATCAGGTCGCCGTTGAACATCATCAGCACCTGGGGGATGGAGCCGTTGAACGTCGTCGCATCGTCCCCTTCGTCGGTGCCGAAGGCGATCACGAACTGCGACAGCCATTGGTCTTTCTTCTTCGCCGCCTCTTCGGCCCGCTGGGTTTTGTCGGCCTGCGTCGCCGTGAGCAGCGACTCGTAAAGCTGCTCGGCCTGCATCTGCCGCAGGTAAAAGTGCGAAAACTTCGGCTTTTCGCCGAGCGCCGGGTCATCTTTCGCATTGGCGGCCACCGCGCGGCTCGACAGCGAGTAGGGCCGTGAGAGCACGATCCAGCGGACCAGCTCCTTGAGGTCGAAGCTCTGCTCCCGGAACCGCTCGGCGAGGCCGTCGAGCAGCTCGGGATGGGACGGCGGATTGTGCTCGCCGAGATCGTCCACCGGTTTGGTGAACCCGTAGCCGAGGAAGTGGCTCCAGACCCGATTGACGATCGCCTTGGGGAAATAGGGGCTCGCCTTGATCAGCTTCGCCAGCTCCTTGCGGCGATGCGCCCCGTACGGCGTGCCGTCTTCCATCGTGCCCGGCAGATACCCGCTCTTGGAGATCTCCGTGCCGTCGACGAACACGGGGTAGGCCACCTTCATGAGCCCGTTCCGCAACTCGTAATAGAGCTCCGCCTCCTCGGGATTGCCCCCCTCGCCGGCCCAGTCCTCGTCGACGAGTTCCACCCATTGCACGTCCCGTGAGCCGTCGAACCGGCGCAAGGCCCGGGTCTGCCGAAAGAACGCGTTCATCTCCCAGAACTGATTCTGCTTCCCTTTGTTGAAGGGATGGTTGTGGCACTGCGTGCACTGGACCTGGAGCCCGAGGAAGATCTGCGCCGTCTTGGCCGTCGCCTGAACGGCATTCTCGACACCCATCTCCTCCAGTTTGCCGCTCAAGAAGTTCGTGGCGCCGTTGAAGCCGTCGATGTCCTTGCGGTTCGCCGTCGCACCGGTGGCCGTGACGAGCTCCTCCATGAACCGGTCGTAGGGCTTGTTCTTGGAGAACGCCCGGCGGAGATACTGCCGCATGCCCGGCCGACTGACCCGCTCGTTGGCCACATCGCGACCGATGAGCACGGTCGTCCACACGTCGGTCCAATTGCGGGCATACTCGTCGACGTATTCGTCACCGAGCAGCCGGGCGACGAGTTCGGGCCGCTTGGACGGTGACGTGTTGGCCAGAAAGCGCTGCAGTTCGTCCGACGTGGGGATGCGACCGATGACGTCGAGGTGGATCCGTCGACACCACTCCCCGTCGGTGGCCGGGGCGGAAGGCTGGATGCCGGCATCCTCCCAGCCGACCGCGATCCGCTCATTGATGAACTTGACCTGCGGAATGCCGAAGTGATCGTCGGCGGCGGCCAGAGGGGGCAAACAGCCGATGGCCGCCAGCACCGCGACCAGAACAAAGGGCCGGAAAACCCTCGCGGCCAGGCGGCCCCGATACCAGCGAATCATGACGACCTCGACCCTGGGATCCGACGGTGCATGCTTCGACCCGATTATATTCGCGGACCGAGCGACCGACTATTCCCGGCTGGGAGGACGGGTGATTCAGGTGCGGGCCGGACGGGCCTCGACCCGTGGCGCCGCCGCCCGGGCCGCGCCCACATCGCTGCCCACGAACTCCAGGATCGCCCGCGGACCGGCGTCACCCAGCCGTGGGGTCGCGAGCTTCAGGATCCGCGTGTAGCCGCCGGGACGATCGGTGAACCGAGGGGCGATTCGCTCGAAGAGAATCCGCGCGGCCTGCTTATCGCCCAGCAACTGGACCACCCGCCGCCGGGCCTTGACGGCAGGGGCTGCGGCCCGCGCCCACTGCGTCCAAACCTCGCTCTCCCGCCACCGCTTCCACTCCGCCGAGTCGCGGGCGGCCGTGGTGGCGAACTCGCGGGCCTTGCCGGAGGCCTCGAGGCCCCGTTTGGCGATCGTCACGCACCGTTCGACGAGCGGCCGCACTTCCTTCGCCTTGGCGAGCGTCGTGATGATCCGACCCGCCACTTTCGGCGCGCCAGCCTCTCCAGCCTCCGCCTCGCGCTCCGTGAGCATCAGGGCTGAGGCCAGATTGCGCAGCAGGGCACGCTGATGAGAAGGGCTGCGACCCAGCACACGACCCTTGCGACGATGACGCATGACGCTCTCTCCTTTTGAACCGTGCGCGACTGGCGCCCGACCTATCGATCAGGCACCGGCTCCGGCAGGCAATGACATTCCCAATTCCAAACCGAGCTCCCGGAGCTTCGCCTCGATCTCCTGCAGGGTTGTGTCTCCGAAGTTTCGCACCTCGAGCAACTCCTCCCGCGACCGCGACACGAGGTCCTTCAGGGTCTCGATGCCGGCCTCGTGCAGACAGTTGCTGGCCCGCAGCGACAGCCGCAGGTCCGACACGAGCATGCCGAGCCGACTCTCCAGCGGCGCCTCGACGGCGAACAACGCGGCCGCCGCCGGCAGGCTGACGGCCGGACCGGGACGCGTGTACGAGACGAACGGATTGAGGTGCTTCCGCAGGATCTTGGCCGCCTCGACGAGCGCCATCTCCGGCGTCACCGTGCCGTTGGTCCAGATCTCCATCGTCAGCTTGTCGTAGTTCGTCTTCTGGCCGACGCGGGTTTCCTCGACCTCGTACTTCACGCGGGTCACCGGGCTGAACACGGCGTCGACGGGAATGATGCCGATCTCCTGGGACGCCTGGCTGTGCTCGCTCGACGGCACGTAGCCACGCCCGTTCTCCACCACCATCTCCAGCTCGAACGGCACGTCGTCCGTCAGCGTGGCCAGGACGAGATCCTTGTTGACGATCTCGACCGCATCGTCGGTCTGGACGTCGGCACCGGTCACCGGCCCCTTCGTGCTCTTCTCGACCCGCACCACGCGGGTGGATTCGCTATGGTTCTTGACGACCAGGCTCTTCACCGCGAGCACGATGTCGGTAACGTCCTCGAGCACGCCCTTGATGGTCGTGAACTCGTGCAGGGCGCCGGCCATCTTGATCTGAGTGACGGCGCTTCCCTCCAGACTGGAAAGGAGCACGCGCCGCAGACTGTTGCCGACGGTGGTGCCGAAGCCGCGCTCGAACGGCTCCGCCACGAACTTCCCGTAAGTGGACGTCAGGGTCTTCTGGTCGACGGCGACCGAGCCCGGCAACTCCAGGCCACGCCAGCGGATATGCATCAGGGATTCCTCCATTCAGGGCCGGGGCGACTGCGCCCCAAAGCCGACTCGTTGACCGAAACTCAACCGGCCGTCACCCAGACATTACTTGGAGCACAACTCAATGATCAGGTTGGCCTGAACCGGAATCGAAACGTCGTCCGAACCGGGCAGCCGGTCGACACGACCCTCGGGAATCGGACTCTCGGCACGAGACAGGAAGTCGGGGACGTCGCGCCGACTGTCTGCCAATGCCGCGTGCACCAACTGCAGGCTCTTGGCCCGATTCTTGACGCGAACCAGGTCACCGGCCTTGACCAGGTAACTCGGAACGTCGAGCCGACCACCGTTCACCGTGATGTGACCATGCATCACCATCTGCCGGGCCGCGGCCCGCGAGGCAGCGAAACCGAGGCGATGCACCACGTTGTCCAGCCGCCGCTCGAGGAGCGACATCAGAACCTCGCCCGTGTTGCCCTTGCCCCGCTCGGCCCGGGCGAAATAGGTGCGAAACTGCCGCTCCAGCACGCCGTAATAGTGCTTGACCTTCTGCGACGCTCGAAGGCACACTTCGGCGTGTCGCACCGACTGCCCTTGAGAAACAACTTCAACCCGTCGCGGCGACACAGCCGGCAAACCGGCCCGGTGATACGTCCCATGATTCGATCCTGCCTTCTAATCCCAAACGAATGACTGGTGGTACAGACGCCTCAGACGCGCCGCTTCTTCGGCGGCCGACAGCCGTTGTGCGGGAGCGGCGTGATGTCCTCGATGCTCTTGACGTTCATGCCGGCCGCCTGCAGCGCCGTGATGGCGCTCTCGCGGCCACTGCCCGGCCCCTTGACCCGCACCTCGAGATCCTTGACGCCGTACTTCGCAGCCTTCTCGGCAGCCTGCTGGGCCGCACACTGCCCCGCGAACGGCGTGCCCTTGCGACTTCCCTTGAAGCCACAGGTGCCACCACTCGCCCAGCAGAGCGTGTCGCCCCGCGTGTCGGTGATGGTCACCGTCGTGTTGTTGAAACTGGCGTGAATGAAGGCGATGCCCGCCGTCACCGACTTCTTCTTCGTCTTGGCAACCTTCGACATGAGTTTGTTCCGTGTGCTCCTACTGATGACCGTGGGACCGCGCCGCGACAGCGGACTACTTGAGATCCTTCACGCCCTTCTTGCCCGCCACAGTCTTCTTCGGCCCCTTGCGGGTCCGGGCGTTGGTCCGCGTCCGCTGCCCGCGAACCGGCAGACCCCGGCGATGCCGCAGGCCGCGATAACTGCCGATGTCCTTGAGCCGGGAAATGTTCTGGGCCACCTGCCGGCGCAACTGCCCCTCCACGGTGTAGTCCTTGTCAAGCAGGGCCGCGAGCCGAGCCAACTCGTCCTCGTGAAGGTCGCGGGCCTTGCCCATGGGATCGACGCCCGCCTTGTGGCAGAGCTCGCGGGCGACCCGCTGGCCGACGCCGTACAGGTACTGCAACGAGAAGACGGTTTTCTTCTCGGAGGGAATGTCAACGCCCATCAAACGTGGCATGGATTATGTCTCTGAAACCGAACTGAACCGAACGCTGCCCGCGATGCGAAACCAACCCGCGCCGCTGCGCCGCGAATGCGGCATCTGGACGGCTGAGTGATCCGCGGCGGGCACCGGCCGCCGCGGACCCCGATCTTCTCCCGCCGTCACCCCCCGTCACCCCTGCCGCTGCTTGTGGCGGGGATCCGCGCAGACCACGAAGACGACGCCGCGGCGCCTGACGATCTTGCACTTCTCACACATCCGGCGGACGCTGGCGCGAACCTTCATGATGGACAAGCTCGTGGCGGCGACCGACCACGCCTTCGACAGGAACGGAGGGGTTTTTACGGGAGTCCCAAAATATAAGATCGCCGCCGACCGATCACAAGGGGGTGCTTTTCTGCCCGCCGCCCGCTGTTGGATCGGGCGATAGGGCCGCAAAATCCAACTCCATCGCCGCCGGCCGCTTCAGGCCGCGGAGCCGGCATTTCCCACCGTCTCGCCGGCCAGCGGCGGAGCGGTGAGCACCACCGGCCCCCCCTCGGTGATCGCCACGGTGTGCTCGAAGTGCGCGCTTGGCATGCCGTCGACGGTCGACTGGGTCCAGTGGTCGGACAGGGCCCGCACCTTCTTGGTGCCCATGTTCACCATCGGTTCGATCGCGATCACCAGTCCGGGCTCGATCTCGAAATCGTGGTTTTTCCGAAACGCCGGCGTGCAGAAGTTCGGCACCTGGGGATCCTCGTGCATGCTCCGTCCGATGCCGTGGCCGACGAAGTTCTCCACCACCGAGAACCCATGGTCGCGAACGTACTTCGCCATTTCCGTCGCCACGTCGCTCCACCGGCTCCGTGATGCCAGGAGACGGATGGCTAGAGCGAGCACACCGGCAGTGCAGTCCAGCAACCGCTGCACCTCCGGCGTCACCTGCCCCACCGGATGCGTGATCGCCGAATCGCCGCACCAGCCTCCGACGCTGCAGCCCGTGTCGATGCTGATCACGTCGCCCGACCGCAGCACCCGCGGGCCCGGTATGCCATGCACCACCTCGTCGTTCACCGAGATGCAACAGGCGGCCGGAAACGGCACCTTGCCGGGCACGCCCTTGAACAGCGGCACGGCGCCGTTCTCCAGGAAAAACTTTTCGACCGCCGTGTCGATCTCACCGGTCGTCACCCCTGGCCGAACCATGCCGGCCGCGAGCTGGTGCGCACCCCACACGACGAGTCCGGCACGGCGCATGAGGGCGATTTCACGAGGAGATCGCAGGGTAACCACGGCAGATTCTCGGGGCGGCGAAAAAGGAAGCGGACACTGTTCGGAGTATACCGCCGGCCACTCCGCCTGCACGGCCCGGCGTCAACGCCGGCGGGCTGCCCGCTCGAAGCGGCCAACCGCCGCCTGCACGCGGCTGAAGATCTCTTCAGCCGTGCCCAGGCCGTCGATGCTGGCGAGCTTCCCTTGCCGCGCATAGTAGTCGAGTAGGGGGGCGGTCTGGAGCTCGAAACTCGTGATTCGCTTGGCGAACACCTCGGGATCGTCGTCCTCCCGCTTGCGGGCCAGCATCCGCCGCACCAGTTCGTCCCGCGGCACCGCCAGTTCGATCACGCCGTCAACGCTCATCGCCCGCCGCTCCAGCAGTTCGTCGAGCGTGGCGGCTTGCGGGAGCGTGCGTGGAAAGCCGTCCAGCAGACAGCCGTTCCGGCAGTCCTCCATCTCGAGGCGTCGACTGACCATGCCGACGATGATCGGGTCGGGCACAAGCTGCCCCTGCGTCATGTATGCCGCCGCCTGGAGCCCCTCCGGCGTGCCCGCACGGACCGCCGCACGGAGCATCTCGCCGGTCGACAGGTGGGGCACGTGGAGCAGGTCCACGAGCCGCTGGCACTGCGTCCCCTTCCCCGCTCCCGGTGGTCCGATGAGGATGATCCGCATGGCATGTCCGCGCGGCGGCATGGGGGAAACGGCGGGAGCCTCCCGGCGAGCGTGGGGGGCGGATCAGGACTTTTCGAGCAGGCCGCCGTAATTTCGCATCACGAGGTGACTGTCGATCTTCTGCACCAAGTCGAAGGCCACGCTCACCGCGATCAGCAGACCCGTGCCCCCGTAGAAGCCCGCGATCTGTGCGCCGGTGTTGAGATAGCCGCCCACGATGGTGGGAATGACGGCGACCAGCGCCAGAAATCCGGCTCCCACGTACGTGATCCGCTCCATCACACGTTCGAGATAGTCGGCGGTGCGTTTGCCCGGCCGATAACCCGGAATAAAGGCCCCGAAGTTCTTCAGGTTGTCCGCCATCTCCTTGGGATTGAAGGTGATCGCGGTCCAGAAGTAGCAGAAGAAGTAGATCAACGCGATATAGCAGACGTTGTACAGATAGGATTGGCCGCGTTGGAACGAGTCGTGGAGCGCCGAGAGGACGGCGTTGCCCGGATAGGCGGCGGACAGCCACTGGAACAGCATCTGCGGAAACAGCAGCAGCGAGCTGGCGAAGATGATCGGCATCACGCCGGCCTGGTTGACCCGCAGCGGCAGGTACTGCCGCGTGCCGCCGTACACCCGCCGACCGCGGACGTGCTTGGCGCTCTGGGTCGGGATGCGACGCTGTCCCTGGGTCATGAACACCACGCCCGCCACGACGCCGACGAACAGCGCCGCCAGCATGATGAGCGTCTCGATGCCCATCTTCCCGCCCCCGCCGCCGAGCTCCCAGCTGGTCTCGCTGCCGAGCTGCATCAACGCGCTCGGCATGCCCGCCAGAATGCCCGCCATGATCAGGAGGCTGATTCCGTTGCCGATGCCGAACTCGTCGATCTGCTCGCCGAGCCACATCAGAAAGATCGTGCCGGCGGTCATCGTCATCACGGCCACGAACTGCCAGACCAGCGGCAGGCGGCCGTCCACCAGGAAGCCAGGCTGGATCAGCGACTGCTCGCCGACGCGTTGGCCGGAAAGAAACGCCACGTACGCCCAGCTCTGCAGAATGCAGATCAGCACCGTGGCATAGCGGGTGTATTCGTTGATCTTCTTCCGGCCCGCCTCGCCCTCCTTGGTGAGCCGCTCCAGCGGCGGCCAGACGGTTCCCAGCAGCTGGAAGATGATCGAGGCCGAGATATACGGCATGATGCCGAGCCCGAAGATCGTGGCCTGGGACAACTGGCTGGCCGAAAACACGGCGACGGTGCGGAGCAGGTCGCCGATGCCGCCCGTCTGCTGGGCGAACGCCGTCATCGCCTGAGGGTCGACGATCGGCAGCGGCACCTGCCAACCGACCCTGTAGATCGCCAGCAACCCGAGCGTGAGCAGGATCTTTTGCCGCAGTTCCGGGATCGTGAAGATGATGCGGAGTTTTTCGAGCACGGGATCTGGCTCCTCGACGTCTCGGGCAGGGCGGGCCCGCGGCCCACAGGCGCCTTACGCTAACCGCCCGCGGGCTTTTTCCGCGACACCTTTTTCACCTTCCGCACGACCGGCGCCGGTCCGGGCAGTTCGGTCACCGTGCCACCGGCGGCGGAGATCTTCTCCCGGGCCTGGGCACTGAAGTGATGAGCCGACACCTTCAGGGCGTGCTTGAGCTCGCCATTCCCGAGAATCTTGATCTCGTCCCAAATGCCCTTGGCGAGCCCCGATTCCCGGAGCGACTGCGGCGTCACCTCGCTGCCGGCCGGGAACACATCCTGCAGCGCGCCCACGTTCACTCCCTTGACGATCCGGCCATGGGCATTGTGGAAGCCGCGCTTTGGAATGCGCCGGATGAGGGGCGTGCCGCCGCCCTCGAAGATCAGCGGCGCGGCCCACCCGGCCAGCTGGCCTTGGCCCTTGTTGCCGCGGCCGGCATAGCGACCGCGGCCGGAACCGGGACCGCGGCCGACCCGCAGCCGCTTGGTGTTCTTGTGAATACCCTTGTTGACGTCGTTGAGTTTCATGGGAGGGTGCCCGGCCCGCAGGGCCGAAAGGTTGTGAATGCGTGGATCAGGAGAGCGAAACACCGCGCAGCCGCTCGACCTCAGCCTTGGTCCGCAACTGCTTCAGGGCCTCGAGGGCGGCCTTGACCAGGTTCACGGGATTCGTCGAGCCATGGGCCTTGGAGAGCACGTCCCGAATGCCGGCCGATTCGCACACCGCCCGGACGGCCGCGCCGGCGATGATGCCCGTGCCCGGTCCGGCCGGCAGCAGCACGACCTTCGCGGTCTCGTACCGTCCCTCGACACGATGCGGAATCGTGCCCGCTTCGACGGGCACCTCGATCAGGTTCTTCATGCCGTCCTTGATCGCCTTCTCGACGGCAGGCGGCACCTCATTGGCCTTGGCGTAGCCACAGCCCACCTTGCCCCGGCCGTTTCCGACCACGACCAGGCCCGCAAAACTGAACCGCCGGCCGCCCTTGACGACCGTCGCACAGCGCCGCACCTTCACGACCTTCTCCGCGAACTCGCCGGTGCGGGATTCTTTGCCTGTCGACACGGTTCATTGCCTCCAAAACTGGTCTAGAACTCGAGACCCGCGGCCCGCGCCGCATCCGCAAGCGCGGCCACGCGGCCGTGATACCGAAACTCGCCGCGATCGAAGCACACCTTCGTCACGCCGGCCGCCTTGGCCCGCTCCGCCACCGCCTTGCCGATCGCCTCGGCGGCGTCCTTGTTGCCGCCGAACGTGATTCCCGAGCGGATCTGCTTGTCCATCGAGCTCGCGGAGGCCAGCGTCCGACCCGACACATCGTCGATCACCTGGGCATAAATGTGTTTGTGGGTGCGAAACACCGAAAGCCGCGGACGTTCGGCAGTGCCTCGGATGAACCGGCGCACACGGTGCCGCCGCCGCAGCCGCTGCCGGAGAATCGAGCGGGAATGGTCCATGGTGGGTCCTCTGTCTCTTACTTCGTGACGGCCTTGCCGGCCTTGCGCCGGACCTGCTCGTTCTCGTAACGGATCCCCTTGCCCTTGTAGGGCTCCGGCTTCCGCAGGGCACGCACCTCGGCGGCGAACTGCCCCACGAGTTGCTTGTCGATGCCCTTGATATGGATGTGGGTCTGATCCGGGCAGGCCACGGTGAGGCCGGCCGGAATCGGCACCTGCAGCTCGTTCGCGAAGCCGACGCGAAGCTGCAGGATGTTCTTCTGGATCGCGGCGAGGTAGCCGACGCCGACGATCTCGAGTTTCTTCTCGTAGCCCTTGGAAACTCCTTCCACCATGTTGGCGGCCAAGGCCCGTGTCAGGCCGTGCACGGACCGCGCGACGCGATGGTCGCCGTTGCGGGAGACACGGATCTCCCCGGCGGCGCCGTCGACCTGCACCGACACGGCGGGATGAATGGCGTGCTCGAGCTTGCCGAGCGGGCCCTCGACCTTGAGGCTGCCCCCCTCCACAGACGCCTTCACGCCCTTGGGGACCGAGACGGGTGACTTGCCGATGCGCGACATCGCTAGATGACCTTTCGACCTGTGACGATTCCGATTACCACAACTCGCAGAGCACTTCGCCGCCCAGCTTCTTCTGCCGGGCCTCGCGGTCGCTCACGACGCCGCTCGACGTGGAGAGGATCGAGATCCCCAGGCCGCCCAGCACCGGCCGGAGCCGTGCCGACCGACTGTACACACGCCGCCCCGGCGAACTGACCCGCCGGATGTGCCGGATGAGACGCTCGCCGTTGGGGCCATACTTGAGATCGAGCTGGAGATGAGGCACCGGGGCGGCTTCCACCTCGCGCCAATCCCAGATGAATCCCTCGCGCTTCAGCACTTCCGCCAAGCCACGCTTCACCTTCGAACTGGGGACCTCGACGGTCGAGCGTTCGACGCGCACCGCATTGCGGATGCGGGTGAGCATGTCGGCGATGGGATCGGTCATCATGTCTGCAGAACCCTCTTGTGATTTCCCGTTTCTCGCGGATCCCGTCCTACCAACTGGCCTTCTTCACGCCGGGGATGCAGCCCTGATCGGCGAGTTTCCGGAAACAGATGCGGCAGGTGCCGAACTTGCGGTACACGGCCCGCGGACGGCCACACAACATGCACCGCCTCACCGCCCGCGTCTTGAACTTCGGCGGCCTCTTGGCGGCGGCGATCTTCGATTTGCTTGCCATGGATGATCCAGTCAGCCTGTTGGTCCAGCCCTGCGGTTCGACGCCGGCGGCGCCGATCCCGTGCCGCTACGCAGCGGCGTCTCCTTCCCCGTCCTTCTTCAAAGGCATCCCCATCGCCCGCAGGAACTCCCGCGCCTCGTCGTCGGAATCCGCCGACGTGACCAGCGTGATGTTCATGCCCTGCGGCCGCGTGAACTTGTCCGGATTGATCTCGGGAAACACCATCTGCTCCGAGAGCCCGAGGCTGTAGTTGCCCTGACCGTCGAACGCGGTGCTCGACAGGCCGCGGAAGTCGCGAACCCGCGGCAGGGCGACCGACACCAGCCGGTCGAGGAACTCGTACATCCGCCGGCCGCGGAGCGTGACCTTGCAGCCGATTGGCAGGTTCTCACGCAGCTTGAATCCCGAGACGGCGGCCTTGGAGAGCGTGGCGACGGGCTTCTGGCCGGTGATCTGCGCCATGGCGCTGATCGCTTCCTCGAGATACTTCTTCTCGCTGACGGCCACCCCCACGCCCATGTTGACCACGATCTTCTCGAGCCGTGGGATGGCGTGCGGGTTCGTGCGGTCCAGGGACTTGCCCAGTTGTGGCCGCACCGTATTCATGTAATGAGCGAGCATTCGCGGCACCCCTGCCGGGGCCGCCGTTTCCGCCGCTGCTTTGGTCTTCTTCGCCATCGAAACGATCCTTTGATTCCCGATCCGAGCCCTGGTCCTTCAGCCAGCCGCCACGCCAGCAATTCCTAAAACTGTCATCCCTTCGCCGCCGTCGCCCGCGGCCGCCGCAGCGTGCCTTGCTCCGCCCCGCACTTCCGGCAAAACCGCACCTTGCCACCGTCAGCCGTGACGCGGGCACCGAGCCGCGTCGCTTTGCCGCAGGCTCCGCAGACGAACAGCACGTTCGATCCGTTGATGGGCATCTCCTTGCTGAGCCGCCCGCCCTGCGGGTTCTTCTGGCTCCGCTTGAGGTGCCGATAGACGCGGTTCACTCCCTCCACGACCAGCTTCGCGCCGCCTTCGGCGTCGGGCCGCACCGAAAGCACCTTGGCCCGTGTGCCCTTGGCGTTGCCGGTCCGTACTTCGACGAGATCGCCTGCCTTGATCAGCATCACACCACCTCGCTCGCGAGACTGACGATCTTCATGAAGTTCCGTTCCCGCAGCTCCCGGGCCACGGCCCCAAAGATGCGGGTGCCCTTCGGGTTCTTGTCGTTGTCGATGATCACGCAGGCGTTGGTGTCGAACCGCACGTAGCTTCCGTCCTCGCGACGCGCAGGCTTCTTGCACCGCACGATCACCGCCTTGACGACGGCCTTCTTCTTCACGTCGCTGCCGGGAATCACGCTCTTCACGCTGCACACGATGATGTCGCCCAGGCTGGCGGTCCGCTTGCGGCTGCCGCCCAGCACCTTGAAGCACATCACTTCCTTGGCGCCCGTATTGTCTGCGACGACCAGTCGCGTCTGCATCTGAATCATGTGGACTTTCCTTCCGTCGTCTCGACGCCGGCAGCGGCGGCTTCTTCAGCCCGCGCCGCCGTCTCCCGCAGCGACGTCGCCCGCGCGCCGCTTCGCAGCGAGGCCACGTCGACCGCCGTGCTCTTGGCCACCACCCGCACCAATTCCCACCGCTTCAGTCGGCTCCGCGGCCGGCACTCGACGATCTCCACGAGATCTCCGAGCTGCGACTCCTCGGCTTCGTCGTGCACGTGGCACACGGTCCGCCGATGGAGGATCCGGCCGTACTTCGGGTGCCGGACGACCCGTGGAATCTCCACCCGCCGCGTCTTGCTCGCGGCGGCACTCGTCACGGTCCCGGTCTCCACTCGCTTGGGCATCTCGTCGGCTCCTCGTTACTTTCCGCTCTGCGTCCGCTTGCGGAACGTCCGCCGCGAGGCCACGCCACCCTTGCCGGGAGCCTGCACCTTCGCGCGGCCGCTGGCCCGGCGACGCTTCGCATGTTTCTCGTGCTGGGGCGAATCCTCCCCCGCCGCGCCCAGAGCCGCGGCCCCCAGCGACACGCCCCGCTGGGTGAGGATCGTCTGGCACCGCGCGATCGTGCGGCGATGCTTCTTCACCTCGGACGGAGCCGCGAGTTTCTCCGTCTGCGCCTGGAGCCGCAGCCGAAACAACGTCTCGGCGGCGTCCTTCCAGACGAGCCGAATCTGCTCGTCCGCCATCTCCCTGAGTTCATTCACCTTGGTCATGGCACTGGTTCCTTACATCGCCCGCCGCTTCACGAACCGAACGCGAATCGGCATCTTGTGGGCCAGCCGCGCCATGCAGACCCGGGCCGCCTCCTCCGTCACGCCGCCGATCTCGTACAGCACCATGCCGGGCTTGATGACCGCGGCCCAATACTCCGGCTCACCCTTGCCCTTACCCATACGGGTTTCGAGCGGGATCGACGTGATCGACTTATGGGGGAACACGCGCACGAACAGCCGCCCCTCCGCGCGGAGGTACTGCTGGGCCGCGATGCGGCCGGCCTCGATGGTCGCCGCGGGGAGCCATCCCGGCTGCTCGGCCTGGAGGCCGAAGTCGCCGAAGACGACGCGGTTCCCGCGGGAGGCGTCACCTCTTATACGACCTCTTTGGCTTTTTCGGTGCTTCACCCGCTTGGGCATCAGCGCCATCGCCGGTCTCCTCGTACATGCCTTGGTTGACCCACACCTGAATCCCGATGTTGCCCTGCGCCGTGGGAGCCTCGCAGAACCCGTAATCGATTTTTGCCCGCAGCGTCGACAGCGGCATCGAGCCGGCGATCGCCTTCTCGCAGCGCGACATTTCCGCTCCGCCAAGCCGTCCGGCGAGCTGGATCTTCACGCCCTTGGCACCAGCGTCCATCGTGGTGTCGAGGGCCCGCTTCAAGGTGCGGCGAAAGGCGGCCCGTTTCACAAGCTGGTCGGCGATGTCCTCGGCGATGAGCTGGGCCTGAATCTCAGGCCGACTGACCTCCTCAACCTTGAGATTGACCCGCCGTCCGAGCAGCTCCTGGAGCTCGCCCTGCAGCCGATCGACCTCCTGCCCCTTTCGCCCGATGATCACGCCGGGCCGCGCCGAATGAAGGATGACCTTCACTTCGTCGCGGGTCCGCTCGATCTCGACCTTCGGAATCGCCGCGGCGCGGTACTTCGTCTTGAGGAACTTCCGCACCTTCACGTCTTCCATGAGGAGGTCGCGGAAATCCTTCTTGGAGGCGTACCAGCGGCTCTTCCATGGCTCGGTGATGCCGGTGCGGAAACCCGTGGGATGAACTTTTTGGCCCATGTCTCTGCCCTCACTCCGTATCCGCGGCGACGACCGCGTCGAGCGCCACCTTGATGTGCGACATCCGCCGCTTGATCCCAAACGCCATGCCGCGGGCCCGGGGCCGGATCCGCTTGAACATCGGCCCCTCGTCGACACGGGCATCGACCACCACCAGGTCATCGACCCCGGTGGCCTGCTGATGCTCGGCGTTGCCGAGGGCGCTCTTGATCACCTTCTCGAGCATCCGGGCGCCACGGTGCGGCTGAAACCGCAGGATGTCGAGCGCCTCGTCGGCGAACTTGCCGCGGACGAGATCGGCCAGCGCCCGCACCTTGCGGGCACTGATCCGGGCATATTTGTGGCTGGCTGTGTAGGCCATGAATCACCTTCGCTCATTCGCGGCCGGAGCCGCGCACGGGTCGCTCACTTCGCCGCCGGGGCGGCCGCTTCCTTCACCTTGCCGCCGTGACCGCGGAACGTCCGCGTCGGCGCGAACTCACCGAGCTTGTGGCCCACCATGTCCTCGGTCACGAACACCTTGAGGTGCTGCTTGCCGTTGTGGACCATGAACGTCAGCCCGATGAACTCCGGCACGATCGTGCACGACCGCGACCAGGTCTTGATCGGGTCGCGCTTGCCGGAGGCCAGCTGCGCTTCGACCTTCTCGAAGACCCGCGGGTCGATGTATGGACCTTTTTTCGCACTGCGTCCCATGGATCACCTCAGCTTCAACTGGCCGTAACGACGACTCTTCCGCCGGCGGATGATCGCCGTGCTCGAAGGCTTACGCGGCTTGCGGGTGCCGCCGCCCTTGGCACTCTTGCCGGTGGGGCTGACCGGATGACGACCGCCCTTGGTACGGCCTTCGCCACCGCCGTGCGGATGGTCGATCGGGTTCATCGCCGTGCCGCGCACGTGCGGCCGAATGCCCATCCACCGCGATCGGCCGGCCTTCCCGAGCCGGACGTTCATATGGTCAGCGTTGCCGATGGCGCCAATGGTCGCCCGGCAGGCGGCGGGCACGCGGCGAATCTCGCCCGAGGGGAGCGTGAGCTGTGCCCACTGGGCCTCGCGCGCCACGAGCACCGCCGACGACCCAGCGGACCGACAGAGCCGACCGCCGCGGCCCGCCTGGAGCTCGATGTTGTGAACCTGCATGCCCAGCGGAATGGACGCCAGAGGCAGGCAATTGCCGACCTCGGGCGGGGCCGACGCGCCGCTCTGCACGGCCGCACCAACCTTCAGACCATCGGGAGCGAGGATGAACCGCTTCTCGCCATCGGCGTAGTGAACGAGCGCCACGCGGCAGGTGCGATTGGGGTCGTACTGGATCGAGTGCACTACGCCCGGAACGCCGTCCTTGTTACGACGGAAGTCGATGAGCCGATAGTGCTGCTTGTGCCCACCGCCCCGATGCCGAGCCGTGATCTTGCCTTGATTGTTCCGCCCCCCCGTCTTCCGCTTGCGGAACCGGAGACCCTTGGGCACATCCGCGCCCGGCGTCAGGTCGGCGAAATCCGAAACACTCGCGCCGCGGCGTCCAGGACTGGTCGGGTTGTAGACGCGGATTCCCATGGGCTACTCGATTTCGTTTCTTTTCGATTTCAGTGCGACTGGCCTTCCGAGCTGCTCGGGCTCAGAAGAGGTTGATCTTGAAGTCGGGCTTGAGCTTGACGACGGCCTTCTTCCACGCCTTCGCGCTGGTCCGCCGCACCCGGCTCCGCCGGGCCTTGCCCACCCGGTTCTGCACGGCGACCTTGTCGACCTTGACGCTGAACAACTCCTCCACCGCCCGCCGAATGTCGGCCTTGGTCGCCTCGGCAACCACCTCGAAGGAGTAGGCACTGTGGCGATTGGCCCGATGCATGCCCTTCTCCGTGACGAGCGGCCGCAGGATGACTTGATGTGGCGCGAGACCGGGCGTGAACGCGGGAGCCGGGGGGACAGGCACTGGCATGACTTACTTCGCCTCCTTCTTGGCGGCCCGCTTGGCGGCGGGCCGCTTGGCGGCAGCCTTCCCAGCAGCAGCCGGCTTCGACTTTTCCTTCACGGCCGCCCGGAAGGCATCGATGGCAGCCGTCGTCATCACAATCGACCCCGGCCGGAGGATCGACCAGGCGTTCAACTCGGCCACCGGAGCCACGGACACGCCGGCGATGTTCCGAGCGCTCTTCCAGATGTTCGCATCGTGCTTCTCGGGAGCGAGCAGCACCGTCGCATCGCCCAGCCCCATACCCGCGAGCATCTTGGCGACCGCGGCGGTCTTCGGGGCCGTGATCGGCAGGGCGTCCACCAGCTTCACCTCGTCGTCGGCGATCCGCGAGGCGAGCGCCATCCGCGTGGCGGTCTGCAACGCCTTCCGCGGCATGCGCCAGCCGAAGTCGCGAGGACGCTTGGCGAAGATGTGACCACCGCCACGACGCGTGCCGCTGCGGCGCGCACCTGCACGGGCGTTGCCCGTGCCCTTCTGGCGATAAAGCTTGCGGGTCGAACCCGCCACCTCGCCGCGGGTCTTCGTCTTCTGCGTTCCCTGCCGCTGATTCGCCTGGTACATGACCACGGCGTCGTGCAACAACTGCTTACTGACGGAGGGAGCCAACTCGGCCGGATCGATCTCGTAAGAGCCGACCTTCTTGCCCGAAATGTCGTAGACGGCGAGGTTCACTTCGCACCAGCCTTCTTCTTGGCACCGCCGCCGGCCGGGCCGGCAGCCTTCTTCAACTTGTTGGTCTGCAGCACGGCGACGTAGGCACCATTGGGCCCCGGCACGGCACCGCGAAGGAGGAGCAGGTTGCCCTCTTTGTCGACCCCGACGAGCTTCACGTTTCGCATCGTGGACCGCTCGTTGCCGTAGCGGCCCGCCATCCGCTTGCCCTTGAACACACGAGCCGGAGACGTGTTCATGCTCGTGCCGCCCTGATGGCGGTGCACCTTCTTGACGCCGTGACTGGCCCGCTGGCCCTTGAAGCCATGCCGCTTCATCACGCCCGCAGTGCCCCGCCCCTTGGTGAGCCCCGTGACGTCGACGAACTCGATGCCTTCGAACACGTCCACGGTGAGCACTTGCCCGACTGCCACGCCCTCGTAGACGCCGCGAAGCTCGCGAACAAACCGCTTGGGCTCACAGTCGGCCTTGGCGGCAACCTCGCCGCCCGCCGCCGCAACCCGCTTCGAACGGCGGCTGTCGAGCTTCGCCACCTGACCGCGAACCGCGCGACTCGCCAGCCGCCGCGGCTTGTCGAGAAAGCCGATCTGAATCGCAGCGTAGCCGTCGCGCTCGGGCGACCGAACCATCGTTACGGGACACGGACCGGCTTCGATGACGGTGACAGGAACCACGGCACCATTCGCATCGAAGATTTGGGTCATGCCGACCTTGCGACCCAGCAGGCCCTTGCGGCCAACACGCTCGGAAACAACCTTGCGGCCAACCTTCGCCAAACTCTTCTTCGTTGCAGCCATGATGTTCATCGCCGTCGAGACGAGCACTCCTCCAGGCGGCCACCTTACGGCCTTCGCCCGATTGCAAGCCTCTCGATCACGCTCGAAGCCGTCGGCTACGGGAGCGCTCGGAGTAGCCTCCGAACCTTACCCGCAACGCCTTCCAAGCATGCCGTGTCGTGCGCTCCTGTTGGTTCTATGACTGGATCAAAGGATGGAATGAATCAGCGGGACGACGCCTTGATCTTGATGTCGACACCGGCCGGCAGGCTCAACTTGTTGAGCGCCTCAATCGTCTTCGCCGTGGCCTGCACGATGTCGATCACGCGCTTGTGCGTCCGAATCTCGTACTGCTGGCGAGCCTTCTTGTCGATGTGCGGGCTGGAGAGGACGGTGTACCGCTCGATCCGAGTGGGCAGCGGGATCGGGCCGTGCACTTCGGAGTTGGTCCGCTTGGCGGTATCGACGATCTCGGCCGCGCTCTGATCGAGCACGACGTGGTCGTAGGCCTCCATGCGGATGCGGATGATCTCTTGTGTCGGACCGGCCACGGGGCAACTCCAATCAATCCTGCGGACAACGACCTATGCGAACACCGAACCTCGGGACACGGAGACAGGAGCCTCTCCGCCGACAGCCGGCCGACAGGGCCGGAAGGCCCGCGGCACTCGAAAAGCTCCTGGGAAGGAGCCCTTGGCGACGCCCTCCCACGGCCGGGGGGCCGGAAGCGTCACGACGGTCGAGCCACGGAATCTAAGGTGGCCTGCCGAGACTGTCAACGCCCTGCAATTTCCGGCTTTCTATGCTGCGGCGGCGTGCGGCCCGCACCCACCGATCCGCTCTGGACGTCGAAATCTGGGGATTCGGAGGCGAGGATGCGTGTCTCGGCCTTGGGCCCCGCGGGGAAACCGGGCCTCGATTTTCCCCGCCCCCCCGGTTTGTCGCCCAGTTCGTGCGAGACCCAAACCGTTTCCCGAAAGCCGACGGCACACGCGAATGGTCCGGGATTTACAATTCGCCGGACATGATCGCGTCGCAATCAGGCGTGCCGCCGCAGGCTGGCGTCCGCATTTCGCGTGGCAAGCGCGGATTCCTCGTCCTCGTCGGCATCCTCGCGGCTGCGGCAGTGGTCGTCGGCCTCGCACTCGGCGGCCGGCTCGCCGGGCCCCGCCGGCCAACGAGGCCGCCCACGATTGTGGTCCTCGAGGGCACGCCCGTGGAACTTGGCCGGGAGCACGGCGCACGGCTCGCCCAGCAGATCCGGCACCTCGAGGATCGTTACCTCGGCCGGTTGCTCGGCGGCGAGTCCGGCCGAGCCACCGCCGTGGAGATGGCCTCCGACTTCCGGCCGCACCTTCGGCCGCACCATCGGGCCGAGCTCGACACGCTGGCCGAGGCGGTCGGCCTCACCCCGGAGCGGGTCCTGCTCGCCAACTGCTTTCTCGACCTGCTGCCGAGCGTCGGCTGCTCCACCGTCGCCCTGCCGACCGCCGCGGCCCCAGACGGCGTGGCCCGGTTCGGCCGCAACCTCGACTTCCCAGGATTCGGCATCGCCGACGGCCGTTCGATCGTGATGATTGTCCGACCGGCGGGGCGGCATGCCTTCGCGGCTGTCACCTGGCCCGGGCTGATCGGCGTGCTCTCCGGCATGAACGAGCACGGCCTGGCGCTGGCGAACATGGAGGTGCGGCGACAGCCGCGGATGGCCGACGCCATGCCCTACCCGCTCCTCTATCGCACCGTGCTCGAGGAATGCCGCACCGTGGCGGAGGCGATCGACCTGCTCGCCCGCGAGCCCCGGCAGACGGCCAACAACCTCATGCTCGTCGACGCGGCGGGTGACCGGGCCGTGGTCGAGATCCGTCCCGCCGGCATCGCGGTCCGCCGAGCCGAGGCCGACGCGGCGCTCGTGGCCACGAACCACCACCGTGAGGACCGCGACGAGCCGGGCCGCTGCCGGCGGTACGACTGCATCACGACCGACGCCACGGCCGCGTGGGGACGGATCGACCGCGACGCGGTGTGGCGGATCCTCAACCGTGTCGGGGGTGACTCGACGCTGCAGGCCATGATCTTCGAGCCGGCCGACCGCGTCCTCCACCTCGCCACCGGCCGGCGGGCCGCGAACCTCGCCCCTGTGCGGCTCGACCTCCGGAAGCAACTGGATCCCACCAGCAGGTGACGGCCGGCGGGCCGGCTACACGAAGGTCTCGGCCGTCTCGGCCGAGGCCGGGCCGTACTTCAGCGGGGCCATCGTGAAGCTCGCCCGCCCCTGACTCACGCTCCGGACGGCCGCTGAATAGCCGAACATGCTGGCCAGCGGAGCCTCCGCCGTGAGCACATTCACCCCGCCGCGCAGCTCCGTGTTGGTGATGATCGCCCGCCGCTGCTGGAGATCGTTGATCACGTCGCCAAGGTGCTCCTCCGGCACGCTTACCTCGACCCGCATGACCGGCTCGAGCAGCACCGTTCCGGCCGCCTCCAGCAGCCGATCGACGGCCTCTGCCGCCGCCATCCGCACCGCCACGTCGCTCGGCGGCGGCTCGGGAATCGGGCTCTCCAGGACCACGATCCGCGTGGCCCACAGCGGACAGCCCTTGAGGCCGCCCCGTTCGGCGCTCTCGCGGACCGACTGGGTCATGAGGGCGGCCAGGCTGGCCAGCGAGTCCCCCTCGGGGAACCAGCCCTGCTCCACCGTCACGCCCCCCTGCTCCGCCACCGGCTCGGCCCGCAGTGTGACCGTGGCGGCGAGCGTCTGCCCGGCCACCTGGCGGTTGATGCTCCCGGCGACCTCGACCGGCCGGCCGATCGTCTCCTTGTACGAGACCCGCGGCTTGTGCACGCGGCACTTGAGGTTGAAGTCCCGCTCCAGGCGGTGCCGGATGACCTCCAGGTGCAGCTCTCCCATTCCCGAGATCAGCGTCTGGCCCGTCTCCTCGCTCTCCAGGGCGCGAAAGGTCGGATCCTGCCGCTTCATCATCTCCAGCGTCTCGGCGAGCTTCTTGCGGTCGAGGCTCGTTTCCGGCTCGATCGCCATCGAGATCACCGTCTCGGGGAACTGGATCGTTTCCAGGAGGATCGGCGCGGCGGCGTCGCAGAGCGTGTCGCCGGTGACGCTCGCCCGCGGGCCGATCACGCCCACGATGTCGCCGGCAAAGGCCTCCGGAATCTGCTCGCGACGGTCGGCCTGCACGTGCCACAGCTGGGCGATGTTTTCCTTCTTCTGCTGGGCCGGATTCCAGGCCCGGCT
>JAJTED010000055.1:0-2800 GCA_021300535.1 Planctomycetaceae bacterium | reverse complement strand
CGCACGATCGTCGCGGGCACTTTCTTCGCCGGATCGAGGCCCTCGACCGGCGGCACGTCGGCGGGACTCGGCAGATACCAGGCGACGGCGTCGAGCACCGGCTGAACGCCGATGCAGTCGAGGGCCGAGCCGGCCAGCACCGGCACGACCCGCCGCTGGATCGTCGCCTGCCGGATCGCCTTCCGCATCAGCTCCGGCGGAATCGGCGCCTCCTGCATGGCCAATTCCGCGATTTCGTCGGAGAAGTCGAAGAGCGTGGAGACGAGCTGCTCGCGGTACAGCGCCGCCTCGTCGGCGAGAGCGTCCGGGATCGGGGCGCCGGTCACCCGCGTCAGTGCCTCGCCGCCGGCGAGGGCCTCGTCCTTGGGCGGAAAGGTGAGGAGCTTCATCTCCACCAGGTCGACGATGCCCCGGAACGGATCCTTCACGTGCGGCGGCCCGAGCCCCTGCGGCAGATGGAGCACCAAAGGTTTGGCCCCCAGCCGGTCCTCGATCTGCTTGACCGTGCCGTGGAAGTCGGCCCCCTCGCGGTCGAGCTTGTTGACCAGGGCGATCCGTGGCACGCCGTATTTGTCGGCCTGCCGCCACACGGTCTCGCTCTGGGCCTCGACCCCCTCGCGGGCCGAAAACACGACCACCGCACCGTCGAGCACCCGCAGGCTGCGTTCCACCTCGGCGGTGAAGTCGACGTGCCCGGGCGTGTCGATGAGGTTCACCGTCACGTCCCGCCAGCGGAACGACACGGCCGCCGAGTAGATCGTGATCCCCCGCTCCTGCTCCTCGGGGTCGAAGTCGGTGATCGTGGTGCCGCGATCGACCTCGCCGAGCCGGTGGCTGGTCTTCGTGAAAAACAGCATCCGCTCGGTGAGCGTGGTCTTGCCGGCGTCGATGTGGGCGACGATGCCGATGTTGCGAATCGCGTCGAGCGGGCGGCTCATGGGGCGTCCCCGAGGGTGTGGAGACCCGAGATCATTCCTGCGGCGCGGCTGGTTGTCCACCCGACGAATTCAGCCGGCGAACACCTCGAGCCGGCCGCCCCCGCGACCCACAGCCGCGGCCCGGGCCGAGAGCTCGTCGAGAGCCTGGGCCCCGGTGGCACCGAGTTCGAGCGTCCAGTCGTTCACGTAGAGATCGACGTGCTGCATGAGGACGTCGTCGTCGAACTCCTGCGCATGCTGCCGCATCGTCGGCAGCGGGGCCGCGCGGTCGCGCCATGCGAGGAGGAGCGAATCGTGGATCACCCCTTGCACCGCCGCGATCGTCGTGTCGGGCAGCCGGCGGCTGGCCACGATCCCACCAAGCGGCAGCGGGGAGCCGGTCTCCGTCTCCCACCGCGTGCCGAGATCCTCGACGAGCGCCAGGCCCTGCGCCTGCCAGGTGAACCGCCCCTCGTGGATGCAGACGCCGAAGTCCGCCGTGCGGGCCTGAAGCCGCGACATGATCGCGGAAAAGACGACATGCTCGACGCGGGAGCTCCGCGGATAAAACAGGTCGAAGAGGAGCGCCGCCGTCGTGTGCCGGCCCGGGCAGAGCGTGCGCTGGCCGGGGTGCGTCGGCCGCGTGCCCGGCTCCGCCGCGAGCAGAAGCGGGCCGACGCCGAAGCCCAGGGCCGAACCGCTCGGCAGCACCACGACGTCGCCGGCGGCCAGCAGGGCGGCATGGAAGCTCGCCTTGCAGACGTCGAAGTCGCCGGCCAGCAGCCGCTCGTTGAGCGCCTCGACGTCGAGCAGCTCGACCTGGAAGTCGAGCCCCCGCCAATCGACGGCCCGCGTCAGCAGGCCGTGGAAGGCGAACGTGTCGTTCGGGCAGGTGGAGATGCCGAGCCGGATGGGCTGCGTCACGGTCGGCCTCCGAGCAGCACTGCGGCCAGGTCGGCGGCCGCGCGGCAGGCGGCCTCGACCTGCCACCGCGCGGTGTCACGGTCGCCGGCCGTATTGGAGATGCCGCGGACGACGTCGAGCGGCACGCCGGCCAGCCGGCAGGCAGCGGCCACGGCGAAACCCTCCATGTCTTCGGCGACGGCCTCGGGATGGAGCCTGAGGCGCGACCGCACGTCGTCCGCCCCGGCCGCGGCCGAGCAGGCGGAAAGCAGGAGGCCGGCCCGAGCCATGGCGGGAACCAGCCGGCTCGCGCAGGGCACCTCGTCTCCGATCGCCGCGGTCGCCCCGTCTGCAGCGGCCGGCCACTGCCTCCAGCCCAGCGTCTCGGCCGGCACGAACGCCGCTCCGCTCCCCGCCCCGACGCCGTGGCAGGCCACGCGCTCGAACACGTAGGCCCGGCCGATCTCCAGGTGGTCCGCATACCGGCCGGCGATGCCGACGAGCAGGGCCCGCTCCGGGCGACTCTCGGCGAGGAGCCCCGCGGTGCGGGCGGCGGCGACGACGGGGCCGAAGCCGACCAGTTCAATCCGGATCGCGACGCCGCAGGCGGCCGTCAGCACCGGCGCGATGAAACCGCGCTCCAACTCCGTGGGCACGAGAACGAGTGGCTGCTGCATACCGAGCCCCGACGATCACTCCGGCCGCCGCGACGCGGACGGCTCGTCAGTCGTCATCATAGGCTTTCGGCATCGCCCGGCCGGCGGCCGCCGACCCGTTCGCCACCGGCGGCCTACATCCGCTCGGGAACCTGGATGCCGAGCAGTTCGAGACCCTTGCGGAGCACCCGTCCCGTGAGATCGCACAGCGCCAGCCGCACGGTGCGTTCCGCCCCCTCGGCCTTGAGCACGGGCAACGCGTCGTAGAACGTCGAGTAGGCCCCCGCGACGTCGAACAGATACGTCGTGAGCACGTTGGGGCGG
>JAJTED010000054.1:20195-30881 GCA_021300535.1 Planctomycetaceae bacterium | reverse complement strand
ACCCTGGACGTGGAAAGGAACGATCGATGAAGACGACGATGCTGACGCGGGTGCTGGTGCTGGCGGGCGTGGCGACGCTGGCGAACGTGCATGGTGAGGCGACGGGCCGGGCCGACGACCTGCTCGTGGCCAAGGACGGCGGGCCGCCGGAGCGGCACGCCGTGGCGGCGAGCGGCGACTTCGCCCTCGATCTCTACGGCCAGCTGGCCAAGGAGAATGACGGGAAGAACCTGTTCTTCTCCCCCTACTCGATGGCGTCGGCCCTGGCGATGACGGCCGAAGGGGCGCGGGGCGAGACGGCGGCCGAAATGGGGAAGGTGCTCCGCTTTCCCGAAGCCGCCCGGCGGATCGGCGACGACCCGCAGCTGCTGCCGTGGAACACGAGCCTGATCCACACCGGGATGGCGAAGCTCAACGAACGCTTCCAGTCGAAGGCCGACACGCCCTACGAGATCAGCGTGGCCAACGCGCTCTACGGCGAGAAGACGTATCCGTTTTCGCCCGACTACGTGGCGACGATCGGGAAGTTCTACGGCACGGGCGCCGTCGTGCCGGTGGACTTCAAGAACCTGCCCGAGCCGTCCCGGCTGCTGATCAATGCCTGGGCGGAGGAAAAGACACGCGGCCGGATCAAGGACCTCGTGCCGCCGGGGGCGGTGACGCCCGACACCCGAATCGCCCTCCTGAACGCGATCTACTTCAAGGGAGACTGGGCGGTGCCGTTTGACGCAGAACTCACGAAGGATGAAGAGTTTCACGCGGCTGGCGGTGCAAAGGTCCGCGTTCCGATGATGCACAACGCCACGCTCAGCGGAGGCAAGTACGCCGCGTTCAAGGCCGACGGCACGCCGTTTCAGACGCCCGCGATGATCTCCGGGAACGAAGCCCCGGCGGCGCTCTACCCGGGAAAGGGAGGCTTTCAGGTCGCGGAACTGCCCTACAAGGGCCAAGACCTCTCGATGGTGCTCGTCGTGCCGCAGGATGCCGACGGCCTGGCCGCGGTCGAGAAGCAGCTCACGCCCGCGAGCCTCGGGGCGTGGCTGGGAGCACTCGCAGCCCGCGACGTCGACGTGTCGCTACCGAAGTTCCGGATCGAGACGGATTACCGGATGAACGACCCGCTCGAGGCATTGGGCATGCGGCTGGCGTTCGATGACCGGCAAGCCAACTTCGACGGCCTCGTGGCCGCGGGATCGGCGGATTTCTGCATCTCCAACGTCTTCCACAAGGCGTTCGTGGAGGTGACGGAGAAGGGGACCGAGGCGGCGGCGGCGACGGCGGTACTGGTTGGTATGACAAGCGTAAGTGTGCCGCGATTCTGGCCCTTCACCCCCGCCCCTTCACCCCCGCCATCCGTGCCGACCGGCCGTTCCTGTTCGCGATCCGCGACGTGAAGACGGGCACGCTCCTGTTCCTCGGCCGCATGACCGACCCGACGGGCACCGCCGTGCCGGCGGCTGCAAAGTAGCGTCGCGAAGAGCGTTTTGGCATGGATGGCGGGGAGGCTTTCATGCCCGGAGTCCCCGGGTTTCCACCCGGGGCTTCTTGTCGCGCGACCCATCCACAAAAAGCCCCCGGCGGGAGCCGGGGGACTCCGGGTCGCATGCCTGCCCCCGTGCCATGCGCAACAGGTTCGCACTGCGGAAATGCGTCCAGTCGGACAGCATGGATCGCGGGGAGGTTTTCATGCCCGGAGTCCCCGGGTTTCCACCCGGGGCTTCTTGTCGCGCGACGCATCCACAAAAAACCCCCGATTGGGTCCGCCCGCCACGCACGGCCGACACAAGACGCCCCCGATTAGGTCCGCCCGCCGCATCCACGAAAACCGCTACGCCAGGTCCAGCGGAAACGGACTCAGGTTCTCCACGCCCGTCGCGGTCACGAGATAGTCGTTCTCGATCCGCAGTCCGGCGGCGAGCACGGGATCGTAGAGGGCCGGCTCGACGGCGATCACGTCGCCCTCCTCGAGCACGTCGTCCCAGCTTGGATTCAGGTGCGGCGGCTCGTGCACGACCAGGCCGATGCCGTGGCCGAGGTGGCTCGCCCACGTGCCCACCGGCCCGGCGTTGAGCCACGCGTGCACCTCCGCATAGATGTCGCGGCAGCGGACGCCGGGCTTCGCGAGCTGCTCCACGAGGGCGAGCGCCCCACAGACCCGCTCCCAGGCGGCGAGCTGCACGTCGGTGGGCCGGCCATCCACGGCGATGACCCGCGAGGTGTCGGCGAAATAGCCGCGGTAGGCGGGGCCGAGGTCGAGGATAAAGAGCTCGCCGGCGGCACAGGGCCGCGGCCGGGGCGGGCCGCCGCGGACGCCGCAGGCATAGTCGTTGCCGGTGCCCGTGAGCATCTCGCCGCAGGCGGCGACCGCCGCCCCCTGGAGCGCCGAGAACACAGCCAGTTCGTCCACGCCGGGCCGGATCATGCCCCGCGCCACTGCATACATCGCCCCGGTCGCGGCGATCGCCCGCCGCAGGAGGGCCAGTTCATCGGGATCCTTGCGGCGGCGCAGCCGCAGGAGGTCGGGATCGATGTCGAGCAACGCCGCCGTCTCCAGCCGCCGCGTGACGTGCGGCGGACAGGCGGCGAACTCCACCCCCACGCGGGCGATTTTCCCGCAACCGGCCAGCCAATCGCCGAGGACGGCGCTCGCCGCCTCCCGCTGGTCGTTGCGGAGCGTGCTGCGCCACTTGGCCTCGTAGGTGCGGACCTCGGTCACGGCCGCCTGCTCGACCGCCTTGTCGGGACAGACGAGCAGCGACTCACCCGTGGCCAGCACCGCGGCCGCCGCCACGAAGCGGTGGTCCCAGCGGTGCCCCGTCAGATACTGGACGTGCTCGGGCGTCACCACCACCACCGCATCGAGCGACCGCTGGGCCATCACGGCCCGCAGCCGGGCCTGGCGGGTGCTGCAGGCGTCGAGATCGAGCAACGGAAAGGCGCCGTTCACGTGTGCTGTGGCCCGTCAGTCGAGTTTGGTGAGCAGCCGGGAATCGAACGGCGGGAACCGCGGATCGAGCTGCTCGAGCGTCTTCCGCACCAGCCGCGCCACGACGAGGTTGCGATACCACTTCTTGTCGGCCGGCACGACATGCCACGGGGCGTGCTCGGTGTTGCAGAGCGTGAGGGCATCGTCGTAGGCCTGCTGGAAGTCGTCCCAGCGGGTGCGGTCCGTGAGGTCGTCGGGCCCGAGCTTCCACTGCTTCTTCGGGTCGCGGAGCCGGTCCTCGAGCCGCTCCCGCTGCTCCTTCTTGCTGATGTGGAGAAAGCACTTCACCAGCGTGATGCCGCCGTCGGCGAGGAGCTTCTCGAAGGCGTTGATCTGGTCATAGCGGGCCTTCCACACCTCCTTCGGGACGAGCTTCCGCACGCGGACCACGACCACGTCCTCGTAGTGCGAGCGATTGAAGATGCCGATCCGCCCGTGGGCGGGCACGGCGGCGTGCACCCGCCACAGGAAGTCGTGCGCGAGCTCCAGGGCGCTGGGGGCCTTGAAGCTCTTCACGTCGAGGCACTGCGGGCTGATGCCGCCGGCCAGCATGCGGATCGTGCCGTCCTTGCCGGAGGTGTCGATCCCCTGGAGCACGACGATCACCGCCCGCTTTGCCTCCGCGAAGAGCCGGTAGGCCAGCTCGTCGAGGGCGTCGCAGTGCCGCCGCGTCTCCGCCTCGGCCGCGTCGCGATCGAGCCCCTCGTGGTAGTCGGCATCGAAGTCGGCGAGACGAATGTCGCGGCCCGCGGGCACGTGCAGCGGCTGGTCGGACGATCCCATGCGGTCAACACTCCGTGGAGGCCGGGAGTGTAGCAGACTCGGATCCTACCGGGAGCATCCGCAGAGTGGACAGTTCGCGAGCGTCTTCATGAGACCTCATGCGGACGGCCGCAAGTGAAGCACCGCGGATTCCCTCAGCTTACGCTTCGGGCTTCCCGGCAACCGGGCTCGACGGCCAGAGTCCGCCGCTCCCGTGGCGCAAGCCTCCAGGCTTGCGAATGCGGGTCGTGGAGCCACAGGCCTCGATTCGACGGTCGGAGACCGCCGCCCCAAGGGATCGCGTCGTCGTTGGCCGGTGACGCTGGCAACACGGGGTATCGCGACAGCCTTGCTGACGGCGGTTCGCGAGATGTGCGAGTTGCGCCCGCCTACCGAGATCCGGATCAGTCGTCCGCGCCGGCGTAGAACATCGCCCGCGAGCTGACGGCCCGCTCGCGACGGCGGCGGGGCCGGTAGGGGGCGATCATCCGCGAATCGAGCAGATCGACGAGCATCTCGGCGGCGGCTTCCTGGTCGCCGGCCGCCAGGAGCATCTCGGCCTCGGCCTCCAGCACCTCGTGGATCGGCCACACGGTCGTCGCCCGGACGGTGCATTCGGTGCCGGCCACCCGCATCACGAAGCAGGCGGACGAAGTGGGTTCAGGACGGGGAGACGTCTGGCGAGCGACGACGTTCATGGTCTTGTCCTCCTGGCGGGCGGTCAGGCCGACGGGTGACGCCCGCCGGCGAGAAGATGCAGTGCAGATCGCGTGCCAAGCGAAAAACGACATCAGCGCCCCGCGCAACCGCCACATCCTGCGTAGCTTCTCGGCCAGCGCGGCAAACTAGGAGAAGAACGCGGGCCGGGCCGATCCGGCGTTGCAATTTTTTCAGCCCGGACCGGCGGCGTTCCGCTCGCGGGCCTGGCCGCGGATCCGATCGCGGATCTGGGCGGCCAGCTCGTAGTTCTCGGCCCGCACCGCCTCGGCGAGCTGCTCGTGCAGCGTCTCACCGACTTCGTACCGCTGCCGCACGCCCTCCCGCATCTCCTCGAGGCGGCGGACCAGCTCGTCGCTCGAGTACTGCTCCTCGGCGTCGTAGCGGGCGAAGAGCTCACGAAACCGGGCCAGGCCGGCGTTGATCTCGGCGATCGCCCGCTCGGGGCCGCCGTCCTGCAGCGCGGCCAGTGCCGCCGCCTGCACCCGGTGAAAGAGCACGAACGGCCGGTACTGCTCGTGAGACAGCGTCCATTCCTCGTCGGCCGAGTGTTCGCGGACGAAATCCATGAAGGCCAGGCTGTGATCGGCGTCGCGGGCGGCCCGCGCGTATTCCCGCAGGGACAGCCAGCACAGCCGGCGGTGGTAGTACTGCACGAACTCGCGGTCGGCTTCCGCACACTGCTCCTTGGAGAGCCGGAACGAGCCCCCTTCGCGGATCACCTCGCCGACCAGGTAGTCGTAGTAGGTCTCGGCGCCGTTCGGCCGGACGCCGTCGGGCCGCAGGTCGGTCTCCATCTGCAGCACGCCCATGTCGACCCGCATCTGCAAGACCTCGCGACCGTCGCGGGCCTTGACGAGACGGGCGTTCACCTCACCGGGGCGGAACTCCCACTTCTGCAGCAGCGGGTCGATGTCGCGGCGGATCGCCATGGGGGCTGTCCTTGTCGGTCGGCGGAAGCGGGCATCGTCGCCCGCACGGCCGATTATACCAGCCGGCTCACTCGTCGGGCCGGCAGCGGAGCCGCTTGGTCTTCGAGCGGCGTTTCTTCTCGTCCAGGCGGTCGCGCACGGCCGACCGCGGCGTCTTCGTCCGCCGCCGCGGCGTCGGCCGCACGAGGGCCTGCTCGAGGATGGCCGACAGTTTCGCCAGGCAGTCGGCGGCGTTCCGCGGCTGCTCGCGGTGCCGCTGGCTGCTGATGACGAGTACTCCCTCCTGGGTGAGCCGAGACCGCTCTCGGGCGAGAAATCGCTGCCGCACGTCCTCCGGTAGCCCGACACAGCGACCGACGTCGAACCGGACCACGGCCTTGCTGCTCGTGCGGTTGACGTGCTGGCCGCCCGGCCCGCTGGAGCGGACGAACTGCCATTCCAACGCGTCGGCCGGCACGACGACGACGCGGCGGCCGTCGGTGACGCGGATTCCGCGGGAAGTGGCCATGGTGGGGGAGGGGTCCTGCGAACCGGATGCGAGTTGGCTTTATACTCTGCGGGGCCTCCCTTTGCCGCTGGACGACAACCTGTATGGCTCTTGTTCTCGCCGCACAGCGGGCTTTGCTCGCCCAACCTCGGCTGCGGGGCGGCATGAGTTTGCTCGCTGACACGCTCGCAATCCTCACGCCGACCCCGCCGTCTTCGTCCGTGAGGAAGTGGGAAGGGCTCCGACACCTTCTGGCTCGTGCCCGAGTGGCCTTCTGGCGATCAGCCAAAGGGCCGGTCGCGCGACGGGGCATGCTGCGAGCGGTTTTGCTCGGGGCCTGGTTCGCCTGCGGGATGGCTGGGGCTGGAGCGACGGAGGTGGTGCCGCCGGCGGCGACTGCGGAGACGCCGGACATCGGCCAGCGGCAGGGCGAGGACTGGGGTGCCTTTCTCGGGCCGACGGGCAACGGCCGCAGCAGCCTCCGCAACCTGCGGGCGCCGTGGCCGGACCGCGGGCCGCCGGTCGTGTGGCACTGCGCGGTCGGCGAAGGCTACTGCGCGCCGGCCGTGGCCCTCGGCCGCGCCGTCGTCTTCGACCGCATCGGGCAGGACATGCGGCTCCGCTGCCTCGAAGCCGAGACGGGCCGCAAGTTGTGGGAGGAGCGGTATCCCGCCGCCTATGCCGACATGTTCGGCTACGACGGCGGGCCACGGGCCGCGCCGGTGATCGCCCGCGACCGCGTGATCAGCTTCGGCCCCGAAGGCCGACTGGAGTGCCGGTCCCTGGCCGACGGCACGAGCGACTGGAAGATCGACACCGCCCGCGAGTACCACGTGGTGCAGAACTTCTTCGGCGTCGGCGCCGCGCCCCTGGTGGTCGATGCCGGCGCCGGAGCGGTGGTCGTGGTGCAGGTCGGCGGCAGCCGGCCGGGCTCGGCGCCTCCGGCCCCCGAACGGCTCGATCTCGTCAAGGGTCTCGACAGCGGGCTCGTGGCCTTCGATCTGGCGACCGGCCGCGAGCGCTGGCGGGCTGCGGACCAACTCGCGAGCTACAGCGCCCCGATCCTCGCGCGGATCGGGGCTCGCGACCGCATCCTCGCCTGGACCCGCGACGCATTGCTTGTCGTCGATCCGGCCACCGGTGCCGTCGAGGGTGAGTTCCGCTGGCGTGCCGAGGAGGTGTTCAGCGCCGTCTGCGCCAGCCCGGTGGCGGACGGCGGCAGCGTGCTGCTGTCGGAGTGTTATGGCCCCGGGAGCGTGCTCCTCGACCTCGCGGCCGGCGGCGACCCGCGGCCGCTGCGGCAAGACCGCCGCAACGCCCGCCCCGACGCTGCGCTCAAGTCCCACTGGGCCACCCCCGTGCTCCACGAGGGACATCTGTACGGCGTCAGCGGCCGCAATTCGGGCGATGCGGTGCTCGCCTGCGTGGACTGGAAGACCGGTGCGGTTCGCTGGGTGGAAGGGGGCTTCGGCCGCGCCAGCCTCGTCCTCGTCGCCGGGCACCTGCTGGTACTCGGCGAGTATGGCGACCTCGCGCTCGTGCGGGCCATTCCCGATCGCTATGTCGAGGTGTCGCGAACGCGGCTGCGGGATCCGGCGGACGGCCGCACCGACCTCCTCGCCCCACCCTGCTGGGCGGCGCCCGTGATCGCCCGCGGGCTCGGCTACGTGCGTGGGCAGGGGCGGCTGGTGTGCATCGATATCGCAGCGCCTTAGCCGCCATGGGCGGCTGTGCTGCGCGGCGATTTTGTCAAGTCCGATCCGCCACCGCGTGCTGTCATCTCCCGCTGGCATGGAGGCTGCCGTAAATCGCGGGCCTGACGCGGCCGGCCGCGATTCTCTGGACAGCGCGCGCGCGACCGCTCCATACTTCGCGCCTGCTCGGGGAGCCGAGACGTTCGTCCGTTCGGAGAGACCTGCCCCATGTTCGATGTCGCGATCAGCCAATTGACGGCGCCCCGCCTGGACCTCGAGCGTGAGCTCGCCCTCGCCACCGCGGCCGGCTTCGACGCGATCTCGCTGTGGCGGCCCAAACTGTCGGACCTGGGCCTCGGTGCCGTGGCCTCGGCCTTAGCCTGTGCGGGCGTGCGGGTGTCGAGCCTGCAATGGGCGGGCGGGTTCACCGCGGGTGACGGCCGGTCGTTCGCCGAGAGCGTGGAAGACGCCGTCGAGGCGATCGCCGCCGCGCGGCTGCTCGCCGCCCCGGTGCTCGTCGTCCATAGCGGCTGCCGCGGCGGGCACACTCGGGCCCACGCCGCGCGGCTCGTCCGCGACGCACTGGAGACGCTCGCTCCGGTGGCCCGGCGGGCTGGCGTGACCCTGGCCCTGCGGCCGATTCACGCCGCCGTGGCCCCCGGCTGCAGCCTGCTGACCGGGCTGGCGGATGCCATCGATCTCGTGGAGCAGGTGGGGGATCCGGCCGTCGGCCTGGCCGTCGACCTGTGGCAGTTCGCCGACGCGGCCGACGCCGGCGATCGGCTGCCGCGGCTGGCGGAAATCGCCGCCGTCGTCCAGGTGGCCGACCGGCACGGCCCGCCGTCGCCCGATGCCGACAGGCTCCCGGCCGGACGGGGAGGCTTGCCCCTCGAAACACTCCTTGGCGACCTCGTTCGCTACGGCTACCAGGGCGACTTCGAGTTCGATCCCGTCGGCGAACTGGTCGAATCGCTCGGCCACGAGGCGGTGCTGCGGGAAACCGCCCGGACAGCGGAAACCTGGCTCGGCCGCGCAGCCGCCGAATGCACGGCGGAAACCTGCCTCTCACCGCCGCGCACGCTTCACCGCCGGGGCGAGGCCGCCGGCGTGGGTTCCCGCAGATCCCAGGCTTCCAGCCAGACAGTCTCCCGCGGCTGAAGTCCGAAGTCGGCCCGCAGGCGGCGGTCGAAGTCGTCCATGTGGGCGGCGCCGTAGAAGATCGCGATCCGCTTGCGTCCCCGCGCCATCTGTTCGCGAAGCACCCGCAGTGCCGCGGCGTTGCGGTCGGTGATCAGAGTCGAGCCCTCTTCGCCGCCGAAGGTCGCCGTCAGCACCTCCATGTCGGTGAACTGCTCGGCCATGATCCGCCGCAGTTTCACCTGCCGGGCCTCCCCCGAGCCGAAGAGCAGCCCGAACATCTCGCCGAAGCCGACGTCGCCGCCGGGCTGCCGCCCCTCCCGTTCCGCCCGGGCCGCGCCCTCGCGCATCAGTTTCATGAACATCGACCACCACGACTCGCCCCGCTTCTTCATCGCCGCATCGAACTCCTTGGGCGAAAGGTCGGCATGGACAAAGTTCGCGGCCGCATAGTCCACCGCCTCGAGCTGAAACTCCAGCCCCAGGATCTGCGTCAGCCCCTGCTGGGCCGAGCCAATCGCCCCCGCCGGCTTGGCCCCCGGCTTGGGGCGGGCGTTCGGCGGGGCGACGAGTTCGTAGAGCACCGCGTCGTAGTCGGCGAAGAGGCGGTCGAGCGTGTCGTAATACGATTGGCTGCCCAGATGGACGGCCGCCACGAGGTCGACCCGCAGCGGCGGCCGGCCCACGACGCCCTGCCGGTCGGGGGGCCGCCCGTATTCGACGATCGACGTGTCGAGGGAGAGCGGCCGGTCCTGATCGTCCCGCGAGAGCCGCAGAAACTCGGCCTTCTCCTCGGCCGCGGCCCGCGCCGGCTCCTCGGCCCATAAGCCGGACACTGCCAGCAAGGCAAACACGGCGCCCCAGACCAGGGCAGAGGGATTCACCATCACAGAACGCTCCTTTAAGAAGACGACGCCACGCACAACATCGCGTCAACGACCACGGACAAGCCTTCGGTAGGGTAGGCGAGGGGATCGGCGTGAGGATGCGGAGCGTGGCGTGCGGCCGCCAGCGACGCAACTCATGCCGTCCCCGAGCCAGGTTGGGCTCTCGATCGCAATCGACTTCTGTACAGCACCGGCTTCGGGGGCGGCAAAAGTCGCCGCTGCGCGGTCTTTCAGATTCTCGCTGTGGCCGCGGCGGCCACACGCTCGTCGAGCGTTCGCCGACCCCCTCGCCTCCCTTTCTGCATCTCCGGGGAAAACTCTGCACGCGATTCAGAAACACTCCCGGGCAGGCGAGGGGATCGGCGTGAGGATGCGGAGCGTGGCGTGCGGCCGCCAGCGACGCAACTCATGCCGTCCCCGAGCCGGGTTGGGCTCCGACGGCCCAACCGCAGGATACCCGAGTCTCCCCAGTCTGCCACGCCTTCGGCCGTGCCCCCCAAAAACCGGGAGAACCGGCAGGGTTTGCCAAGTTTCATCAACCCGATCGACCGGCACGACCGATACCACGGGAGAGTCCGCAGCGGCGGAACACGGCTCCTGCACCACAGGACACACGAGCGATGGCTACCACACTGGGATTGAAGCGTCTGGCGGGACTCCTGCTCGCGGCCGCGGGGCTGTGCGCCTCGGCGTCGGCCGGGCGGGCCGGGCAGAACTGGATGCCGATGCTCCCCGACCAGGACTTCTACGACTTCCAGATCTTCGCTCCGCCGGACCTCCAGGAATACGCCGTCCGCCAGGACCCGCAGGAAGGCATCTTCTTCACCTACGACCGCACGATCTGGGCGATCACACCGCCGCAGTCGCGGCCGATCCTCAACGACTTCTTCATCCCGGTGCAGCCGCTGTCACCGTTCGCGGTGGCCCAGCTCAACAACAACCTCATCGCCGCCGGCGCGCCCTCCTCCGGGCTGTACGTCTTCGGCTCCGACCCGCTCCGTCTCGACCTCAACACCAACTGGATGCGGACCGACCTCCAGTGGGGCAACCGCTTCGAGGGGGGCTGGATCTACGACGACTTCGG
>JAJTED010000054.1:0-20171 GCA_021300535.1 Planctomycetaceae bacterium | reverse complement strand
CAGAGCCTGACGCAGCGGAACTCCTCGGAACTGACGTCGGCCGGCTTCGCCTGGGCGGTGCGCCGCAACCTCTCCACGGCCGGCTCGGGGTCGATCCGCACCGCCCGCTTCACGTTCGGCCCGCGGTACCTGCAGGTCGCGGATCGCTACACCATCGACTATTCGAGCACCGTGGACGGCTTCAATGCCGTGACGGGCGCCGCGGTCGGGGCTCCAAACCCGCTGCAGTTCGGCGGCTGGGATACCAAGGCCTACAACAACATCGTGGGGCCCGAAATCGGCCTCAACTACAAGCTCGAGCGGGGCCGGTGGTCGATCGAGACCGACCTCCGCTTCACCGCGGGCATGAACTGGCAGAACACGCTCTACCAGGGCTCGAACTTCCCGGCGGCCCTCGGTGCCGACTACTTCCGCTCGACCTACACTTTCGCCAACACGGTGTCGCAGGCCACCAACAACTCGAGCCTCGTGGCCGCGCCCCCGCTGTTCGTGCAGATCTACGGCGTCGGCCAAAACAACGCCACCAATGCGGCCGAGCACAACTTCGTGTTCTCGCCGCTGGGTGAATGGCGGCTGCGGGGCCGCTACAAAGTGAGCAAGGCGATCTCGCTGAACCTCGGCTACACCGGCATGTGGCTCGGCGGCATCACGCGGGCGAGCACCAACACGGAGTTCAGGGCCGACCTGAAGCCGGTGCTGGTGGCGACGCAGAACGGCCCCACCAGACGGGTCGAGGTCGCGAATCCCCTGTACAACCCTGAAGAACCCGCCGGCCCCGACAATCCCCAGCGCATCTTTCAGGACGTCGCGACGTGGACCCCGCCGCCGGTCCAGGCTCCGAGCACCGACGGCTCGACCAACAACCAGCTCCGCGTCTACAACAGCGTGGGCCCGCGGCGGGGCAACGACCTCACCTACATGTTCGTCAACGGCGTCGACTTCGGGATTGAGATCAATTATTAGCGCCCGCGGGGCCATCCATGGCCCCCGCGGGCTCTGCCCGGCGTGGTCGCAGCAGGGTGCGACCAGCCGGGCGGGCGGCCGCCTTCCGGGCGGCCGTGGCCGCAGCGGGGCTGCGGCGGCGCGGCGGCTCGACGAGGCGTCGATCCGCGGCGCGCCTGGAGCGTGGCGCACGCGGCGCGGCCTGCGGCCGCTGCGTGCCCGAAATCAGCAGCGCACGCAGCGCGGCCTGCGGCCGCTGCGTGCCCGAAATCAGCAGCGCACGCGGCGCGGCCTGCGGCCGCTGCGTGCATGGTCTGCCGGTTGACTGTGACCGTTGCCTTCCGGTTTGACACGGATCAACAGCACAAAAAGCCCCCGGCGGAAGCCGGGGGACTCCGGTTCGCCTAGCTTCCAGCGTGCCATGCGATGCAGGTCCGAACCGTTGAATCACATGCCGTCATCCGGCATGGACGACGGGGTGATTTTCGTGCCCGGTGTCCCCAGGCTTCCGCCCGGGGCTTCTTGTAAACGGATCGGGGCGAGCGAGGGGTCGCCCGTGCCCCAGGAGCCGGCGTAGGCGGCCAGCGGAGGCAACGACCAATCCGCCTGCGGCGAATCGGTGCCCGCCGGAGCGCAGACACCTCCGAGAAAGCGAAAGGGCTGGAGGCCCGCAGCGAACGTCCGGCGATGGGGCATGGGCGACCCCGAGCGGCGGCGATCAGGGCTCACGGTGATGGACGACGCATTTCGACGGTCGGAGACCGCCGCTCCAGCGGGCGGTCACGCGCCGAAGCCGGCGCTGATCCAGTCGGCGGTCGCACCGCGAACATCGACGAGCTTTTCCAGCCGCGTTACGAGCGGCTGCCACAGCGGGGCGTCGCCGACCGTCTCGACCGGACTGGGCAAGTCCACCGGCAGGCCCGCCGCGTCCACCTGCACGAAGCCAAGCAGGCCGTCCATCCAGGGCAGCGTGTGGCCCGGCAGCGGCATCCCCACCACGCCCACCACGAGATAGCCCTGCCGCACCTGGAGCACCGCGCCCTTGATCTCCACGAGCGCCCCCACCGGCACCGCCCGCCGGCACTCGAGCGCCAGCACTCGGCGGAGCATCAGGTTCGCCCCCGGGCCGGCACCGCGACAGGCGGAAGCGTAGGCCGCCTCGAGCGCATAGCGCAGCAGGCTCCCGGCATACAGCGTGCCGTGGTGGTTGGCGTCAGCGGGCAGGACGAGCCGATGGCTCGTGGTCTCCGGGGCGGGCATGCCGCGAGTTATACGAATCGCGGCCCGCAGCGCAAAGCCAACCTCGACTGCCCGAGCCGAATGTCGAACCAGTCTGCCCGAGCAGGATGCGACGAATGCCGACGGGGGAAAACCTCGGCGTTTCCACCGGTCGGCCAAGTGGACAAAGGCCACGCAAGTCCTTATTCACGGACAGCCAGCGGCAGATCAGGCGACGCCGACCGGCCGCCGGGCCCGCTGCGGGTCGATCTTCTCCAGTTCTTCCTGCATCGCCGCCACCGTGCGGCGGATCTGGTCGGGCGTGTGCCGCGACGTGATGAAGAACCGGAGCCGGGCGGCCCGCTCCTCGACCGCCGGATAGAGGATCGGCTGCACGTTGATGCCCCGGGCGAAGAGGGCCCGCGACAGCCGCAGGCTGTTCATCGAGTTGCCGAGGATGATCGGCACGATCGCCGAGCCGCCCGAGGGGCCGGTGTCGAGCCCCGCCTCGCGGGCCAACTGGAGGAACAGCCGGGCGTTGGCATGCAGCTGCTCCACCCGCTGCGGCTCCCGCTCGAGCACCTTGAGCGCTCCCAGCGCGGCGCCGGCGGCGGCCGGCGGCAGGCCGACGGAATAGACGAAGCCCGGCACCGTGTACTTCAGCCAGCGGACGAGCGTGTGCGTGCCGGCGATGTAGCCGCCGCAGCTGCCCAGCGCCTTGGAGAGCGTGCCCATCCACAGGTCGACGTCGGCCGGATTGACGCCGAAGTGCTCGCCGATGCCGCGGCCGCGCCGCCCCATGACGCCGATCGAATGGGCCTCGTCCACCATCAGCAGGGCCTTGTGCCGCTTCGCCACGCCCACGAACTTGGGCAGGTCGGCGAAGTCGCCGTCCATGCTGTAGATGCCCTCGATGACGATCAGCACCCGGCGGTACTGGCTCCGCATCTGCGAGAGCAGGGCCTCGGCGGCGGCGTAGTCGTTGTGTGGGAACGGACGACGGCGGGCCCCGGAGAGCACGGCCCCCTGGAGGAGGCTGTTGTGAGCCAGGGCGTCGTGCAGCACGAGGTCGCCCGGGCCGACCACATGGCCGATCACCGTCTCGTTGGTCGCGTGCCCGCCCACGAAGGTGATCGCGTCCTCGGTGCCGACGACGCGGGCGATCTCCCGCTCCAACTCCCGGTGGATCGTCTTCTCGCCCGACACCAGCCGGCTCGCGGAGACACTCGTGCCGAAGCGGTCG
Source organism: Planctomycetaceae bacterium (assembly GCA_021300535.1). Classification (GTDB taxonomy): domain Bacteria; phylum Planctomycetota; class Planctomycetia; order Pirellulales; family UBA1268; genus QWPN01. The sequence goes on along the minus strand of JAJTED010000054.1, from coordinate 16,768 downwards.
ATCGCCTCCTTGGCGGCCGCCGTCACCTCGGGGTCGCCCGACATGCCGAGGTAGTTGTAGGTGGCCCAGCTGATCATCTCCCGGCCGCCGATCACGGTCCGGTCGTTGGTCAGCCCCTCGTGGAGGCTGAAGTAGGGATTTTCCAGGCCCGCGTCGCGGACCATCGTGAAGTTTTGTTCGAGGGCCCGCACCTCGGGGAACTGGTCGATGCGATAGGCGTCGGGGGCGATCTCGGCGACGACCCGCGCCGCCTGCACGTTCGCCCGGCCCTCGACCGGCATGTGGTCGATGATCGCCTCGGTGACCTCGCGGCAGGTCTCGATCTGCGGCAGCACCTGCTCCGGAAACCGGGCCCCGAAGGCCTCCTCCAGGCTGGCGACGATCTCCATCCGCTCAAGGGAGTCGAGGCCGAGCTCGACGATGTTGGTGTCGAGCGTGAGGGCGCCGGCCCGTTCCTTGGCGATGCGGCGGACGTGCTCGAAGACCGTCTCCACGATCTCGGGCGGCAGGTCACGGTCCGGGCGATGCGCCCGGGCAGCCTCGCCCACCGGCCGCTGTCGGGCCAGCCGCGGCGCGTCGGAGGCCGGCGCGGGAGCCGGGCCGGCGGCCGGAGCCAGCCAGCCGATGTGCTGCTCCACGACTTCGAGGGCATTGTCGAGGAACTGCCGCTTGCTGGCGTGCCGCTGAATCTTGCCGCTGGAGGTCTTGGGGATGCTGTTGGGCCGCACGAGCACGATCGCCTCCGCGGCCACCTCGTGCTCGGTCGCCAGCCGCTTGCGAATCGCATCGAAGGCCGCCGACACCTCGGCCGAGTCGCGCCGGCCGCGCTCGACCTCCGCCACCACGACCACCCGCTCCCGCCCGCCCACGTCGACGGCGAAGGCCGCCACGCTGCCGGCACGGACCAGGCTGCACGCCTCCTCGACGGAGTGCTCGAGATCCTGGGGATAGTGGTTGCGGCCGCGGATGATGATCAGGTCCTTGAGCCGCCCCGTGACGAACAGCTCGCCGTCGTCGAAGAAGCCCAGGTCGCCCGTCCGCAGGTAGGGCCCGGGATTCGGCCGCCACTTGGCCATGCCCTGCGCGGGGTCCGTGGGCTCGCCCTGGGAGAGCATCGCGCCAAAGGTCGCCTGCGACTCCTCCGAGCGGTTCCAGTAGCCCTGGGCGACGCTCGGCCCGCTCACCCAGATCTCACCGACCCGTCCCGGCGGCAGCGCCTCGCAGGTCTGCGGATCGACGATCAGGACGTCCTGCCCGTCGAGCTCGCGGCCGCTGCCCACCAGGCGGCGGGCGCCGGTCGCGTTGGCGGGCCGGGCCACCGCGGCGCCAGTCTCGATCGAGGCGGCGTCGAACGAGCGGAGCACGGGCGGCTCGAACTTCATGCCGCCGGTGACCATGAGCGTGCTCTCGGCCAGCCCGTAGCAGGGATAGAAGGCCTGGCGGCGGAAGCCCGCCGGCGCGAAGGCTTCGCAGAAAGCGTCGATCGTCTCGGCCCGCACCGGCTCGGCGCCGTTGAAGGCCAGCGACCAGCTGGACAGATCGAGCGCGGCCCGCTGCTCCGGCGTGGTCTTGCGGACGCACAGCTCGTAGGCGAAGTTCGGCCCGCCGCTGATCGTGGCCCGGTATTTCGAGATCGCCTGCAGCCAGCGGAGCGGCTTCTGCAGGAAGGCGACCGGCGACATGAGGACGTTGAACTTGCCGCCGTACAGCGGCACGAGGATGCCACCGATCAGCCCCATGTCGTGGAAGCTGGGCAGCCAGAACACGCCCGACTGGCTGCGGGTGATCTCGAAGGCCTGCATGATCCGCAGCGAGTTGTGGAGCAGGTTCTCGTGCGAGAGCATCACGCCCTTGGGCGTGCCGGTCGAGCCACTCGTGTATTGCAGGAAGGCGAGCGTGTCGCCGTCGATGTCCGGGCGGTCCCAGCGATCGGCCCACCGCGGCTCGAGCTCGGAATCGACCTGCCAGATCAGGTGCTCGAGGCTCGGGGCGGTGGCCCGCAGGCCGTCGAAGCGGTCGAGCACGTCGCGCGTGGTGAGGGCCACGGAGGCGTCGGCGTCGGCGGCGATGGCCTCGATCCGCTCCACGGACCGGTTCTTGCGGGGCGGATAGGCGGGCACGGCAATCGCCCCGCCGTACAGGCAGCCCATGAAGGCGGCGATGAAGTCGAGGCCCGAGGGGTAGAGGAGCAGCACCCGCTTGCCCACCATCCCCTGGTCCATCAGCCAGGCGCCGACAGCCCGGGCCTTCCGGTCGAGCTCGGCGTAGGTGATGTTGAGCTCCTCGTTCTCACCATCGACGAGGAACGTGAATGCCCGGTCATGGGGCCGATAGGCGGCCCGCTGCCGGAGGAGATCGACGATCGTCGGGGCGAAGGAGGCTTCGCTGGTGGGATTCGGGATCACTGCCGGGAACGCCTCCGCCCTCGCTTTCCTTGCCCAAGACCTCCAGGGGATTCGGCAGGAACCCCGGTGTGCCGCCACAGTCTACCCGGCGGCGCAGGACAACCGGAAGTTTCGGACAACCCGGCTCTTTTCGCGAATTTCCCGGGTTGGAAGGCGTTTTCGGCGGCTCCAACCGGCCTCGACCCTGTCGGTCAGGGGGAGTTTGCGGCGGCGGCCGCCGCCCGGGCGAAGGCCTGTTCGAGCCGCACGAAGGCATCGGGAGGAATCTCCTCGGCCCTCGCTTCGGGGGGGAGCGAGAGGGCGGCGAACACCTCTTCCACCACCCGCCGGCCCGCGTCCTTGTCGCGGCCCGCCGCCATCCGGGCGAGCACGCCGCGGAGGAGCTTGCGGCGGTGACAGAAGACCTCGCGGACGAAGTCGTGGAACCGATGCAGGTCGGCGATTCGCGCCCGCCGCTCGGGCTCGAGGTCGAGCCGGACGATAGCCGACTCCACCTTGGGCCGCGGCCAGAAGACGCTCGGCGGCAGGACGCGGACGATCTCTCCGCGGCACTGGGCCCCGACCCACACCGAGAGCCCGTTGTAGGCGTGCGATCCCGCCGCGGCCGTCATTCGCTCCGCCATCTCCCGCTGCACCGTGACGACGGCCACGTCGAACGGTCGGGGCAGGGCGAGAAGGTTCGAGATCACGGGCGTCGCCACGCAATACGGCAGGTTGGCCACGAGGAGGAGCCGGCCGCCCGGCGCGGCGGCGACCGCCGCGGCCACGGCCTCCAGCACCGCCGGGGCGAAGCGATGCTTGCCGGCCAGCGCGTCGCCCTCGACGAACGTGACGTTGTCCCGTTCGATGAGCCGGTCACGGGCGAGCTGGGCGAGCCGCGGGTCGATCTCGCAGGTGATCACCCGCGTGGCGGCGGCGGACAGCCGCTCGGTGAGCACGCCGGTGCCCGTGCCGACCTCGAGCACGACGTCCTGGGGACGGATCTCGGCGGCCCGGACGGCCAGATCGACGAGGTTCAGGTCGACGAGGAAGTTCTGGCCGCGGCGGGCGTCGATCGTGAACCCGACCTGGGCGAAGAGCTTCTTCAGATACGCCGTCGTCTGCCGGGGGGGCGGCGCGGCGGGCTGATCGACCGGGATGTCGTGCGTCATCGGCCGTCCGCCTGGTCGCGGGCCGCGACGAGCCGGGCCACGTACTTGAAGAGCAGATCGGTCTCCAGATTCACCGCGTCACCGACCGCGAGACCGCCGAGCGTGGTGCAGGCGAGCGTGTGGGGGATGAGCGCCACGCTGAAGAATTCGGCCGTGGCCTCGACCACCGTCAGGCTCACGCCATCCACGGCCACAGAGCCCTTCGCGGCCATCTGGCCGAGCAGGGCAGGGGGGGCCGAAAACCGGCAGGTCACCCAGTCGCCCTCCTGCACCCGCGATGCGAGCCGGCCGACGCCGTCCACGTGGCCGGTCACGATGTGGCCGCCGAGCCGGTCGGAGAGCCGCAGCGACCTCTCCAGGTTCACCGCCGCGCCGGCGGCGCGGCCGCCGAGCGTCGTCCGCGCGAGCGTCTCCGGGCCGAGCTGAAAGTGCAGCCTGCCGTTCTCGATCTGCACGACCGACAGGCAGCAGCCGCTCGTGCAGATGCTGTCACCGAGCCGCGCGTCGGCGGCGATCTCCGGGGCCGCGACGACCAGCCGCACGCCCGGCGGCTCGGGCACGACAGCGACGACGCGGCCGAGCGACTCGACGAGGCCGGTGAACATGAAGCAGCACGCAGTCAGAGGGCGCCGTCGCAGCCCGTGATCAACGGGCGGCCGGCGGCGAACCCGGAGGATACCGCCGGTTTGCCCGCCGGCCATGCCTGCCCGGAAAACCCCTTGCACGCCGGCCTGTCAGTCGCACAATCATGCCCGCGGCGACCCCGCGTCTTCCGCCCCGCCCCCCTCCCGCTTCCCACGGAGTTTCCATGTCCACGATCGTCGACGTCCACGCCCGCCAGATCCTCGACAGCCGCGGCAACCCCACGATCGAGGTCGACGTCACCCTCGCCGACGGGGCCTTCGGCCGCGCCGCGGTGCCCTCGGGCGCCAGCACCGGCGCGCACGAGGCCTGGGAGAAGCGGGACGGCGACAAGGGCGTGTATCTCGGCAAGGGCGTGCTCGAGGCCGTGGAGAACGTGAACACCCGGATCGCCGAGGAGCTGGAGGGGATCGACGCCCTCGATCAGACCGCCGTCGACGAGCTGATGCTGGAGCTCGACGGCACGCCGAACAAGAAGGAGCTTGGGGCCAACGCGATCCTCGGCGTCTCGATGGCCGTGGCCCACGCGGCCGCCGAGCACTGCGGCCTGCCGCTCTACCGCTACCTGGGCGGTGCCGCCGCCCGCCTCCTCCCCGCGCCGATGATGAACATCATCAACGGCGGCGCCCACGCCGACAATCCGCTCGACGTGCAGGAGTTCATGGTCATGCCGCTGGGCTTCGACACGTTCGACGACGCCCTGCGGGCCGGCGTGGAGACCTTCCACGCCCTGAAGAAGGTGCTCAAGGACAAGAAGCTCGCCACCGCCGTCGGCGACGAGGGGGGCTTCGCCCCGCACATCGGCACCTGCGCCGAGGCCCTGGAGGTGATCCTGGCCGCGATCGGCAACGCCGGCTACAAGCCGGGCGAGCAGATCGCGATCGCGCTCGACGTCGCCGCCACCGAATTGTTCGACGCCAAGGCCGGCACCTACACGATCGAGGGCAAGACCCTCGACTCGGCCGGGATGGTGAACTTCTTCGCCGACCTGGCCGGCAAGTATCCGATCGTGTCGATCGAGGACGGCTGCTCGGAGGACGACTGGAAGGGCTGGAAGCTGATCAGCGAGAAGCTCGGGGGGAAGGTGCAGCTCGTGGGCGACGACCTGTTCGTGACCAACTCCGAGCGGCTCTCCCGCGGCATCGCCGAGGGCGTGGCCAACTCGATCCTCGTGAAGGTCAACCAGATCGGCACGCTCACCGAGACGATCGCCGCCGTGACGCTCGCCCACCGCTCCGGCTACACCTCGATCGCCAGCCACCGCAGCGGCGAGACCGAAGACGCCACGATCGCCGACCTGGCCGTCGGCCTGTCGACGGGCCAGATCAAAACCGGCTCGGCGTCGCGGAGCGACCGGATCGCGAAGTACAACCAGCTGCTGCGGATCGCCGAGTCGCTCGGCGATGGGGCCGTGTATGCCGGCCGCGATGTGCAGGGCAAGTGGCCCGGCTGCGCCTGACGCAGATCAGTCCCACCACCAGCGGTCGCCATCGGGCCGCGGTTCGTTCGCCGCGCGCTGGTCGTCGAGCGTGCCCGCGGGGGCCATGGAAACCCGCTCGCCCGCGATCAGTTCGTCGGGCGTGATCGACACGCCTCCAGCTGGCGCCAGGAGCACCCGCCCCTTCCACACGACGTTCACGGCGCAGGGCATCCGCCGTGGCGGCGGCAGCGTCGTGGTCGGCACGAGCCGCTCATCCCGGAGGGCGGCGGCCTCCCAGGCGATGCCGGTCGGCCAGCCCTCGCGGCGCATGAACGCCGCCAGCACGAGCAGGTCGATGCCGTTGCGCAACTGGGCGAAGACCGGGCTGGCGGCGGCGATCTGCGGATACTTGGCCGTGAACGCCGCCGCGAACGTCTGGGCCGCCGCCCCGGCCTTGCCGCCGCGGTCCACGAGGCGGCCGTCGGGGCCGATGGCGAGGTCCTCGGACGATAGCCGCACGCTGCGGCCGAGCAGTTCGCAGGCCTGCCGATCCGCCGTCACCCGCAGGCAGTGCTCGTCGGGGCGGAACCACCAGCGCTGGAGCGTGTTCGGCGGCGCCGACTGGAGGCCGCCCAGAAAAGTCCGCAGCGGCACGGGCGGAGGCTCGAGGTCGATGGCGATGAGCTTCATGCGGTAGTCGGCCTCGACCAGCGTGCGGGCGAAGTGCGTGGCGGCGGACACGCCGAACACCCGCACGTGCGCGTCGCCGAGGGCGGTCTGCAAGCCGGCAGAGATCCGCACGGCGACAGCGGCCCGCTCGTGATCCGCCACGGCGTTGGGCACCGTCCGCTGAAACTGCCGCAGCCGCTGGAGGGCCTCGGGGTCGGGGTCGATCGAGCAGCCCACGGCGCGGGGGGCCGCCACGCCCGGCCAGAAGGCCCGCAGCGCCACGCACAGATCCTCGAGCAGGATCACCGGCCGCCCTGTCTCGATGGCGACCGCGCGGCCCAGGCCGTCCTCGCGCCAGCCGCCGGCCGGGCCGGCGATCACGATGTCGCCACGGTCCGGGTAGAGGAATGCGAACTCGAGCCGCGTCAGGCCCGCGAAGTGCCGTTCGATCGGGTCGGGCCCTTCACCGGCCCCGGCCGCCGCCCGACGCCGCAGCGCCGCGTCGAGGCGGACGAGCGAGATCTTCCGCAGCCGCGCGGGGCGGAACACGTCGGCCGGCAGCACCGCGCGGGCGGCCGCGGCCCGCTCCCCGGCGAGCCGCCCCCCGGGATCCTCGACCGCGCGGCGGGAAACAACGCCCTCGGCGTCGATCGCCACGCCGAACTCCGGCAGTTGCAGCGTCGTCGCCGCTCCACCTGCCGGGCCGGGAGCTAGGCGGCCGCCGCGAGACCCAGGGTTTTCTTGGCCGAGACTGCCCTGAGACCGCGTCGCCCCCTGGCCGTGGGCCACGCCGCCAAGCGAGGCCATGAGGCACGCCACGAGGGCGAGCGCCGCGAGAAATCGCTGCGCGTGTCGAACAGCGGGCCGCCGGTCACCCATCTTCATCGGTCTTACCTCACTGCCGCCGCAGCAGGCTGTCGAGCCGATGCCCGGCCAGCGTCCATTCGCCGGAGACCTGCTTCACGCGGCCGCCCGGCCCGGGATCGTCGCCCATCTTGGCAGGCAGCGGCGTGAGCTCCGCCGTCCAGCGAAAGGCCGGCCGCGGGCCGGCGGCCTGCCCCCAGTCCTCCAGCAGTCGCTGCGGCGCGCGGGCATGGGCCGGGAGCACGCGGTCGCCCTTCTGGATCACCAATTCGTGCACGCCGGTCCAGCCGAACCACGGATAGCAGGCCGTGTGGGCGGGGATCCAGTGCCCCGTGCCCTGCTCGTCCACGAGATGAAACTCGGCCCAGTTGTGGTTGGGCACCCACACGAGGCGGGCCGGAATCTCCGCCCGGCGGCAGAGGGCGACGAACACGGCCGCCATCTCCTCGCAGTCGCCCACCCGGTTCTCGATCGCCTTGACGACGTTCGTGTAGGGTCCGATGCGGGGACGGATGTGTTCCCGCACCCAACGCCAGCACCGCTGCGCCACGTCCCACGGGTGCTCGCTGGCGGGACCGCGGATCGTGTCGAGCAGTTTGCGGACCAGCGCGGAACTGGTCTCGATGCCGGGGCTGTTGCCCAGGTAGCGGTCGCGGATCGCCACCGCCGGCGGCGGCTGACGGCTGGGAAACCGGTCGCGTTCGTGGCCGAAATATTGCTTCGCCACGGTGAGTCGGTAGCGGGCGGTCGCGCGGATGACCTGGCCGGCGGTGATGCCGCCTGCCGACACCAGCAACTGCGCGGCCCCCTCGCCCACGGCCTGGATGCGGGCCTGACAGCCCTCCGTCGCGATCTGCACGTCGTCGATCGGCTGCTCGGGATGCGGTGTCGGCACGGGCGTGGTCGCCCGCAGGTCGGTGGCGTTGCCACGGCCGCGCATCTCGACACCCACGGCCAGTTCGAACGCTCTCCGGTCGTAGTAGCCGGCCGGCCCACCCGGCGGAGCGACCTCGATCCAGCGGCCGTCGCCGACGACCGGCACCGTGGACCATGCGGGGGGCTGGCCGGACGACGAGCCGGACGGCCGGCCGCAGGCCACCGTCAGGCCGCCGGCCGCAGACATGCCCCAGACCAACAACGACCGTCTGCGGAGCGACATGGCTTGCTCACCTGTTAGGTCGGGGGGCGGATCGAGGATCCTTTCGGCCGCCGCATGCGGTGCATGAGGATCCTCATGCGTTCCAGTAATCTAACGCCTGGCGATCGGGTTTCGACATGCCAGCGCCATCCATGAAGTCGATCATGCCGCGTCGCCAATCGATGCCGTCATCCCGGGGGCCGTCGGGCCGCCGCCGGTGGTTCCGGGCCGCTCTCCTGGCCTGCTGCGCGGTCGTCATCGCCGCACAGGCCAGCCATGTCTGCGGTCAATTCGGCGGCGGCTTGGGCGGCGGCCCGTTCGGCGGCGGCGGCTTCGGCCTCAACCCGGTCGGCGGCATTGCGATCGACACCGCAGGCGTCGTCCGCACCGTCGATGAAAAAGCGTTGGACGAGTCGGTGCGGGCGATGCGGGCCGCAGTCGCCGCCACGAAACTGCCGGCCCGGGGAGGCGAGAACCGCACGGTCTCGCTGGCCGGGATCATGGCGGCTGTGAAGAAGGCGGTGGAGGATGGCGTCCCGATTCCGGTGGACGTCGTCCTGCTCGGGGGTCTCGAGCGGATCACGCACGTGTTCGTCGTGCCGGAGGATCATGACATTCTGCTCATGGGACCGGCGGACCTGCCGGTCGTCGATGCCTTCGGCACTCCGGTGGGCAAGCGCAGCGGGCGGCCGCTGCTCCGGCTCGAGGATCTCGCGGTAGCGCTGCGCTCGGCCGACCAGAGCCGCGCGGGCGGCGTCTTCTGCTCGATCGATCCCACGCCGCACGGGATCGCCCGCCTGCAGGAGTTCCTGGCCGCCCAAAAGACGATGGGTCGCAACCCGGCGACGGTGTTTCGCGGCATGGAGGAGGCGCTGGGGCCGCAGACGGTGACCGTGGGTGGCGTGCCGGGCGACAGCCGCTTCGCCCGCGTGCTCGTCGCCGCCGACCACATGATGAAGCGGATCGGCATGGGGCACGAGCCGTCGGGCATCAAGGAGCTGCCGAGCTACCTGACGCTCGTCCGGCCGGGTGGCCGGGCATCCTCGATGCCCCGGTTTTGGCTGGAAGCCGAGTACGAGCCGCTCGCGCGAGACGCAGACGAGTTGACCTGGCAGATCCGCGGGCGGCGGATGAAGTGCCTCAGCGCCGCGGGCCCGGCCGCTGGTGACGGCATCCGCCGGGGCGTCAGCCCGCCGGACGAGAGCCTGGACGCATGGTGCCTGGCGATGACCGAGCATTACGACCGCCTCACCGCCCGGCATCCGGTGTTCGCCGAATTGATCAACTGCGTCGATCTGGCGGTCGTGGCCGCGGTCATCCGCAGCCGACAGCTCGATGCCCGCGCCCGCCTCGACCTGAGCGGGCTGACGGCCGACAGGCTGTTGGCGCTGCCGAAGTACGAGGTCGCGAAGACCGTGCCCACGGCGGCCAATGGCCTGAAGAAGGGACAGACCTGGGTGCTCTCCGCCTCGGGCGGCGTCCTCTTGCGACCGTGGCAATTCGCGACCAATGCCCGGCCCGACGCGGGGCTCGACCAGGCGCGGGCCGCGACACGCGCCGCCCGGCCGGCGGGCCCGCCGGCGTCCGCGTGTTGGTGGGATTGATCGGCACCGCGGGAAATGGCCGGGTCGGCATGAAGGATCGGCAACGTTTCCTGGCGCTGTACGAGGAGCATGGCCCACAGGTCCGTGGCTTCCTCTTGGCAGCGACCGGCTGCCCGCACCAGGCCGACGACCTTCAGCAGAACGTAGCTCGCGTGCTGCTCGAGAAGTTCGCCGATTACGACGAGACGCGTCCGTTCCGCTGCTGGGCCCTGGGGATCGCCCGGCTGGAAACGCTCAAGTGGCGGCAGCGGCTCGCCCGACGCCGCGAGGTGCTGTCCATCGAGGCGATCGACCTGCTCCAGGCCGCATGTCAGGACGAGGCCGACCCGTTCGCCGAGCGGCGGGAGCGGCTGCCGGCCTGCGTCGCCGCCCTCCCCGAACAATCCCGGCGGCTGCTGTCGCTCCGCTACGAGCGCGGGCTTGCCGCCAAAGAGATCGCCGGCACCGTCGGCCGGACGGCCGCCGCGGTGGACATGGCGCTGTCACGCATTCGGCGGCTGCTGCGCGACTGCATCAACCGCAAGCTCAACGGAGGCGGGTCATGACGGCGGATCGGCGTGAGCGGCTGATCGAAGACTATCTACAAGGCCGGGCCACCGCGGCCGAGATCCGCGCGATCGACGCCCTGGTGCGAGACGATGACCGCTTTCGGTCCACCCTCGCGATGGCGGCACATGACGAGGCGGCACTCGAGCAGCTGTGCGGCCGGCGCGTGCCGATCGCCAAGGGGGCGACCGAGGGACGCGGGATACGCGGCGGGCTGCTCGCGGCCGTGGCCGCGGGGGTGGCCATGGCCGTCGGATGGCTGTGGCTGGCCGGCCGGACACAGCCGCCCATCGGCTGCCAGGTCGTGGAGACGCGGGGCAGCGTTCTGCTGCTGGCCCGTGGTCCGGGGGAAGAGGCGTCTCCTCTCCTGGCCGGCGACGTGATCGAAACCGACCGCCGGATCCGGACCGGACCATGGGCGGCCGTGGCGCTGCGACTCGCGAACGGCACGCGACTGCAGATCGACCGGGCGTCGGAAGCCACGGTCGCCTGCGGAGCGCAAACGCGGGTGGAATTGATCAAGGGCACGGCCTTCGTAACCTGCGACCGCAACGCCGCAGGCAGCGCGGTCCTCACGACCCCCCAGGCGTCGATCGAACTCACCCGTGGCGTGGCCTCAGTGGTCGTGGACGATGACCGCACGGTCGTCGAGGTCGCCGCGGGCGAGACGACGCTGACGGTGCTCGGTGGCGAGACGACGCGGATCGCCGCGGGGCAGGTCGCCGTCGTCGAGAAGGACGACGGTGGCGCCGTCCGCGTGCGGCAGGGCCGACTGGCGTGGCAGTTGCCGGACGCGGCGGCCGACCCCGGGCCGGCGGTGGACCCCGGGCCGGCGGTGGACCCCTGATCCTGAAGCCGTCACGATGCGGCTACACTGGAGCGGATGAGCGATGCCACCGCCGACTCCCGCCGCACCCTCGCCGACAGCCCCTGGTTCTGGGGACTGCTGTTCGCGCTCATGGCGTTGGCGGGCATCGGCCTGATCGCGCCGAAGTTCGACATCCGTCAGCGGCAGGTCGAGGGGCGGTTCCTCGGCCGTCAGGCGGCGGCGGACGAGCGGGTGCGGCGGTCGGCGGGTCTCGAGCCCGTCGATCTGGCCGATGCGGCCCGCGACCGCGACGAAGTGCAGCCCGGACGCATCGTTCCTCTGTGGACGCTCGCCCTCGGCTCGGCCTCCGCCGCGGCCGCCTGCGGCGCGATGCTGTGGCGCGAGCGACGGCGGCTGCCGCCCGTCTGACCGGCGGCGAACAAGCGTTTTGCCCGAGAAATTCCGGAAAACCGGATTTCGGCTTGGCTGTTTTCGACCCGCTCCGGCTAAATTGCCGCCGGCTGGACGACCGCGGGCGCCCGTGGCGGCCGGCCCGCCGGATCACCTGGAAGGGATTGCGATCCGGCGCGGTTTGTCATCAGGAGGTTCTCATGAAGCGTTTCCCGAAGTTCGTGTCGATGTTCCTCGCGCTGGCCTTCATCGGTCTCACGGCCGCCGAGACGGTCTCCGCCGCCAGCCACGGCTGCAACGCCTGTGCCGAGCCCGCCTGCGGTGCGGCTGAACCCGGTTGCGCTGCTGCCGCGGAGCCGGCATGTGCAGCTGCCGAGCCGGCCTGTGCCGCCGCCCCGACCTGCAATTCGCAGCCGCGTCAACGCCGCGCCCGGCGGGGCCTGTTCAGCCGCCGCGCCAAGGCCAGCGCCAGCAGCTGCAGCAGCTGCAGCAACGAGCCCAGCTGTGCCGCCACGGCCGGCTGCGGTGCCGAGCCCGGCTGTGCCGCCGAGCCGGCCTGCGGCGCCTGCGCCGGGGGCTGATCGTCCCGATCCGCATCGGCTCCGTGTGAGCCGGCGGACGTGAATCAGGGCCGGGCCTTCCCAGCGGAGGCCCGGCCTTTTTCGTTTGGGTGTGTTTCTGTCGTGCCCCAAGAAGCCCCGGGTGGAAACCCGGGAGCATGATGCACGCGAACACGCGGCCTCGTGCCGCACGCGAACACGCGGCCTCGTGCCGCGGTTCGCTTGGCGGGCCTCCGCCCGCTTGGAACCCACCCGGCCCTCCGGGCCTGGCACGCACACAAGAAGCCCCGGGTGGAAACCCGGGGACTCCGGACACGAAAACCACCCCGCCATCCATGCCGCACGACGGCCCGCAATTTCTCGGTTCAACCCTGCAACGCATGGCACACGGGATGGCATGCCACCCGGAGTCCCCCGGCTTCCGCCGGGGGCTTTTTGTAGAGCTGGCACCCGTGCCTCAAGAAGCCCCGGGTGGAAACCCGGGGACACCGGGCATGAAAACCACCCCGCCATTCATGCCGTTCAAGGGCCGGTGATTCCCCGGTTCGAACCCGTGACGCATGGAGAGCGGGGAGGTAGGTGACCCGGAGTCCCCCGGCTTCCGCCGGGGGCTTTTTGTAGAGCTGGCACACGTGCCCCAAGAAACCCCGGGTGCAAACCCGGGGACTCCGGGCTTGAAGACCACCCCGTCATCCACGCCGCACGACGGCCCGTGATTCCCCGCTTCACCCGATGATCGAGCGGCGGCGGGCGACGTAGTCCCAGACGACGAACCGATCGAGATCCCGGCCCGCGGCGAAGAACACCCGGCCCTGGGCCGCCTCCGCGAGCCGGTAGGCGAACTGGATGTCCTCCCGCGACTGCGACCAGCCCGCGAGCAGGAACACGTTCACCCGAATCCCGTCGCGGTGGCAGGCCCGGGCCTCGCGGAGCGTCGCCTCCTCCGTTCGCCGGTGTGGCGGGTAGAGGAGATACAGCTCGCTGCCCTCGAAATGGGCCGTGGGCAGGCCGTCGGTGATCAGGATCACCTGCTTGTTGGGCGTGTCCTGCCGGGCGAGGTGCTGCCGCGAGAGCTGCAGGGCATGCTGGATGTTCGTGAAGTGCGGCGGCACGTCGGCTTCCGTGATCCGCGGGTCGGCCATGTCGGCGCGGAGCCTCACGACCGACTCGAAGACCGTGACCGGCTTGGGCATGAGCTTCACGATCTCGCCCGCCGGCCGCGGCTTGGCGAACGAATACATCTCGATGAACTGGAGAAAGTCGCCGGGAAACTCCCGCTGCACGAGCCCCTGCAGCGCCAGCGCCATCTTCTTCACGCTCACGTGCAGCGCCCCGTAGCGCATCGAGCCGCTCATGTCGAGGACCACGCTCGTGGCACACTTTGGCGTGTTCCGCGTGCGGTGCACCTCGATGTCGCGGGGCGTGAGCCGCAGGGGCCCGGCGGCCTCGGCCGCCTGCCGCAGCATGGCGTTGACGAGCGAGCCGGGAATGTCGATCTGGGCCACGGAGTCGCCGAACTCGTAAGGCCGCGTGGGCACGAGCTCGACGGCACCGTCGCCGACCACGTCGCCCTGGTGGCGGCCCGTCCGCGACGGATCGAGGTCGGCGAAGATCCGCTCCAGGAGCTTTCCCTGGAACACCCGCAGAGCCTGCGGCGTGAGGCCGTAGCCGCGGCCGGTCTTCTCCAGCCCCTGGCGGGCGGCGAGCTGCTCGACCATGTCCTGCACCTGCCGCCGCAGGCCCTGCAGCTCGTCGAGATCGCCCTCCTCGACGTGGCGGCCCAGGGCCTCGAGATTCACGAGAAACACCTGCGCGTTCTTGCGGGCCTCCTCCAGCTGCCGCAGCAGGGCCTCGATCTCCTCGAGCTGCTCCTTGACGGCGAGCGCCTCCTCGACGGTGAGCTTCTCCCGGCCGGTGAAGGTCCACTTCGCCGCCAGCTCATCGATTTGATAGACGTCGCCGAGCCGCTCGATCAGCCCGGCGAGCTGCGCCGCGAACGGGCTCTGATCGTCCTCCTGGGCGTACCACAGCCGCTCGAGCCGCCGTAGTTGCTCCTCGCGGACGGCCCGCTCGAAGCCCGCGCGGTGCGGCGGGGGCGGGCTCGCCCGGCGGGCGGCGTCGCGAAACGCCGCGCGGGCCCGCTTCCGCACGGCCTCGGTCTCATGCCGCTCCAGGATCCGCCGCCGCGCCTCCTCGAGCTTGCGACGCAGCGTGTCGAGCGAGGGCCCGAGCCGGGCGATCTGCTCCGGGTCGAGCTCCACGGCCGCGGCCAGCTGCTCCTCGGTGAGGTCGTCGACATCGCCGAACTCGAGGAGGTGCTCCATCAGCGGGGAAACGAGGTCCGATTCCGGCGGCCGCGGCGGCGGAATCCGCGTTGGATCGTACTTCTGGTACGTGTGGACAACCCCGCCGAGCGTGTCACGGGTGGGCATCGGTCACCTGAATCCGCCGGTGTCGTAGACCGTGCGGCCATGGGATTGGATCCGTGAGATCCGCTCCGTGGCGTACAGCCCCGCGAGCACGAACTCGATGCAGCTCGCCCGCACGGCCGGGTCTTGCGCGGCGTTCACCTCGAAGGCCTTCTCCCACACCTGCGGCACCTCTGCGACGAGCTCCGCGTAGGCCGCCGACGGCACGGCGTCGCCGACCTCGATCTTCACGCCCTGCCCGAAGACCTTCGCGATCTCGTCGAGCCCGTGGGCCTCCACGTATTCCTCGAACACCGCGGCGATCGCCGCGGCGACGACGGCGTCGAGCACCTGCCGCTCGGTCATCTGGTGGCTGCCCATGAGGTCGAGTTCGAGCTTGCCGAGGCTCGACGAATAGAGGTGGCCGAGGTCGCTGATCCGCGGCACGGCCGGCCGCTCCCCGAGCCGCACGGCCCGCTGCCGGGCGCTGGCCACGACGGTCTCGTAGTTGGCGATCGAGAACCGCGCGCTCACGCCCGACTGCTGGTCGATGAACTTGCTCTTCCGGGCCTCGATCGTCACCTGCTCCAGGATCTGCTTCATGAAATACGGCACCACCACCGGCCACTCGCCCCCGACGTCGATGCCCGCCTCCTGCTCGACCATGCGGATGCCGAGGTCGCGATCGGCGGGATAGTGGGTGTGGATCACGGCGCCGATCCGGTCCTTGAGCTGCGGGATCACCTTGCCCGAGCGGTTGTAGGTCGAGGGATTGGCGGAGAAGAGCAGCATCACGTCGATGTCGAACTTCACCGGATAGCCCCGGATCTGCACGTCCCGCTCCTCGAGGATGTTGAACATCCCCACCTGCACCAGCTCGTCGAGTTCCGGCAGCTCGTTCATGGCGAAGATGCCGCGGTGCATCCGCGGGATGAGCCCCAGATGGAGGGCCTCCTCACTGGCCATGCTCGTGCCGCCGGCGAGCTTGGCGGGATCGATCTCGCCGATGATGTCGGCGAACTTCGTGCCCGGGGCGAGCCGCTCGGCGTACCGCTCCGCCCGCGGCCACCAGGCGATCGGCACCTCCTCCGGCGGCCGCGTGGCGACGAGCCGGCGGCCCGCGCTGGTGATCGGCGCGTAAGGGTCGTCGTGGAGCGGGATCGCGGGATCGTCGAGGTAGGGGAGGTGCTCGTCGAGAAACCGAACGAGCAGCCGCATCAGCCGGCTCTTGGCCTGCCCCTTTTCGCCGAGGAACAGCATGTCGTGTCCGGCGAGGAGGGCGATGTTGATCTCGGGGATCACCGTGTGGTCGTAGCCGACGATGCCGGGAAACAGTTCGTCGCCCGCGCGGAGCATCCGCAGAAAGTTCTCCCGCACCTCGTCTTTGACGGGGCGGGTCTTCCAGCCGCTGGCACGAAGCGCGGCGAGGGTGCGGGGCAGGGGGGCGGTCATGCGGGCGGCTCCTTCGCGAGATGCCCGGATTGTAGGCGAGCGACGCGGCGCGGACACGCCGCGGGCGTGTCATATCCGCGGTACAGGGCTGCCCGTGCCTTCTCGTGGCGCACGCCTGCAGGCGTGCGAATGCGTCCCGCGGCTCACCGCCAGCCCGCGGTTCCCCGACGCCTTGGTTTGGCAAACGCCTTCTCGCAAGCCTGGAGGCTTACGCCACAGGGGCGCTCATGCGTCGAGAGTCGTCGGCGTCACGCCGCGGCGGCCTGGAGCACCGGGAGCCGGATCGTGATCGCCGTGCCCTTGCCGGGCGCACTTTCCACGCGGATTCGCCCGCGATGGGCCTCCACGATCTCGCGGCAGGCGGTGAGGCCGAGGCCCGTGCCCCCCTTGCCGGTCTCGTCGGGTCCGGCCTTCGTCGTGAAGTGCGGGTCGAAGATCCGCCGCATCACCTCGGGCGTCATGCCGCAGCCGGTGTCGCGGACCATCAGGTCCACCAGGCCGCTCGGCTCGTCGTGAGCGAGGCGGAGAATCAGCCGGCCACCGCTCGGCATCGCCTGCCGAGCGTTGACGAGGAGATTGAGCAGCACCTGCTGGATCTGGCTCGGGTTCGCCGACACCCGCGGCACCGGGGCGAACTCCCGCTCCACCTGAACGCGATACTTCATCATCTCGCGCTCCAGCAGCACGAGC
>JAJTED010000178.1 GCA_021300535.1 Planctomycetaceae bacterium | reverse complement strand
GGGCTGTCGAACGCGTTCTGATAGTGCTCCACCACCGGCCGGCCGGCGGCCGCGAACGTCACCGCCACGACATCGAGCCGCACGCTGCAGTCCTCGAGCCGATGCCGGCGGATGTAGGCCGTGGCCAGTTCGGCCATCCGCCGCTGCTTGCCAGAGCCCACCGTCTCGGCCGGGTGGCCGTGCAGCGTGTCGGATCGCGACCGCACCTCCACGAAGACCACCGTGCGGCCGTCGAGCGCGACGATGTCGATGTCGCCACGGAGCACCCGCTCCCGCCGCCCCACGATCCGGTAGCCCAGCCCGCGCAGATACGCCGCCGCCGCATCCTCGCCGCGGCGGCCGAGTTCGTCACGCGGAGGGGACGGCACGGCCGGAACGCCTCGTCAGGCCTTGGCCGCGGCCGCCTTCTTGGCGGCCTTGCCACCGGCAGCCTTGCCGCCGGCCGTCTCGACGACGTCTTCGCGCTTTTCGCGGAGCCGCGTCGACTTGCCGGACCGATCGCGGAGGTAGTAGAGCTTGGCCCGCCGCGCGACGCCCGACCGCTTGACCTCGATCTTGGCGATCTTTGGCGAGTGGATGGGGAACTTACGCTCCACGCCCTCGCCCGCCACGATCCGCCGCACGACGAACATCTCCCGGCTGCCGGCGCCGCTCTTGGCGATCACCACGCCGTTGAAGATCTGAATGCGTTCCTTCTCGCCCTCGAGAATCCGGGTGTGGACGTCGACGGTGTCGCCGATGGCGAACTCGGGCACCTGGGACTTGAGGCTCGAGGCCTCGACGCGCTTGAGAATGGCGTGGTTCATGATCCGCTCCTGTGGACGGGGGCTGGGGACTGGACGGGAAATGATCGGGGACTGCCGAGATCGCGACGACCGGTGGCGGCGACCGCCTGCTCGTGCCGCCAGCGGGCGATCCGGCCATGGTCGCCCGAGAGCAGGATCTCGGGCACCTCGAGGCCGCGGAACTCCCGCGGCCGCGTGTATTGCGGGCCTTCCACGAGCCGCTCGACTCCGGAGAAGGAATCCTGCCGGGCGCTTTCCTCGTCGCCGAGCACGCCGGGCACGAGACGGGTGACGGCCTCGACGACCACCATCGCGGCCACCTCGCCACCGGAGAGCACATAGTCGCCGATCGAGATCTCCTCGGCGGCGAGCGCCTCACGGACCCGGGCATCGAAGCCCTCGTAGCGGCCGCACACGAGGACGAGCCGATCCTGGCAGGCCAGGTCCTCGACGAGCGGCTGATCGAGCCGGCGGCCGCCGGGCGTGAGCATGAGCACGCGGCCAGGGGCGGCCTCGCGCTGGACGGCTTCCACGCACGACACGACCGGCTCGGGCATGAGGAGCATGCCGGGGCCACCGCCGTAGGGCCGGTCGTCCACCTGCCGATGCACGCCCGCGGCGAAGTCGCGGAAGTTCGTCACGCGGATGTCGATCAGCCCCGCCTTCCGCGCGCTGCCCAGCAGGCTTCCATCGAGGAAGCTCGTGAACATTTCGGGAAACAGGGTGACGATGTCGATGCGCATGGCGACAGGTGCATTCGAGACCAAGACCGTCGGCGCCATCGGCCGAAGACGCCGATGGCGCGCGGAGTCACTCGGCCGGCGTCTCCGCGGCGGCAGGAGCCTCGGCCACGGCCGTCGGCTCGGCGGCGGCTTCGGCCACCGGCTCCGCTGCCGGCGTCGGCTCGGCCTTCGGCGCCGGCACGAAGGCCGGCTCACCCGGATCGGGCACGATCCGCGGCATTGACAGCCGGGCGCGGGCCTCTTCCATCTGCTTCACGTGGGTGCCGTTGGGG
Organism: Planctomycetaceae bacterium; assembly: GCA_021300535.1. Taxonomy (GTDB): domain Bacteria; phylum Planctomycetota; class Planctomycetia; order Pirellulales; family UBA1268; genus QWPN01. The sequence continues at coordinate 5,736 of JAJTED010000178.1, read as the reverse complement.
CCGTACTTCTTGATCAGCACCCGCACCGCATCGCTCGGCTGGGCGCCGACGGAGAGCCAGTATTGGATCCGCGGGCCATCGAGCGTGCAGCGGGCGTCGGTTTCCTTGACGTGCGGGTCGTACGTGCCGATCTCCTCGATCACGCGGCCGTCACGGGGGCTGCGCCGGTCGGACGCGCAGATCCGGTAGTATTCACGGTTCTTCCGACCCATCCGCTTCATTCGAATCACGACTGCCACGGTCTGTGCACTCCAAAAAGGTTCCTGCCGGTCGAGCCCCTTAGAGTACCCGACAGCCGCCAGAACCCAAGGGCCACCGGGCGGGCCTGTTTTCCCGGGGAAAAACGCCGGGGCGGGCTGCCGCGGCCCTGCGGCCTTGCTTAGTTTCGGCAGCGGGCCCGGGAAGCCGGGAACTTTTCGCGACCCGTTGGCCTCCAAGCGCATGGCACCTGGGAAGGCATGCAGACGATCCGTTCCATCGGCCGGGGCAGGCGCGCTGTGAAAGTCAGGCTCAATCCGTCTGTACTTTGACATCTTGTACACCAGTCATGTACAGTAGTCTTCATGAAGATCAATGCCTCGGCATTCAAGGCCCGCTGCCTTCGGCTCCTCGACGAGGTCAGCCGAACGGGCGAGGAACTCGTCATCCTCAAGCGCGGGCGGCCGGTGGCCCGTCTGGTGCCGGCACGCGACGACAAGCCGTGGCTCGCCTTGCGTGGCCGCGGAGCGTTCACGGGAGACCCGTTCGCAAGCGTCGTCGCGGAATCCGAGATCGAAGTCTTGCGATGACGAAGTCGCCGCTCCTCGACACGCATGTCTGGGTCTGGTGGATGCTCGGCGATCCCCGGCTTTCTGCCCGCGAGCGCACGGCGCTGGACGACCTTCCGAGCGGTCAGCGACCCCGGCTCTGCGACATCAGCCTGTGGGAGGTTGCGATGCTCGTGCAACTCGGTCGGCTGCGGCTCGACGACGCCCTCGAGGATTGGTTGCGTGTCGCCGCTTCTCCGGCCACGGTCGAGGTGATGCCCATCACGCCCGCCGTCGTCGCGGAGATGAATCGCCTGCCGGCGACCTTTCACCAGGATCCTGCCGATCGACTCATCGTGGCCACGGCCCGCGCCGACAGGCTGCCGTTGGCCACGCATGACATTCGTATCCGCCGATCGCGGCAGACGTCACTCTGGGTGGCGTAGCGACCGGGGCGCGCCGCGGTAGGCTACGTCTGAACCGGTCGGTTTCGGCGGGATGGCCACCGGCATGTCGAGCAGTCGGGCCAGTGCTTCCCGCACCACCGCACTTTGACGCGGCAGGTCGTGACGCGCGGCGTGTTCACGATCCATCCCGACCTGCAGCCACGCCAGAGACCGACGGTCCAGTCCCGCCGCTCGCGGGCAGCCCCCTCGGCGCACCGGACCCGGAGTCGGCCTTGGGCACGGCGCAGCCGCGGTACATCTCGACAAAGCGGCACATTTCTTCGACTGCCTCGAGTTTTTCCTGCATCGGCAGCGCCCGAAAGCAGCGCACGTGGAACCGCTCGGATCCATTCCAGTCGCACTCCCAATCCGCATCCGTTTCGTGGATTCTCCAGTCGCGCGTGTCTTCAGTCATTTGCCGCCATCCTCAGGTGCGCCACGTCATCGAGGTCCTTGGGCCTGCCGGCAACTTCCTTCATCCGGATCAGCGTCTCCAGGTCAACCACCCGGAACGAGCCTCCGCCCGTGGGCCACTACGGCGATCCCGCCCACCACCAGGTATCGGACGTCGGCGGCGTTGAGCACGCGAACGATGTTCTCGAATTCCAAAACCCGCATGATCGCACGGTAGCACGCGGTTCCTGCCGGCGGCAACCTGGAGCTGTCGACCCAGGAACGCGCCGAAGTGTTGGATGGCTTCCTGGCCGAGTTCGGCACGGAGACGCGATTGTCACCTCCGCGCCGCTCGTGGCTCGTGCCGCTCCGGACAGCCCGAGAAGGGCCGGGAACTTTTTGGTGTTTTGGCGCATCCTATGGAAGGGAGCCGACTCGCCCCGGTGTTGCATCGACGGTGTCGCCGTCAGCCCGCTGGGCCGAATCGACCGGCGACACTGCGGGCAGGCGATTCGAACCGCAATGAAGAGGCTCGCGTTGTCAAATGGAGGACCATTCATGCCACGGCTTTCTGTCCTGACTGCGTGCCTGCTTTTGTGCGCGGTGGCCCTGGCCGGTGCGGCCCAGGCCGCCGGGCCGGCCGCCCCGGCCGCCGGGCCGCGGCGTGATCCGGCCGGCGTGAAGGGCTACGCCGTCCACGAGTGGGGCGTGTTCTGGCCGCCGAATGGGCCGACTGCCCGCGGGAGCTTTACCGCACCGAGCCGCCGAACCTGCGGAACCTGCCCTGGCGGGGCAGCGTCAGAAAACCGATCGTCTACTTCCACTGGGATGCCGACCCGCCGCCGCCCGAGAAGGGCCTGACGATGAAGGTGCGATTTCCCGACGGCCGGCCGGTGATCTGGTGGCCGGCCTCGCAGGAGGGCGAGGGGATCGAGCCCCAGGGACAGGAGGTGACCGACTCGCTGTCGTGGCGGCTGTTCCTCGGGCGACAGCCAGACGGACGAGGCCCATTCGGCGCACGTCCTCGGACGCCCGCCGTGGCGGCCGACCACTGGTATGCCAAGGCCCGGATGGTGCAGGCCGAGCCGGTGTTTTCCTACGGCGGGCATGGCAGAGTCGGCCCCGTCATCGACGCCGAGCAGTTCGTCTACTACGACGGCCTGATGAAGCCGCTGGCGTTTCTGAAGGCCCGGCGGACGGCCACCGGCGACCTCGTGCTCGACAACACCGCGCCGTATGCGATTCACGACCTGTGGTGCGTCGATCACACCGGCGATCCACGCAGACGCCGACTGGGCCAAGGCCACGGCCGAGCAGCTGGCCGCCGACCTCGAACAGACCGGCCTGCACGCCGACGAGGCGAAGTCGCTCGTCGCCATCTGGCAGCCGGGGTTCTTTCATGCCCCGGGCCTCACGCTCTTCTATCGCTTGCCGCAGCGGGAGTACGACCGCGTCACCACGATCGCGCTCGACCCGCTGCCCGAGACGCTCGTCCGCGTGGGCATCGTGCTCCACGCGCATGCCGAGCCTGAGCGGGTGGCGGGGGCGAAAGCGCCCGACGGCGAAGCCCGGCCCGCGGAGCCCGTCGAGCCGGCGGGCCCGGCGATCGAGCCGCTGCGGCTCGAAAAACGGCTCACGGTCGCGGAGGCCGAGAAACTGTCCAAGGCCGATCGCGACCTCTGCCTGTTCGGCCTCTCGGGAGTGTCGGCCGACGTGGCGGCGGCGCTCCAGTCGCATCGCCGTACGCTGCGTGCACCGGGACTGATGCGGCTCGACGCCAACGTCGCCGCGGCCCTGGCCCGCCATGCCGGGCCGGTCGACCTGCCCGACCTGCGGCGGCTCGACTCGACAGCACTCGCCCGCAAACTGCTCGATCGTGAAGACGGGTTCGCAACGCTGTACATGGACGAGGTCACGCCCGAGGTAGCGACTCTGATCGTGGCGAGCGATCGCTGGAGCGGCAACCTCCCGCGGCTCACCGTCCTCGCGCCTGAGGTCGCCGCCGCACTGGCGGCCGCGAAGAAGTGGGACGGCCAGCTCCCCGGCGTCACAGCCTTCGAGCGGCCCGACTCGGTCGCCGCCGCCACGGCCCTGGCGAAGCGGCAGGGCCCGCTCGCCCTGCCGAACCTCAAAAAGATCTCCACCAAGACGCTCGCCGCGCTCATCGCGAAGGAAGACGTCGTCATCCCGCTCGTCGAGACGCTCGAGTTGATTCAAGAGCCCGACGGCAGCGAGACCGACGACTTCGTGATCCCCAAGGGGTTTCAGGAGCGGCAGGAGCGGCGGTGACACGGAGGCCCGCCGTCCCATCCGCCCCCCGGGCATCATGGCCGGCTCATGAGCCGGTCGGTTTCGGCGGGATGGCCACCGGCATGTCGAGCAGTCGGGCCAGTGCTTCCCGCACCACCGCGCTGCGGCCCGGCAAATCATGACGCGCGGCGTAGGCATCGATCGCTTCGAGCACCGGTGCTTCGGCGGCGGTGAACACGGCGCCGACGGCCACCTGACTCGACGAGCCCGCGGCGACACTACGGGCCCAAGCCGCGATCTCGTCTCGCTCCACGGCCATCGCGGTACGTACATCCGCATGCCGGTTTCGCTCAGCGGCGGTGGCCGTGCGAATGATCCGCTTGCCAATCGCGTGCAGGACCGTGACTGAATCAAGCATCTCGTACACGACCACGACCAATCGTCCATCGACCGTCAGGCCTGTCGCCAAGGGCCGCCCCGTGGTTCGGCTGGTCCCTAGACCCAATGGGCTGCAGACAATCCGTTCGACGTCATCGATGGTGATTCCATGTTCCGCAACGTGCGATACGTTGCCGCCCGGCTCGAAATTCCATACGAAATCATACCGCGGCATCGCATCTTCTCCGCTCGACGAAAACGTGTACGTCCGTCCACGTCTTGATGCCAGCGGGGCGGCGGCGTGTCTGGTCGTTGTCAGCGACCGAGGCACGCATGACCATGCGACCCTCGCGCCTGACACCTGGGTCGAGCCGCCATTCCGGCGGATCTCGTGCAGGGGCATGCCGATGGCCACACGAGCCTGCCGTCACCTGACGACCGACGGTGATCGAAATCCGCAGATGGACGGCCCTATTCGATCGGCTCTATCTTTTCGGGCACGTCTGTAACGAATTTCGATCGGCTGCGTCATGATGGCGGAGGTTTGTTCCATGCCACGCTCGATGTTCGCCGTGTTTCCGATCTTCGCGGCCGCTGTCGCGGCGTTCTTCATTGAGATTGCTGCCGCGGCCGGGCCGGCCGCCCCGGCCGACGGGCCAATCCGGAACCCGGCCGGCGTGAAGGGCTACGCCGTCCACGAGTGGGGCGTGTTCACGATCCATCCCGACCTGGAGATGGCCAACGCGGCGCTGGCCGCCGAATGGGCCGACTGCCCGCGGGAGCTTTACCGCACCGAGCCGCCGAACCTGCGGAACCTGCCCTGGCGGGGCGGCGTCGAGAAGCCGATCGTCTACTTCCACTGGGATGCCGACCCGCCGCCGCCCGAGCCGGGCGTGACGATGAAGGTGCGGTTTCCTGACGGCCGGCCGGTGATCTGGTGGCCGGCCTCGAAGGAAGGCGCGGGGATCAAGCCCCCGGGACAAGAGGTGACCGACTCGCTGTCGTGGCGGCTGTTCCTCGGGCGACAGCCAGACGGACGAGGCCGATTCGGCGCAGGCGCACAGCCGCGGACGCCCGCCGTGGCGGCCGACCACTGGTATGCCAAGGCCCGGATGGTGAAGGCCGAGCCGGTGTTTTCCGACGGCGAACGTGGCAAAGTCAGCCCCGTCATCGACGCCGAGCAGTTCGTCTACTACGACGGCCTGATGAAGCCGCTGGCGTTTCTGAAGGCCCGGCGGACGGCGGCGGGCGACCTCGTGCTCGACAACACCGCGCCGTATCCGCTTCACGACCTGTGGTGCGTCGATCACACCGGCGATCCACGCACCGGAAAGGCCCCGCGGCTGGCCCGCGTGCCGCTCGTGCCCGTGGGCACGAAGGAGATCGTGCCCGAATGGCGGACCGTTCCGGACGCCGACTGGGCCAAGGCCACGGCCGAGCAGCTGGCCGCCGACCTCGAACAGACCGGCCTGCACGCCGACGAGGCGAAGTCGCTCGTCGCCATCTGGCAGCCGGGGTTCTTT
>JAJTED010000053.1 GCA_021300535.1 Planctomycetaceae bacterium | reverse complement strand
GGCCGATGACCGCGGCGGCCGAGATCACGCACCACGGGCCGATGCGCACTCCGGCGGCAAGCCGCGCGCCCGGCTCCACGACCGCCGTCGGATGCACGACCGCCGGCCCGCCCGTGATGGAGACTGCGCCCCGATCGGGCGGCTGTCGCTCGAGACCGTGGGCCACGGGTGATTCAGGCCGAAGCCCGCCTCCGTGCGCCCGCGCGGTCGCCGTCGGCCGCCAGGAGCGCCGCTGCCAAAGCGGCGTTGAGCCGATGCCCGCTCCGCGCGGCCCGCACATGCGCGTGAATCGGCCGGCCCGTGAGCGCGAGGTCGCCGACGAGGTCGAGCACCTTGTGCCGCACGCACTCGTCGGGCCAGCGCAGCGGGTTTTCGATCGGTCCATCGGGACCGAAGACCAGGAGGTCCTGCCGCGTGACCGTCAGCCCGAGCCCCGCAGCTCGGAGCTTCTCGGCGTCGGCGACCGAGATGAACGTCCGTGCCGCGGCCAGCTCGGCGCGGTAGTTCTCCGGCGTGATCCGCAGGGCGAGCGTCTGCCGGCCGATCGGTCCGGGGCCGTAATCGAGCTCGTACTCGACCGACAGGCCGGCGAACCGCGGCGGCCCCGCCTCGACCCACGCGGGGCCGTCGACCATTCGGATCGTCTCCTCGACGACCAGCGGCGCGATCGGCGCGGCGAGATTCTCGCAGCCGGCCTCCTCAATCGCCTCGACGAAGGCCAACGCCGAGCCGTCGAGCCCCGGCATCTCCTCGGCCGACAACCGCACGACGCAGCAATCAACCCCCAGGCCCGCCAGAGCGCTCAGGCAGTGCTCCACCATCTGCACCTGCACGCCGCCGAAGGCGATGGTGGTGCGATTCACGGCATCGACCCGATTCTCCACGAGCCCGGCGATCCGCACCGGCACCGGCCGGTCGCCCCGCACGAAGACGACGCCGGCCCCGGCGGTGGCAGGCAGCAGCTCGACGCGATTGCTGCAGCCGGTCCAGTAGCCCGTGCCGGACACGACCACCGGGCGACGGATCGTTCGCTGCGACCTGGGGCGCATGACACTCGGGGAGGGGTGAAGAGAGAACGGGCCCGGCGGCCCCGCACGGGGGGAAAACCGCGGATCAGCGCCGGGGCTGCCCGGCCTGCGGCTGGGCGGCAACACTGGCGCCGTTGAGGATCTTGAGGACGTCCGGCGTGATGTCGATCTGGGGATCGTAGTACACCATCGGCTTGGTGATGCTGCCGAGAATCCGGTTGCGATCGCTGGCGTCGATCGGGTCGCCGTCGAAGCGGTGCACGATGGCGATGCCGTGATCGCGGGCGAACTGGCTGACGGCTCGCTCGATCTCGCCATAGACCCCGTAGTAGACCTTGGCCTCGCGATCCATGAAGTCCTTCTTCTGGAGCTGGGCATTGACGCTGAAGTCACCCTGGGCCTTGGCCACCTCGCCCTCGAACTTTCGGTATTCCGGGGTGCCGGGGTTGTAGCCCTTGAGCTGGTCCATGAGGCCCTTGATCCGCTCCTGCTCCGCCTTGAGCCCGTTCTCGGCGGCCATCACCTGGTCCTTCATCCTGTCCATCTCGGCCTTGAACCGGGCATGGTTCTTGAAGATGTAGCCCACGTCCACGACGGCCACGTGGGCGGCCGGCACGGCCGACCGGGGCGGCTGGGCTGCGGCGGGCGCCGGCTGGGCTGCGGCGGGCGCCGGCTGGACCGGACGCACCGGAACCTGCGCGAACGCGGAACCCTGCACGAGGGCCACGGCGGCCGCGAGCGTGAACGCTGTCAGATGTCTCTTCACGGAATGCACTCCTTGCTGGCGGAACGGCGCCGGATCCGCGTGGTCGACGGCCGTCCGTGGCCGCCGCGAACCCGAAAGCGGCGGGATGATGGCGATCCCCCCGATTCGGCTCAAGCCCAACTTTTCTGCGAAATACCGCACCCAATCCCGTCCCCGTCGTGTCCAAGAAGCCCCGGGTGGCAACCCGGGGACTCCGGGCATGAAAACCACCTCGCCGTCCATGCCGGATGACGGCACGTGATTCCCCGGTTCGAATCCGCTTCGCATGGCACCTGGGACGGCATGCGACCCGGAGTCCCCCGGCTTCCGCCGGGGGCTTTTTGTTGGTCTATCGCGCTCGTCTCAAGCCGAGAGCAAGACTGGAGAACGCGCACCCGAGGCCGCACACCCACGCCTGGAGGCGTGCGTCACGAAGAGACGGTCACCGCGGCTGACCGAGCACGACCTCAAGGGTGACTTCCTGGCCGTCGCGTTTCACGACCACGGGCACCTTCTCGCCCCCCTTGTGCTTTCGCAGCGCGCTGTCGAAATCCTCGAGGGCTGTGATGGCGCTTCCCCCGATCCGCACGATCAGATCGCCCCCCCGCAGCCCGCCCTGGGCCGCCGGCGAATCCTTGGCGACTCCCGAGATCGCGTAGCCGCCACCAGGCTTACCGAAGTCGGGGATGCTGCCGAAGTAGGGCCGGTCGCCTCCGCCGCGAGCGAACATCTTCGAGGCCACCTCGATGTAGGCGGGCCGCTCTGGGGCGGTGGCCAGTTCACGAACGATGTCGGCGACGAGCGCGGCCAGCCGCACCATGCCGTCGTAGTTGATCTTGTCGGCCGTGTCGCTGGGGCGGTGGTAGTCGGCATGCGAGCCGGTGAACAGGTGCAGTACGGGCACCTTCTTGGCGTAGAAGCTGGCGTGGTCGCTGGGTCCGAAGCCGCCCGGCTCCTTCGCGGCCGTGAAGCGGTGCTGACCGAGGAGCCGGTCCACCAGCGCGTCGAGGCCGGTGCCGGTGCCGGTGCCATGCATGACCAGCTTGTCTCCGTCGAGCCGGCCCACCATGTCGAGATTCACCATGGCCACCGTGTCGCCCAGTGGCACGACCGGATTGGCGGCGTAGTAGCCGCTGCCGAGCAGGCCGCGTTCCTCGCCCGAGAAGGCCACGAACAGAATCCGCCGGGGCAGCGGCCCCGCGGCGGCCAGCTGCCGGGCGACCTCGACGAGCAGGGCCGTGCCGCTGGCATTGTCGTCGGCGCCGTGATGCACGGCCCGCTTACCGGGCTCAGCCGAATTGGCCCCCCCGTAGCCGATGTGGTCGTAGTGGGCGCCGAGCACGACCGTCTCGGCGGCAGGGATCGCGGGCCGACCTTCCGCGGCCGGCGCACCGCGGCCCGGCATCACGGCGAGCACGTTCCGTCCCTGGGTTTCGACCCGCTTGATGGCCGTCCGACCGCGGATCCGCCAGCCCTCGAGCGGCTTGCTCGCCGGCTCGAGCGATTCGTCGATCGACTTTTGGATCTCGCCGAGGCCGCGGCCGAGGCTGCGGCGGACCACGTCATCGACGACCGAACGGCGGATCTGAAGCACAGGCAGGCTGCGCTTCTCCGTGCCCTCGCCGGCCCTGGTGAAGGCCATCAGGGTGTCGCCATCGGCATCGGCGTCGTTGCAGAACACCAGGCCGCCGACCTCGTGCTCCGAGGCGTTGGCGACCTTGCGGACGAGCGCGGCGTGCTGCGAGGCCTGGTTGCCGGCAAACACGCTGTGCGGGTCGTCCTTCTGCGGCTCCTGCCGCAGGACGATGGCCGCCCGCCCCTTGACACCGCCCGGAGCGGCGGCGAGCGGCGCGTAGTCGTCGTATTTCTCGGCGGGCGCGGTGATCCCGTAGCCGGCGAACGCAAGCGGCAGGTCGAATGCCCCCGATCCGCCCGCCGCGAGCGGCGTGAAGTCGCGGCCCAGTTCGAGCCGCGTGATCACCGGCTGGCCGTCGGGCCCCGGCGGCCCCACGATCTCGGCCACGTTCTCCGCGGGCGGCCCGAGTTTCGCGTCGAGCGTCATCGCAAACTGCTGAAACGCCGCGGCCTCGTCCGCCGGCGGCCGCACGCCGATCGCGGCAAACTGCTCGGCGACCCACTCGGCGGCCGCATCGATGCCCGGGGTGCCGGGCCCGCGTCCCTCACGCTCCGGCGCGGCGAGCCACTCCACCGCCTGCCGCAGCCGCTCCCGCCGCCCGGCCTCCGCCCCCTCGTCAGCCCCGGCCCAGCCCACCACGAGGGCGGCCACCACACCGCCCCACACCAGCCTCACCGACCACGAGCAGATGCGAGATGAAAACACGGCGGACTCCTTGCACGCGACTTCGAGGCCCGAACTCTCCAATCCTTTGATTCTAGCTGTCCGTGGGAAAAGCCCTCCATGGCCTTTTTCCACTTGGTCGACCGCAGGAAACGCCGAGGGTTTTCTGGGTCGACGGCCATCGCATCCTGCTCGGCCAGCCTTGTTCCACAGTCTGCTAGCACACCGTGGAACCGCTTACCACATCTTTTCGAGGCAGGCGCGGGAGTCGGCGTGAGGATGCGGACTGCCTGGGCCGAGGCACGCAAGGCCCAGGCACGGACCTTCGCCAGCGACGCAACTCATGCCGCTCCCGAGCCGGGTTGGGCGAATGAGACACCGGCTTTCAGTCGACCGGTGTCTGTGCGACAATTTTGTCGTCCGCGAAACCCAGGAAAACCCTTACCGTGGCCGCCCTCTTCGTCATCCAAGGCCGCAACAAAGGTGCGCGGTTCGACCTCGCGGGCCAGCCGCTGGCCGTGACGATCGGCCGGGAGTCGGGCAACTTCATCCAGCTGGAGGACCACGAGGTTTCCCGGCGGCACGCCGAAATCCGCCGCGTGGGCGAGACGCTGGTGCTGGGGGACCTGAAGAGCTCCAACGGCACGTTCGTCAACGACCGCAAGGTGGAGCGGGCCGAGCTCGCCAGCGGCGACCGGATTCGCATCGGGCGGACGGTGCTCGTCTATGCGAAAGACCACGACGACGAGCAGGCGATCGGGCTGGTGGACGTCGTGGGGGGCGAAGCCGGCGCCGACGGCTCGCGGATCATCCGTACGATGCGGGAGGAGGACTCGATCGCCCTCGCCGCCCCCGAGGACGGCCAGAGCCGCTGGCTGGCTCGGGCCCGCAGCAACGTGCAGGTGATGTACCGCACGTCGCTGGCGGTGAGCCACACGCTCGACATCGACGAGCTGCTGGGGCGGGTGCTGCAACTGGTCTTCGAGTGGGTCGAGGCCGACCGGGGCTGCATCATGCTCCTCAATCCCGAGACCAAGGAGCTCAAGACGAAGGCCCGCCGCGACCGCCGCGAGGGGGACACCGGATCGATGGTGATCAGCCGCACGATCCTCGATTACGTGCTCTCCAATCGGGAGGGCGTGCTGACGAGCGACGCCCAGGACGACGACCGCTTCGCCTCCGGCAACAGCGTGGTCCGGACCGGAGTCCGCGAGGCGATCTGCGTGCCGCTGCAGGGCCGCTACGACATCGTGGGCGTGATCTACGTGGACACGACGACACCGCTGGCCGAGGCGGTGGAGTCGAGGCAGCGGCGGTTTGGCGACGACCACCTCAAGCTCATGATCGCGATCGCCCACCAGGCGGCCCTGGCCGTCGAGGACACGACCTACTACTCGGCGATGGTCCAGGCGGAGCGGCTGGCAGCGGTCGGCCAGACCATCGCCACGCTCTCGCACCACATCAAGAACATCCTCCAGGGCATCCGCGGGGGCAGCTACCTCGTCGACACGGGTCTGGAGGGCGACGACCTGGCGATGGTCCGCAAGGGCTGGGACATCGTCAACCGGAACCAAAACAAGATCTCCTCGCTGGTGATGGACATGCTCTCCTTTGGCAAGGAGCGGGAGCCCGACCCCGTGCCCAGCGATTTGGCGGCCTTGATCGCGGAGATCATCGAGACGGTGCACCAGCGGGCCGAGGAACTGGGGGCGACGATCCGCTGGCAGCCGCCCGCCGGCATGCCGGCGCTGCTCTTCGATCCGGAGGGGATCTCCCGCGCGGTGCTGAACGTGGTCACCAACGCCCTCGACGCCGTGGAGGGCCGGCCGGATCCGACGATCTCGATCGAGTCCGGCATCGACCGTGCGGCCGGCATGGTACGGATCGTGGTCACCGACAACGGCGCCGGCATGTCGCCCGAAACGCTGGGGCAGATCTTCAACGTCTTCGTGTCGACGAAGGGCGCCCAGGGCACGGGCCTGGGACTCGCCGTGAGCCGCAAGATTCTCCGTGAGCATGGCGGCGACATCCGGGCCACGAGCCACGCGGGCGCGGGCAGCACATTCGTGATGGAGTTTCCGGCGCGGTTCCCCGCGGCGGAGACCCACGCCGCGGCGGCATCCACGGCGCCCGACTCCACGAGCGACGCGGCCCCATGACCGCCCCCCGTCCGCATCCGGCCCCGCTGCCGATCTCGGCGGTGCTCATCACGCGCGACGCCGAGCGGCACCTCGCGGCGGTTCTCGCCGCCTGCGACTTCTGCGCCGAGCGGCTGGTGCTCGACTCGGGCTCGACCGACGGCACGGAAGCGATCGCACGCCAGGCGGGCGCGCGGTTCGAGTGCCAGGATTTTCTCGGCTACGGACCGCAGAAGCGCCGGGCGGTGGAACTCGCGCGGCACGACTGGATCCTGGCGCTCGACGCCGACGAGGTGCTGGACGATGAGGCGCGACGGGCGATTGCGGGGCTCGACCTGTCCGACCCGGCCGCCTGCTGGCAGGTTCATCGCCGAACGTTCATCGGCCGCCGCGAAATCCTTCACGGCCCCTGGCGGCGGGACCGCGTCCTGCGGCTGTTCAACCGCACGACCGCGGCCTTCAAGCCGCTGGCGGTGCACGAGGAGGTTGTGGCATCGCGGCCGCCCGTCCTGCTGCCGGGATCGATCCTGCATTACAGCTACGCCAGCCTGCCTGACGTGATCTCCCGGTCGCTGCGCTATGCGCCGCTCAAGGCGGAGGTGATGCGACGCAAGGGACAGCGGCCCGCGATCTGGTCGCTGCCCCTCCGCGGCGCGGCGGCCTTCTTCGGCAGCTACGTCGCCGCGGGCGGCTGGCGGGACGGGGCCGCGGGCTTCGTGATCGCGGTCGCCCGCGTCATCGACTCCACGCTCCCCCGCGCCCTCCTGCTCTTCGAAGACGAGCGCTGATCGGCGGGCCGCTCCGGGTGGAATGCCGTCCCGGTTGCCATTCGATGCGGTTCCGAACCGGGGGATCGCGTGGCGGCGTGCGGCATGGAGGACGGGATGGTTTCCGGAGCCGGAGTCCCCGGGTTTCCACCCGGGGCTTTTTGGGCCACGCGCGACGGATCCAAAAAAAGCCCCCGGCGGAAGCCGGGGACGGTTGTCAGAGACCGCCGCTACAGCCGCCCGGTCCGCAACGCGGCGAGCGTCCGCTCCATGTCGGCAGGCAGCGTGGCGGTGAACTCCGTCCGCGTGCCCGACGCCGGATGGTCGAGGACGAGTCGGGCGGCGTGCAGTGCCTGCCGCGTGAGCAGCGGGCCGCCGGCCAGCGGATGGCCCGGCGGCAGGCCGAAAAAGCCCGGCTCGATCACCGTGCGGCCGCTGTACAGGCCGTCGCACAGCACCGGGCAGCCGATCGTCGCTAGGTGCACGCGGATCTGGTGCGTGCGGCCCGTCTTCGGCGTCACCCGCACCAGCGCCGCCCCGCGAAACCGTTCCACGACCTCGAACCGCGTCACCGCCTCGCGGCTCGTGGCGTGGTCGCGGCGGACGGCCATCTTCTCGCGCTGATAGGGATGGATGCCGATCGGGAGGTTGATCTCGTCGCGGTCGAACTGCGGCTGGCCCTGGGTGATCGCCAGGTAGGTCTTCTCCACCGTGCGCCGCTCGAACTGCCTGGCCAGCGCGTGATGCACCTCCTCGGTGCGGGCGACCACGATCACGCCGCTGGTGTCGCGATCGAGCCGATGCACGATCCCCGGCCGCGCCGGACCGCCCGCCTGCGAGAGACCGCCGTCCGACCGCTCCAGGTGCCACTTGAGGGCGCCGGCGAGCGTGCCCTTCCAGTTGCCCTTGGCAGGATGCACGACCATCCCCGCCGGCTTGTTCACGGCCGCGAGCCACTCGTCGAGATGGAGGAACTCCAGCGGGATCTCCTCGGCCTCCGGCCCGGCCCGCGGCGGCTCGGGCACGACGAACCGCACGACGCTTCCCGTCTTCAATTTGACGGCGGCCCGGGCGGTGAGGCCATCCACGCGGACGGCCCCCTTCTCGATGGCACGGGCGAGGAACGATCGGCTGCGCTCGGGGAACGCCCGGGCCAGGAACACGTCCACTCGGGTCCCAGCCGCGTCGGCATCGACGGGCAGGCAGACTTCCATGCCAGGGGCGGCGTCCGCGAACGCCGCGACGGGATCGGGCGGATCACTTGCCGGCCGCGGGGGCGGCGGGCTCGGCGGCGTTGGCGGCAGGGGCTGCATCGGCGGGAGGGGCGTCGGGGGGCGCGGCCTTGCCACCTTCCGCGGGAGCCGCGGGCGGGGCCGGCTTCTGGGCCGCAAACCAATCGTACCACTGCCGCGTCGCGCCGCGGGAAACAGCGGCCACGCGGGATGCCGCGAGGCTTGCCGCCGCACTGCCCGGGTGGTCGGCGAGCACCACTTCGTAGCCCTTCCGGGCCTCGTCAAGATTGCCGAGCGCCTCGTTCGCCTTGGCCAAGCCGAACACCGTCCGCTCCGCGAGCATGCCGGTCGGCCGAGCGGCGAGCAGCTGGCGATAGCGGCCGACCGCATCCTCAAGACGCTCCAGGCCGCGGTTTCGATCGGTGAACAACAGGTCGCATCCCTGGGCGAGGGCGGAGTCGGCGAGCACGAGTTGGGCCCAGCCCGCCGCCGGCGTGTCGGCGTGCTGCCGAACGACGGTCTCGAGTCCGGCGGCATCGCCGCTGGAGAGCGCGGCGATGCAGGTTTCCCAGCTGCGGGCCTTGGCGGCCGACTGTTGCGACGCGATCAGCGTCCAGGCGGCGAGGCCCGCGAACAGCAGCCCGATGGCGGTGACGATCGTGCGCAGGTGCGGGCGGATCCGGTCCACGAGCTGCAGCGTGCTGCCGGCCAGATCGTTCTCTTCGAGTTCGTGCCGCCGGTCCGAGTCCATCCTGCCATCTCCTGTGTGCGAAGCGAAAATAGAGACTTCCGGGCACAGGGCGTCAAGGTGATTCACGCCCCACAGGCTCCCGCGCGCTGATGCGTGTGCTACATTCGGCCGCCATGACCGCGCCCACCGCCGAAACGCCCGCGCCCGCCCCCCAGCGGCCCCCGGTCCGCACCGGTGTGCCGGGCCTCAATGCGGCCCAGGCCGAGGCCGTCCTCGCCCCCCCGGGCCCTCTGCTCGTGCTCGCCGGCGCGGGCACGGGCAAGACGCGGGTGGTGATCACGCGGATCGCCCATCTGGTGCGCAAGGGCGCCCGGCCGTCACGGATCCTGGCCGTGACGTTCACCAACAAGGCCGCGCGGGAGATGCTGGCCCGGGCCGCGGCGCAGCTCGGCCGGAAGCTCGACGAGAAGCCGGAGATTTCCACGATCCACTCGCTGTGCGTGCGGATCCTGCGGCGGAACGCCGCGAAGCTCGGCCTGCCGGAGCGGTTCGCGATCGTAGATCGGGGCGAGCAGGAGGCGGCCGCCCGCACGGCCCTCAAGGAACTGCGGGTGCCCGACACCGTCCTCCGCCCCGGCGACCTGCTGGACCGGATCAGCCGCTGGAAGAGCCGGGCGATCCGCCCCGACGGCGCACTCGACACCGTTTCCGGCGACGCCGACGACTCGTGGACGCTCGCCGCCGCCGGCTACCGCCGCTACCAGAACGCGATGCGCACCGCCGGGGCCGTGGACTTCGACGACCTGCTGCTGCTGGTGGACGAACTGTTCTCGACCGACGAGCAGGCCCGCCGCGACGAGGCCGGTCGGTTCGACCACCTGCTGATCGACGAGTATCAGGACACCAGCGCCATCCAGGAGCGGATCCTCACGGCGCTGGCCCGCGACCACAAGAGCCTGTGCGTGGTGGGGGACGACGACCAGTCGATCTATTCCTGGCGGGGCGCCGAGGTGTCGCACATCCTCGACTTTGCCCGACGCTGGCCGGGCGCGCGGATCGTGAAGCTCGAGGAGAACTACCGCTCCACGCCGGAGATCATCCGCGCGGCCAACCTGCTCATCGAGCGGAACGCGCGGCGGCACGGCAAGACGCTCGTCGCCAACCTGCCGCCGGGCGTGCCGCCGGCCGTGCTCCAGGCCCAGGACGAGATCGACGAGTCGCGCCGGGTCGTGAGCGACCTCGAGAGCCTCCTCAAAGAGGGACGTGTCGATCCGACGGAGGCCGTGATCCTCGTTCGCACCGGCGAGCAGACACGGGCCTTCGAGCAAGAATTGCGGCGGCGGCAGATTCCCTACGAGCTCGTCGGCAGCCGCTCCTTCTTCGACCGCCGCGAGGTCAAGGACGTGATGGCCTTCCTCCGGGTGCTCGTCGATCCCGACGACGACCTCGCCCTGTCGCGGATCGCCAACGTGCCGCCCCGCGGGCTCTCCGCGCAGGCCGTGCAGGGCGCGCGGAATCGGGCCCAGGAGCAGGGCCACAGTCTGTGGCACGAGCTCCGCGCCGCCCGCGACGCGGGCAAGCTCTCGGCGGCGGCGGCAGGTGGCGTGGCGGCGCTTGAGCGGCTCGTCGCCCTGCGACAGGCGACGCCACCGGTCGAGCCGGGGCAGACGCGGGCCGGCGCGGTGCTCCGCAGCCTGCTCACCGCGGCCGGCTACCAGCCGTACCTCGGCAAGGAATACGAGGAAGACCCGAACGAGGCGCTGCAACGCTGGGACTGCTGCGAGGAGGTGGCCAACGCCCTCGACCAGCACGAGCGGGCCCACGGGGCCGGCAAGGAACTGGCCGCGGTCATGCGCGGCTTCCTCGACGACTTCGTGCTCCAGGTCGAGGAAGACAACCGCTTTCAGGAGGACAAGCCCAAGGCGGGCGCGGTGCGGCTGATGACGCTCCATGCCGCGAAGGGGCTGGAGTTCGACTGCGTGTGGATGGTGGGCATGGAGGAGGGCCTGCTGCCGCACCGCCGATCGATCGACGACGGCCTGCAGGCGCTCGACGAGGAGCGGCGGCTGTGCTACGTGGGCGTGACGCGGGCCAAGCGCCGGCTCGTGCTCTCGCTCTGCCTCACGCGGTCGAAGTGGGGCAGGAGCAAGCCCTCGAAGCCGAGCCGGTTTCTCTACGAGCTCACGGGGCAGGCGGAGAAGTTCAGCGCCGAGCCGGCGCAGCCCGCGCCCGGTCCGGCCGGCCGGGGCCGCCCCGCGAAGCGCGGCCGCTGACGGGCCTGGAGCGGCTTTTGCACGGCACGAGGCCGGCGGAAGGGAGGGCGGCGCAACCTCAAAAACGCACGCTGAGGGAATGCGCATCGCCTCGTGAGAAACGAACCGCATGCCGCTCGGTTCGCGGCTTTTGATGGTGTGTGTTCCCCAGTCTTGCTCTCGGCTTGACACGCGCGAACGGCACAAGAAGCCCCCGGCGGAAGCCGGGGGGAAGGTTCACGCGAACCCGCGGCGTCGTGCCGCGGTTCGCTTGGCGGGCCTCCGCCCGCTCACAGTCAACCCGGCCCTCCGGGCCTGGCACTTACACGAGAAGCCCCGGGTGGCAACCCGGGAGCATGCTGCACGCGAACCCGCGGCGTCTTGCCGCGGTTCGCTTGGCGGGCCTCCGCCCGCTTGAGTCAACCCGGCCCTCCGGGCCTGGCACTTACACGAGAAGCCCCGGGTGGCAACCCGGGAGCATGCTGCACGCGAACCCGCGGCGTCGTGCCGCGGTTCGCTTGGCAGGCCTCCGCCCGCTTGGAATCAACCCGGCCCTCCGGGCCTGGCGCTCCCACAAGAAGCCCCGGGTGGAAACCCGGGGACACCGGGTCGCATGCCTTCCCGGGTGCCATGCGATGTGGGTTTGCATCGGGAAATCACGTGCAGTCATACGGCATGGACGGTGGGTTGGTTGTCGTGCCCGGAGTCCCCGGGCTCCTGCCCGGGGCTTCTTGGACCGGTGATGGGACCGACCCCCTGTTCACGGGTCGTTACAACACGATTCGCAGTTGGATCCCTGCAGCGGCGACGCTCTGTTGAACTCCTCCGCACAACATCAAAACTCACGCCTCGGCCTTCAAGGGCCCGGAGTCCGACGCACCTTCAGCCGTGCCTCGCTCCGCTGACCGCTAGCCCGCCAGCACGTCGGGAAGCATCGCGGCGAGCCGCATGAGACCGGTCCCGCCCCGGGCGATCGCGGCGTAGGTGTCCACGAGCCCGCGGGCCAGCCGGTCGGCGCGGGAATGCCACGGAAACCAGGGGGGCGCGGGCCAAATCGCCAGCGGCGCCGCGACGATCGTGTTGTGCACCAGCGGCAGGAGCAGCGGGTCGTGCACACGACCGATGCCGCTCTGCGGATCGGCGAGCGTCGCGCCGGGATACCCGCCCCAGGGCACGCTGGCGAACGAGTAGGCCAGCGCCGACCAGGTGTTGCGGGCCACGACGCCGTATTCGAGATGCTCGACCAGCGCGGTCACGCGGCGCTCGTCGTGCGCCGGCAGGCCGGTGGGCGCGGTGACGCTCGCGGCCAGGCTCCCCGGCAGCGTGCGGGCGAAGGCCGCGGCCCGACCACAGAAGGCGTCGAGCGAATCGGCGCCGAGCGGCACCTCGACCGCGACGGGCCCGAACCATTCCCGCTCCAGCCACCGCGGCTCGCGGGCCGGATCGACGCCGCTGCGAAACGTCCACGGCAAACTGCCGTCCGCAGGCGCCGCGGTGCCGGTGATCGTCTCCCAGGCCGCGGTCGAGCCCGGATACCAGGCCGGCCGCGGCGGCAGTCCGGCGAGTCGCCGCTGCACGAGTCCGAGAAACTCGTCTCGCTGGTCCCACGCCCGGCAGGTGACCAGGCACTTCGTGGCGATGCAGTTGAACGACGTGTTGTTGGCGATCGACGCGGCCACCGCGTCGGCCTGGAAACCGAGCTGCGCCGGCGTGTAGCGGCCCGGCACGATGATCCACGGCGTGACGTTCCCCAGTTCGCAGGTGATCGGCTTGTCGAGCACGGGGCGGGCGTCGGCGGCCCGCGGCCCGCTGCCGCCCCAGACGAGCGCGTCGAATGCGCCCTGCCCGCCTGTGAGGTGAACGTGCGCGACCTGCGGAATGGCGACGGCCGCCCGGGCCACTTCGGCGCCGCCGGAAACGATCGCCAGCAGGTCGGCGGCGACCAGCGGCCCGAGCGCCGTTGCGAGGACGGGCTCGAGCGGAGCGTGCTGCGGGTGCAGTTTCAGGAGCACGGCGCGACCGTGCTCGAAGATCTGCGCGATGGCGTCGGCTGCGGCGAGCCCCGTGACGTTGCCCGCGCCGAAGACGGCCGCCACGCCACCCTGACGCGGCCGCTCACGGGCCTCCTCCCGCCACGACCGCAGGAACGCCTCCACGCCGCCGGGATTCCCGCACCGCACCGTGGCACGGTGGTTGCGAAACACGACGCCATCCAAGAGCCCCGGCTCGGGGAGCAGGTCGATGCCGAAGAACGACTCCGGCCCCGTCGCTCCGGCGGCCGGATGCAGGATTCGCGGCGGCCGGGCCGGCCGCGGCAGGCCGGTGCGGGCGATCTCGCCGAGCCGCCGCGCGGTGACGAGCAAGAGCCGCAGCGTGGCGATCGGCCCGGTCGCGATCTCCTCGGCGACGGCTGCCCGATTCCCGGCGGCGGCCTTGATCGCCACCGCTGCTTCCACCCAAGGGTCGGCCTCTGCGGCAACCGTGAGGGCCGTCGCCCGCGCGACCGCGGCGCGGGCCGTGGCATCGCGGGCTTGATGCCGCACGGCGCCGGCCGCAAGCCGCTCGCAGACTGATTGCAGTTCGAGCATCATGCGTGGACGAGACTCCGCGGCCGACACCTACTTGCCGATGCAGTGTCGGGAGAATATCCGATCGAGCAGATCGGTGCCGATCTCGGCGCCCGTGACCTCCCCGAGGGCATCGACCGCCCGACGAATATCCGCTGCGACGACCGCCTCGTCGGCAGGGCGGCCAGCCGCCGCGGCCCGCACGTCGGGCAGCACCGCGGCGAGGGCCGCACGGGCGGCCGCCACGCCGACCGCCATCCGCAGCGTGGCGGGCGACTCCCGCGGCGGCACGGCGGCGACGGCGGTCGCGATGGCCGACCGCAGCGCGCCGATGCCCGTCCCGTCGCGGACGCTCGTGCGAATGCCGGCGGCCCCGGCGTCGGCCCGATCGCAGCGGGTGATGACGTCGATCCGGGACACCTCCGGCAGCACCCATGCACAGTCGGCCGCGGCCGTCGCGTCGCGGCAGACGACGACCACGTCGGCGCGGGCGACCTGCTCGCGAGCCACCGCGACCGCCGCCGCCTCGAGCGGATCCTCGATCGCGCCATTGGGCACGCCGGCGAGATCGACGAGCACGCAGGCGGGCCCCGAGTCGGCGTCGAGACGGGCCTCGATCCAGTCGCGGGTGGTGCCCGCCTCGTCGGCCACGAGCGCCGCATCGCGGCCCACGAGCGTGTTGAAGAGGCTGCTCTTGCCGACGTTCGGCCGGCCGACGAGCACGACCCGCGGCAGGTCGCCGCTCCCCGCGCCGCGGCTGGCGAGGTGCGCCTCGACCTCCGCGAGCGTCCGCTGCTCTGCCTCGAGTCGCGCTGCGATCGCCCGCCACGCCGCGACGTCGACGACCGGCACGGCGTCGGGCGTCGTCTCGTCGGCGAAGTCGATCGCCGCCTCGATGTCGGCGAGCAGGTCGAGCAGGGCCGCGCGGCTCGTGCCGAGGGCGACGCCCGCACCGCCGGCCATCCGATCAAGGGCGGCGGCGAGTTCCTCCGGCGTGCGGGCATCGACGACGCCGAGCACCGCCTCGGCCTGGAGGAGGTCGAGGCGGCACGCGAGAAAGGCCCGCAGCGTGAACTCGCCGCCCCGCGCCAGCCGCGCCCCGTGCCGACAGGCCTCGGCCACGACCGCCGCCACGAGCGGGGCAGAGCAGGGCAGCTGCACCTCCGCGAGCGGCCCGCCGATCGGCCCGCCGGGCCCCGGCCAATGCAGCACCGTGACCGGCACCGCGCCCCATGCGTCGCCCAAGCCCCCGCGTGCCAGTCGCGCTCCGACGACTCGGGCCGGCTCACCGGCGGCGGCGAAGCCGGGAGCGATGGCCGTGAACAATCGCGAGAGCAGCCTGTCGAGACCGTCGCCAGCGAGCCGCACGATCGCCCGCACGCCCGGCCCGGGTACGGTCGCCGGCGCGACGATCAATTCATGAGCAGAGAACATTCGGCGGCTCCACACGCTCGCGATGCAACGCCAGCATGCATGGCACGCGGGATCGCATGCAACCCGAAGTCCCTTGACTTGCGCCTTTTGATGGTGCGCGTTCCCCAGTCTTGCGCTCAGCTTGACACGCGCGAACGGCACAAGAAGCCCCCGGCGGAAGCCGGGGGACTCCGGGCACGAAAGCCACCCCGTCATCCATGTCGACTTCCGCCGCAGTCAGGCCAGATCTGCACTACCGGCCCGCCAATGCCAGGCGGTCCGCGGCGCAGGCCAGCGCCACCGACGCCACACCCTCGGCCTCGGTCAGCCGTCGCCGATGCGCGGGATCACGAATCCATGCCACCTGGTCGGCCGCCAGGTCGGCGACGACGTCGCCGTAGATTCCGAGTTTGTCCTTCCCGGTGGTGAAGGAAATCTCCACGAGGGCGGCGGCCTCGAACGACCGAAACCGACCGCGGACCTGCCGCGCGGCTCCGGCGTAGCGTTCGACCATGCGGATCTCGGCCGCCGGCAACAAGGCCGCGACCGCCGTGATCGCGGCGTCGTCGAGGACCGCCCGCAGCTCGCCGTGCGTCGGCACCCAGTCGAAGAGCCGCAGCTCGCCCCGTTCGAACACGAGCCGCAGTTCCTGACGATCCATCCGCGACGGCTGATGAAAACCATGCTCGAAGTGGAAGAGGATGCCGGTGTGCCGTCCGTCGGCCGCGGCATAGCGGCAGGTGCACATCACCTGTTCTTCCACGGTCCGCGCGTCACCGTCGCCCGCGGCCCCCGCCCTCGGCCGCACGCTGCGGGCCGCCGCCACGACTTCCCCCGCGCCCAGCCAGAAGGCCACGAGGTCGAAGAAGTGCACGCCATGTTCGACGAAGATCCCGCCGCTCACGTCGCGATCCCAGAACCAGTGGCCGGGCGCGAGCCCCTCGTCGGCCGCCTCGTTGACGAACAGCCCGTGCACGAGTTCGCCGAGCAGCCGCGAGCGGATCACGGTCGCCACCGCGTCGGCCAACGGGTTGTACCGCTCCACGAGATTGGCCACGCACACCAGCCCCTGCCGGGCGGCGCGGGCCGCGAGCGCCTCGGCGTCGGCCACGGTCGTGGCCAGCGGCTTCTCGACGAGCACGTGCCTGCCGGCCTCGAGCGCGGCCCGTGCCTGGCGGAAGTGGAGCGCGGGCGGCGTGGCGATGTAGACGAGATCCACGTCCGGTGCGACGAGCACCCCGTCGGGTGACCGGGCCTCCGCTCCCAGTTCCCCGGCGGCACGGCGGGCGGCCGCCGGATCGATGTCGGCGACGGCGGCGATCGTGACGCCCGGCAGCTTCCGGTAGCGGGCCATCGAGAACCGGGCGAATGCACCGCAGCCGACGAGGCCGACCCGCAGCGTGGCGGTGGCGGCGGGACGGGGACCGACGGCCGTGGCCCCGGCCGCGGGAGAGATGCTGGACATGAGACACGCTCCTGTGAGGAACGCGTCCCTGCGGCAGACCGCGGCCGCCACGATACCGCGGCGCACCACGGACATGCTACGCGTCGGCAAGTGTCCGGCGGCTACCGCTGCTTCTTCCGTGCCTGTCGCTTCTCGCGGGCCGCGTCGGCGGCGCCGTTCTGCACCGGCTTGGCCACCGCGGCGAACGGCACGTCGATCGTCCGCCCACCTCCCGCGGCCGCCGCCGTCGCGGCGACCGGGAGCGTCGTCGGCATCCACAGCCGCTCCGCGATGCCCCACAGGCTCGAGGCGATGAAGTACAGGCACAGGCCGCAGGGCACCTTGAAGAACATCAGCGCCATGAACCACATCATGTAGTTCATCACCTGCTGCTGCACCTTCTGCTGCTCATCCACCGCCGGCGGCATGAAGAGCTTCTGCTGC
>JAJTED010000052.1 GCA_021300535.1 Planctomycetaceae bacterium | reverse complement strand
CGCGAGGTCGCCGAGATACGCGACCACGCGCTGCCGCGATCCGCGCGCCGTGCGATACGACTCGACGAGCGCCCAGTATGTGTGCCGCTTGCCGCTCTTTCGTCGCTCGCATCGTCGCAGGAACATCGAAGCACTCCGTCGCTCGGATGCTTCAAAGATCGCGAACCCGGAAGTGAAAACTCAAGGGCAAGGTCTTCACTACACGGCCGTTCGCGGAGCCACACGCTGCCGCGTCAGCACTTACGATCGATGGACCGCCCAAAAATCCAAAAAAACGGCTTCCAAGTGCGTAACTTGGGTTAAACCATCCGCCGAATCTCCGCGGGCTTGGATTTCCGATGGGACGAACATCAAAGGCATAGAACACATCTACTCTTGAGGATGCCAAGTCTTTATCGAGCGTTGGATACATGCGGTTCAAGGCAATCTCGCCCCGCACGACCTCGCCAGGTGCAATTCCGACAATTGCCGCGACAGGGTCATCGATCGGAGCAACGCCTGCTTCGATAGCCGACATCGCATCATCGGACTTGACCAAGAACAGCTCAATGGAATGCCAATGCTGCCACGGGAGGGTGCACTCAAGAAGCTCGATAGCTTCGTCGCCATTGTTGGTGATTGAAATCGCGATCGATCGCGAGTCTCCTCCCGTGTAGCCAACCTCTACGGCGACATCGACCGGATCGTCATTGTCTGGAGCATCGTGCGGCGCAGGAAAACGAACGCGGCTGAACGCCTCGGCAAAAGACCCCCACATAAAGGCCGCGATAGCGAGGCTTATGAGGGCCGCAGTGCCGAGCAACAGCCGCGACAATGTCTTGCCGCGATACTCGGTGGCGATCCATGCCACGATCAAGACCACTGGCACAAGCGTCACAAGTATCAGCATGGTGCTTCAGGCACTGGGCGAACGGCCCCGATCAATGGCTCGCGGCCAAGAGATTATCCACGCCGCACGGCTTCATCGCGAGTCCATTGCATCGGGTTGTTATGTCACGACTCAGCGGCTCACGCTCAGTCGGCAATTCGGCAGTAGAGCACGCCTCTGTTTTGGTCGACCCACACCTGCGGGCACTGCGAGCCGCCACCGGCCCCGACCACGTTCTGCGCCACCGCCAGATCGAACCAGCTCAGGTCTCGAAAGATCCCTGATTGAGGCGGCCTTTGGTCCGCGGCGAACCGGTCCGTAGGTACGGGGGCTAACATGGCCCCCGGCACGAGTATGGCGGCGTGCTTTAGGCAGACGGCGACCGGCGCCTCAAACCGCAGATACTCCTCGTGCGCGACCCCGGCACTCCAGCCTGCAACACGAATGTTTGTGGCCTCAGGCGGAAGCGGGATCCTGCAGGCTTGTGACGCTTCGAGTGCCGTCGCGAAGGCGGCCGGCTCATAAACGCGGAGGTCGCTCATGATCGCCGTGGCTGTAGCGCGGATAGCGATCAACGCGACAATCCCGAAGCGAACTCGATCTACTGCAGCGATCAGTTCGACGGCTTATGCTGCGCCACCGAGATGCTTCGCATCCAAAAACGCGGGACGTTTGGCGCGTCGATACTGCGTTACGCTCTACGGCGAGCATCAACGTAGTTATGCTGCGCCTAGAGCGTAACGCAGGTGTCAAGTCGCTGCGCCAACCCTCCAGTCGATGATGCATTATCTAGTTCCGCATAAGTCCGACGAACTTGTAATTCTACGGTTCCGTATAAACGCGGTCGCCGCTGGATAACGCTCGGCGACCACTTCTACGTACCGTCATTATCATCATGCCGCACCAGGACTTGCGACGCAAAGCCAAACGGCGTGTTGCCGCATTACGCGTTTTATCCGCTGGACAATCACCCCTGGCAGACTGGGCAAAAGCGGGGTGCTTTGGGTGGGGGCCACAACCTTCGCTGCCGGGATTGCCAAACGCCACCCTCGCCGCCTCGCCCCCCCGAGCCGCCGTGGCGGCCGTCATCGCGCCAGCCCCAATCGGTCCGCAGGGCTACGAACAGACACACCGCCTCGGTTGAGCACGTGCGTGTAGATCATCGTCGTCTTCACGTCATTGTGGCCCAGAAGATCCTGCACCGTGCGGATGTCGGCTCCATCCTGGAGAAGATGGGTCGCGAACGAATGCCGCAGAGTATGGCAGGTCGCCCGCCGCTCGACTCCCGCGCGGATCACTGCCTCGCGAACCGCCCGCTGAATAACCGTCTCATGGATGTGATGGCGGTAGAAGCGGCCCGTTTCCCGGTCACGAAAGTCACTCTTGCCGGCGAACACCCATTGCCACGCCCAGTCAAGCTCCGCGTTCGGGTGCTTGCGAGCGAAGGCATTGGGCAGCATCGCGCGGCCTCGACCGGCTTCGACCTCCGCCGCATGCTGTAGCCGACGCTGTTGGAGCAGCCGGCCGAGCGGATCACGCAGGCAGGCTGGAAGCACCGTGACCCGGTCCTTGTCCCCTTTGGCCTCCCGGATCGTGAGCACGTTGTGCGTCATGTCGATGTCCTTGACCCTTAATCGCAGCGCCTCCAGGAGCCGCAGCCCGGCGCCATACAGCAGCATGGCCACCAGCCAGTGCTGCCCGGTCAGGCATTCAAGAACACGTCGTACTTCGTCTGGCGTCAGGACCGCCGGCAGCCGCTTGGGCCGTTTCGCACGGACGATGCCTTCCATGCGCTCCAGGGGCCGGCCGAGAACTTTGTCGTACAAGAACAGCAATGCCGCCAAGGCCTGGTTCTGTGTCGAAGCCGCGACGTGCTCGCCGACGGCCAGGTGTGTCAGGAAGGCGTTGACCTCTGGTTCAGCCATGTCCTGCGGATGCCTGCGGCCGTGAAAAAGCACGAATCGCTTCGCCCAGTGCACGTAGGCCTTCTCCGTGCTGGTCGCCAAATGCCGCAGCCGTGCCGCGTGCCGAATCCGATCCAAAAGCCGCTCCGGCCTGGCCGCCGAGCCCCGGGAAGTCGTCGCCGTGACGTTCATGATCGCCTGCTCCTGCGTAAATGGTGAGGCCCGCACCATGCGGTTCTCTATCCCATAAAGCGAGCGCCAGGCCGATCAGGGGCAGCGGCATGTTTTCGCGGCCGAAAAACCAGGGTCCCGGCCAAGCGCTGCACGGCCCTCACGCCGTCCTGGCCGGGCGGGGCCGCGCGTAAGACGCCCACCGCGACGCGGCCCAAGCCAGACGTCACCTCACCCGGGCGTCGCCCCGCGGTGCTGCATGTCGGCGAGCGTCGCCCGCCCCTTGGCCAGCCGCTCCTCGAGCTCCGCAAGCTGCGCCCGCTCCTTGGCCACCACCGCCTCCGGCGCACGGGCCGCAAATTTCTCGTCGGCAAGCTTGGCCTGCTTGGCCTTGATGAAGCCCTCGGTCTTCTCGTTTTCCTTGATGAGCTTGGCGATCTCCGCCTCGACGTCGATCAGCCCCGCCAGATCCACGGAGATCTCACAGCCCGCGACCGCTGCCGTGGCCGCCGCCGCCGCCCCGACGGCGTCGGGCCCGATGGCGGTGATCTCCGCCACGGCCATCGATTCCAGCGCCGCGTGCAGCGGCTGCAGCCGCTCGGCCTGGTCGCGAGCCGTACGAATCGCCACCTTGACCCGCGTCCGCGGCGGCACGTTCTGCCGGGCGCGCACCTCGCGAATCGCCGCCACCAGGGCCAGGAAAGATCCGAATTGCGCTTCGGTGTGCGGATCGATCCAACCGACGGGCGGCCGCGGCCAAGCGGCGACCATGATCGAACGCGGCGGCAGCCCGTGGTCCCACGGCATGCGGCGACCGGCCGCCGTCTCACCGAGGTGCTGCCAGATCTCCTCGGTCACGAACGGCATGATCGGATGGAGCAGGCGCAGGATCGTGTCGAGGCCCAAGAGAAGCATCGCGCGGGCACGATCGCGGGTGGCCGGATCGGCGAGCCGCGGCTTGCAGAGCTCCAGATAGGCGCTGCAAAACTCGTCCCAGGCGAATGCATAGAGCACGCGGGCGGCCTCGGCGAACTTGTACTCGTCGATGGCCCGCGTGGCGTCGCGGGTCACGCTGGCCAAACGGCTGGCCAGCCAGCGGTCGGCGAGTTCCGCGGTCGACGGATCAGCGATCGCGGCGGCATCCACCGCGGCCGCGTCAAAGCCCTCCAGGTGCATGAGGACGAAGCGGGTGGCGTTCCAGAGCTTGTTGGAGAAGTTGCGGCCCGACTCGAACCGCTCGCTCACCGCCGGGCCACGGGGCAGGGCGAGGTCGGCCGCCGCGGTCGCCCACTGGGTCCGGAACGGCTGGCCGCACTTCGGGCAGTCGATCCGCGGCCGGATGCGGTTTTGCACCGTCTGCTCGACGAGGCCGCCGCAGGCCGGGCACTGGAAGTCGACCGGCATCCGCACGTCCTGCGTCTCGGTCGCCATGCTGGCCAGCGCGAACCGCAGCGCATCGGCGCCGAGCGTGTCGATGACGTCGACCGGATCGACCCCGTTCCCCTTGCTCTTGCTCATCGTCTCGCCGTAGCGATCGAGAATCTTGGGGTGGATGTAGACCTCGCGGAACGGGCTCGCGCCCGTGTCGAACAGGCCGAGGATCACCATCCGCGCGACCCACAGCGTGAGGATGTCGCGGCTGGTGACGAGCGTGCTCGTGGGATAGAAGCAGGCCAGTTCCGGGGTGGCCCGCGGCCAGCCGAGCGTGGAGTGAGGCCACAACGCCGACGAGAACCAGGTGTCGAGCACGTCGGGATCGCGGACCAGCGGTTTTCCGGCGACGGTCTCGATGGGCAGCGACTCGTCGCTCGAGCAGACGAACCAGCCCGCCGCGCCGTCGGCCGTCCAGGCGACCGTGTCGCGACCGCCGAACGCCGCGGCGAGGTCGGCTTCCGTCACGCCCGCCACGTGCCAGATCGGAATCCGATGGCCCCACCAGAGCTGCCGGCTCACCGGCCAGTCACGCTTTTCGGAAAGCCAGTCGAGGTAGGTTTTGGCGTAGCGCTCGGGCACGATCCGCACGCGGCCGCTCGTCACGGCGTCGAGCGCGGGCTGCGCCAGTTCATCCATGCGGATGAACCACTGGTCGGCGAGATAGGGCTCGATCGGCGTCTTCGAACGGTCGGAATGGGCGAGCTCGATGAGCCGATCCTCGACCTGCACCAGCTGGCCGGAGGCCTCGAGATCGGCCACCACTTTCGTCCGTGCCTTGGGGATCGTGAGGCCGGCGTAGGGCCCGGCCGCATCGTTGAGCGTGCCGTCGGGGTTGAGGATGTTGACCATCGGCAGGTCGCACCGCCGGCCCACGTCGTAGTCGTTGGGATCGTGGGCCGGCGTGATCTTCACGCAGCCCGAGCCCATCTCGGGCTTGGCCCACTCGTCGGCCACCAGCGGGATCTCGCGGCCCAGCAATGGCAGGCGGACGTGCCGGCCCGCGCGGGCCATGGCGGCAAGCGTGACCAGCGTCGGCAGGACGTCGCGGCGGCGGACGGCGATCTCCTCGAGCTGGGCGTCGATGGTCGCCTGCTCCTTGGCGGGAACCTCGGCCCGCTTGGCCCACAGCGCGGCCTCCGCGGCATCGAGGGCGGTGGCGGGATCGGGATGCACGGCGACGGCCGTGTCGCCAAGGAGCGTTTCGGGCCGCGTGGTCGCGACGGTCACGCTCACCGGCTCGCCCGCCTGCGGGGCGACGACGTCATACCGGATGTGCCAGAAGTGCCCCTTCACCTGCTCGTGAAACACCTCGTCGTCGCTGACGGCCGTATGCAAAAACGTGTCCCAGTTGACGAGCCGCTTGCCGCGACGGACGAGCCCCTGCTTGAAGAGGCCGAAGAAGGCCGCCCGCACGGCCCCGGCACACTGGTCGTCGAGCGTGAAGCGGGTGCGGTCCCAGTCGCAGCTGGCGCCGAGGTCGCGGAGCTGCCCGAGGATTCGCTTCTCATACTGCTCCTTCCAGGCCCAGATCCGGGCCACGAGCGCGTCGCGGCCGAGATCGTGTCGGGAGAGTTTTTCCTCCTCCAGGAGCCGCCGCTCGACGACCGCCTGGGTGGCGATGCCGGCGTGGTCGGTGCCGGGCATCCAGAGCGTGAGAAACCCTTGCATCCGCCGCGTGCGGACGAGCAGGTCCTGAAGCGTGTTGTTAAGGGCGTGGCCAAGATGCAGCGCCCCGGTGACGTTCGGTGGCGGGATGACGATCGAATACACGGGCCGCGTGTCGCCTGGAGCGGCAGGCTCGGCGTGCCATGAGCGGTCGGCGTCCCACAGGGCGCGGCAGCGGGCCTGGGCAGCGAGATGGTCGAATTGCTTGGGAAGTTCGGGCATGGGGCTCCTCGCAGTGGCCCCACATTCTGCCGAGGACATGCCGATCCCGCCACCGCGGCTCCCAGCCACGGGCGACCGCGGGCAATGCCGGCGGCCGCCTACCCGCGGGCCAGGAAATAGTGAAACGAGTCGGCCAGGGCGAGCCAGGAGGCCTCGATCACGTTCTCGCTCACACCGACCGTTCCCCAGACGGCATCGCCATCGGTGCTCTCGATCGAGACGCGGACCTTGGCCGCCGTGCCCTCCTGGGCGTTGATCACGCGGACCTTGTAGTCGAGGAGATGCATCCGCGCGAGGTCGGGATAGGCCGCCGCCAGGGCCTTCCGCAGGGCGGCATCCAACGCATTGACCGGGCCGTCTCCCTCGGCCACATCATGCCGCACTTCGCCATGCACGGCGAGTTTGACGGTGGCCTCGGTGCGGACGTCGCTGCCATCGCGACTTTCGACGGCGACGTGATACGACCGCTTCTCGAACGCCGGCCGAAACGTGCCTGCCAGGCGGTCGACCAGCAGGTCGAACGATGCATTGGCCGCCTCGAACTGCCAGCCCTCGTTCTCCAGCCGGCAGACCTCTGCCAGCACCGCGTCGAGCAGGCCCCGGTCGCCCTTGACGTCCGGCCGCGTCACCAGGGCGGCGATGTTGGAGCGGCCGGAGAGTTCGCTGACGAGGATCCGGCGGGAGTTGCCCACCGCCTCGGGCGGGATGTGCTCGTACGACTCCGTCGCCTTGGCGACGGCATGCACGTGCATGCCCCCCTTGTGCGCGAAGGCGCTCGAGCCGACGAACGGCTGCCCGGGCCGGTAGCTCATGTTCGCCGTTTCGTAGACGAACCGCGACAGTTCGGTGAGGTGGGCCGTGCCCGAGCCCTTCGCCGCGGCGCCCGCCAGCACCTGGTATCCGGGCAGCTTGAGGGCCAGGTTGGCCACGACCGAGATCAGGTCGGCGTTTCCGCACCGCTCGCCGATGCCGTTGATCGTGCCCTGCACCTGCACGGCGCCGGCGCCGATGGCCGCCAGCGAATTGGCCACCGCGAGATCGCAGTCGTTGTGGCAGTGGATCGCCAGCAGCCGCGGGCAGCCGGCGGCCTGCAGGGCCCCGTCGGCCTCCGCGAGGATCCGCACGACCTCATCGGGAAGCGTGCCGCCGTTGGTGTCGCAGCACACGATCCGCGTGGCCCCGGCCCGGGCGGCGGCCACGATCGTGCTCGCCGCATAGTCGGGATCGAGCTTCCAGCCGTCGAAGAAGTGCTCGGCGTCGTAGAACACTTCCCGGCCAGACTGCGTGAGGTAACCGACCGTATCGGCAATCATCGCGAGGTTCTCCTCGCGTGACACCCCGAGCACGTCGGTCACGTGGAAGGCCGAGGTCTTGCCGACGATCGTGACCACGTCCGTGCCGGCGTCGAGCAGGGCCCGCATGCCCGGATCCTCGGCGGCGGTCATGCCGCGGCGCCTGGTCATCCCGAAGGCACAGACCCGCGAGTGCCGCAGTTTCAGGTCGCGGACGCGGGCGAAATATTGGGCGTCCTTCGGATTCGAGAGCGGATAGCCCCCCTCGATGAAATCCACGCCCGCCTCGTCGAGCCGGAGGGTGATCGCCAGCTTGTCCTCGAGGGAGAAGTTGACGCCCTCGCCCTGGCTGCCGTCGCGGAGGGTGGTGTCGTAGATCTCGATGGTGCGCATGCCGGCTATCTTAATAGGAATCCGTGTGCTCCGAAGTGCGGCCCTGTTTCAGCCGCCCGCGCCGCTCGTTGCCCGTGGGCAAAGCGCTCCCCGGCCGCTTCTGTTCGGCGCGGCAGTTACCTTTATCTCCCTCTCCCTCTGGGAGAGGGCCGGGGTGAGGGTGCAGCGGGCGCGCGGGTGCCTGCGTGGCGTCTCCGCAGGCACCCTCACCAGGCCTTCGGCCAGCCTCTCCCAGAGGGAGAGGCGAGAGAGAATAGCCGCTAATCCTCTTCGTCCTCCTCGTCGGCGTCGAAGTCGGAGGAGTGCTCGTCGTCCTCCTCGTCCCCGTCCTGATCGAGGTCCGCGAACGCCTCCTCCCGATCCTCGTCCTCCTCGGCAAAGAGCTGCGCGGCGGGCAGGAGCTCGGCGTGCGGCTGGATCTTCAGTTTCCGCGGGGCAGGGTCCGGCGGGAGGGGAGCGGAGCCGTTGCGGGCCGCCCACTGTTCCATGGTGATCAGCACCTCGCGGGCCTGACTGCCGGCATACTGTCCGACGACGCCGTCCTCGGCCATGAAGTCGATGAGGCGGGCCCCGCGTCCGTAGCCCACGCCCAGCGCCCGCTGCAGGAGCGACACGCTGCCCCGGCCCTCGCGGATCACCACCTCCACAGCCGCCTCGTAGAGATCGTCCTTGTCTTTCGGGCTGCCGCCGCCCTTCGGGGCGTCGCCCGACGGGGCCGGCTGCAGGTTGACGAGCTCCGCCGCGTATTGCGGCTCGCTCGTGCCGATCGCTCCCATCACCCGGTTGATCTCATCGTCGCTGACGAACGTGCCCTGGCCGCGGAGGATCTGGCTCGTGCCGGGGGAAAGGAACAGCATGTCGCCGTTGCCGAGCAGCTTGTCGGCTCCGCATTCATCGAGCACCACACGGCTGTCGGTGCGGCTGGCCACCTGGAAGGCGATCCGCGCCGGCAGGTTGCTCTTGATGAGCCCGGTGATCACGTCCACCGTCGGCTTCTGCGTGGCGAGGATGAGGTGGATGCCGACCGCGCGGCTCTTCTGGGCGAGGCGGATGATGTGAGCCTCGATCTCCTTGCCGGCCGTCATCATCATGTCGGCGATCTCGTCGGCGATCATCACGATGAACGGCATCGTGGTCGGGATCGCGGCCGCCTCCTCGTCGCTGGCGGGATTGATCCGCTTGATCAGCTCGTCGCGGCCCAGGGCGTTGTACTGCGTGAGGTGGCGGACGCCGACCTTCGCCAACAGGGCGTACCGCTCCTCCATCTTCTCCACGGCCCAGGCGAGGATCGCCTCGGCCTTCTTCATGTCGGTGACCACCGGGTGCATGAGGTGCGGCAGCGACTTGTAGGGCGTGAGTTCGACCATCTTGGGGTCGATCATCAGCATCCGCACCTCGTCGGGCCGCCGCGTCATCAGCATCGAGACGATGATCGAGTTCAGGCACACCGACTTGCCCGTGCCCGTGCGGCCCGCGATCAGGAGATGGGGCATGCTCGCCATGTCGACCACCATCGGATTGCCGGCCACGTCCTTGCCGAGGTAGATCGGAATCTTCATCGTCCGGCTCTTGGCCTGCGTCTCCTCGATCACCTCGCGGAGGCGGACCATCTGCCGGGTCGTGTTGGGAACCTCGATGCCGACGGAGTTCTTGCCCGGGATCGGGGCCACGATGCGAACGCTCGGCACCCGCAGCGCGATCGCCAGGTCGTCGGCGAGGTTCGTGATCTTGGCCAGCCGCAGGCCGGCCTCGAGCTCGATCTCGTACTGCGAGATGACGGGGCCGGTCTCGATCTCGACGACCTTCACCTTGAAACCAAACTCGGTGAAGGTCTTCTCGAGCACGCGGGCCCGCTCGCGCACCTCCTGCTCCTGCTGGTCGAGTTCCAGGTGCTCGGTGGGCAGCAGGAGGTCGAGGCTGGGCAGCTCGTAGTCGGCCGCCGGATCGGGCGCGAGCTCGAGGGTGGCGGTCGGCTTGCGGCGGCTGGCGAGCGACCGGATCGGCACCGGGACACGGGCCGGCGCGGCCGCGGGGGCCGCGTCCGTGGCTTCTTCGTCGTCCTCGACCGTCTCGTTCGCCGACTCCTCGACATCCTCCTCTTCGACCTCGTCGACCACCACCGGCGGCTCGCGGCGGCGGACGCGGATGGTCGGCTCGGAGTCGTCCTCTTCGTCGTCTTCGTCTTCATCACCACCGGTCGCCTGACTGCGGCCGGCGGGCCACTGCCGCATGCCAGGGAAGGCAGCCGGCGCGTCGGCGGAAGCGGTGGTCGATGCAGCCGTGCGGCGGGCTGCGATCCTCGTCGCCGCGGCACGCCAGGCCGCGACGAGGCCGCCGCCGATGGCCGTCAGCCCGCCCGCGATGCGCACGAGCACGGTGTCGCATGCCAGGAACAAGCCCGCGCCCGTGACCGCCGACACCACGATCGCCGCCCCCGCCCGCGCCAGATAGGCCTCGGCGAAGAAGCGGCCGAGGGCGCCGGCGCGGCCGCCCGGCCCCCACAGGGGACGGTCGATCCAGTCGGGCAGAAACATCGCCAGGAGGGTGCAGACGCCGACCGTCGCCAGGGCCGCACCGGCCGCCCGCAGCGGCAGGTCGGGCATGGCCCGACGCCGCAGCAGGGCGATGTCGAAGCCCACGGCGACCGCGACGACGAACCAGGCACCGAGCCCGAAGGCTTCATACAGGCCGGTCGCGATCGTGGAGCCGAAAAGCCCGCAGGCGTTGGCGGCCCGGGCGTGCGGCGGAAACATCCGCGGTGCCGGCGGATCGGCGGGATGGAACGAGGCCAGCGCGACGATCAGGAACGCGGACGCGGCGAGCAGGCCGAGGGCCGTGAGGTCACGAATCCGGTCGCGTGGGGCCGTGATGGGTGGCACCACGGCGGGCGCCGGTGCACCACCCCGCGGAGCGGTGCGGGCAGGGGCGGCGAAGGGGGGGCCGGCGCGATCGACGATGGCCATGGAGCGATCCTCGGGGACGGAGTTCCACGGCAACTCTACAAGCCGGTTTTCGCCCGGTCGGGCCACCGGGAAGCCGTGGTGCCGGCCGGCCGCACGCTGCCTGACGGTCGTGCGGATTGCGCAAGCCTTGGCGGCGGCGCGTGCGGTTTGCCGGGCGAGGTGGCCGATTACCCTGCTCTCCGACTTCATCGGCCTCGAGGATTCGCTCCGCGGCGGAAGCTCCCGCTGACGGCACACGCATGGAACACCTGGGAACCGTGGCGGTGGGGGTCGGCGCCGGGCTGGCCTCGGGTGCGCTCAATGCCGTGGCGTTTCTAATCTCGCGGCATCACGCCACGACGAGCCCGGGCGGCGGCCAGCGGCTGCTCGTGCTGGCGCACGTGGTGATGGGCATCGCGAGCCTCCCGCTGCTCTGGATGCTCTGGCCGGCGGGGGGCGTCGACATCGCCGGCTGCCTGCCGCCGCTCGCCGGGTTGATCGGCTGCTACCTCGCCAGTCAGGGCTTCCTCTTGGCGTCGCTCAAGCGGGCCGACGCGTCGCGGGTGGTGCCGCTGCTGGGGCTGAAGATCGTGATGCTGGCGCTGCTCGTGACCTTTCTCCTGCGGACGCCGCTCGACGCCCGGCAGTGGTTCGCCGTCGGGGCGACCGTCGTCGCCGCCGCGGTCCTCCAAGGCCGGCGCGATCCGGTGCCCGCGGCAGTCGTCACCATGATGCTCGCCGCCTGTCTGGGCTTCGCCGCGGCCGACCTCCTGATCATCAGGCTCATCGACGCCCTGCACGCGGCCGCACCGGCCCGGCCCCGACTGTGGGCGAGTAGTCTGGCGCTGGCCGCGACTTACGTCTCCTGCGGACTGCTCGCACTGCCGTTCGTGCCGGCCAGGGGGCCACGTCGCCACGGCGAGTGGGGAGCGGCGGCGTGGTACGGCGGAGTGTGGCTCGGCGGCATGGCGGCGCTCTACGTCTGCTTCGGGCTGCTCGGTCCTGTTTTCGGCACCGTGCTCCAATCGTCGCGCGGGATCCTGGCCGTTGTCTTCGGCGCGGCCCTGGCGCACCTCGGCTGGCACGAGCTCGAGCAGCGCGTCGACCGGGCGACGCTCGTGCGCCGCGTGGCCGCGGCGCTGCTGATGACGGCGGCCATCGCGGTGTATGTGGTCGACGTGGCGTGAAGGCGGTCGCAGGTGTCGCTGGGCGCATCGCAGGTGACCCGTTCGTGCCCGGTGCCGGGAAGCCTGGAGCGTGGTGTGCCGACCCGTGAACAGGGGATCGGTCCGGCCACCCGTCCAAGAATCCCCGGGTGGAAACCCGGGGACTCCGGACATCAAAACCACCCCGCCGTCCATGCCGGATGACCGCACGCAATTTCCCGCTTCAAACCCCACATCTCATGGCACCCGGGATGACATCCAACCCGGTGTCCCCCGGCTTCCGCCGGGGGCTTCTTGTGCCGTGCGCGTCTCCAGCCAAGAGCGAGCGGCTTCACGCTGAAACGAACACATCCTCCCTCTCCCGCCGGTCGCTGGTCGCTTGCCGGGCCTCCAGCCCGGCCGTCAGGCGAGGATTTCCTTCACGACTTTGCCGTGCACCGAATGGTTCACGCAAAGCCACGGCGTCATGCCGTGCTTTGCTTCGCTCCCGCCGGTCGCTGGTCGCTTGCCGGGCCTCCAGCCCGGCCGTCAGGCGAGGATTTCCTTCACGACTTTGCCGTGCACGTCCGTCAGCCTGTAGCGGCGGCCCTGGAACTTGTAGGTGAGCCGCTCGTGGTCGATGCCGAGGAGATGGAGCATGGTGGCGTGGAAGTCGTGCACGTGCACGCCGCCGTCCACGATGTTGTAGCCGTAGTCGTCGGTCGTGCCGTGGGTGATGCCCGGCTTCACGCCGCCGCCGGCCATCCAGATCGTGAAGCACCGCGGGTGGTGGTCGCGGCCGAAGTCCTGCCCCGGCTTGTAGAGCCCCTGGCAATAGTTCGTGCGACCGAACTCGCCTCCCCAGACGACGAGCGTGTCGTCGAGCATGCCCCGCATCGCCAGATCCTGCACGAGCGCGGCGGCCGGCTGGTCGGTCTGCCGACACTCACTGGCGAGCCCCTTCTTGAGCCCGCCGTGATGGTCCCAATCCTGGTGGTAGAGCTGGATGAACCGCACGCCGCGCTCCGCCAGCCGGCGGGCGAGCAGGCAGTTGGCCGCGAACGTGCCGGGGTCGCGGACGTCGGGGCCGTACAGGTCGAGGACGTGGGCCGGCTCGGCGGCGAGGTTCGTGACTTCCGGCACGCTGGCCTGCATGCGAAAGGCGAGCTCGTAGTTGGCGATCCGGGCCGCGATCTCGGCGTCGGGCGTGCTCGCGAGCTGATGCTCGTGCAGCTCCCGCAGCCCGTCGAGCACCTGCCGCCGGCTCTCCACCGACACTCCCGGCGGGTTGTTGATCGCCAGCACCGGGTCGCCCCCGGAGCGAAACCGCACGGCCTGGTGTTGCGTGGGCAGGAAGCCCGCCCCCCACAGATGGCTCATCAGCGGCTGGCCCTGCTTGTTCTTCGTGAGCAGCACGACGAACGAGGGCAGGTCGTCGCTCGCGGATCCCAGCCCGTAGTCGAGCCAGGCGCCGATGCTCGGCCGGCCCGGGATCTGGCCGCCGCTCTGCATGAAGGTCACGCCCGGGCCGTGGTTGATGCTCTCGGTGAACATCGTCCGCACGATGCACAGCCGGTCGGCGATCCGCGCCGTCCAGGGCAGGAGCTCCGAGATCTCGGCGCCGCTGGCGCCGTGCCGCGCGAAGCGATAGGGCGAAGCGGCCAGCGGGATCGAGCTCTGATTGCCCGACATGCCGGTGAGCCGCTGGCCGCCGCGCACGGCAGCGGGGAGCTGCTCGCCGTCGAGCCGCGCGAGCAGCGGCTTGTGATCGAAGAGGTCAAGCTGCGACGGGCCGCCCGACTGGAAGAGATAGATCACCCGCTTGGCCCGGGGCGGATGGTGGAACCCGCCGAGCACGCCGCCGGCGGAGGCCTCGTCCGCCGCCACAGCCCGGCCGAGCATGTCCGCCAGCGCCAGGCCGCCGAAGCCCATCCCGCACGATCGCAGCCAGTCGCGTCGGTTCATCGCTTCACCACGCAGCCGTCGAGGTTCATCAGGGCATTGATCACGGCCGTCGTCGCGGCCAGGTCCACCACCGGAAGGTCCGGCCGCCGGGGCCGGGCGCCCAGCGTCACGAAACGTTCCGCCTCTGCGGGGTGGTCCCGATACCAGGCCAGTTGGGCCTCGTGCATCCGGCCGATGATCCGCGTCTCGTCCGCATCGGGCGGGCGGCTCGTGAGCCGGACGAAGCCGTCCGCCAGGGCGGCCTGCGGATCGGCGGGGTGCGCGACAAGCACCGTTTCGGCGAGCGTCCGCGCCGCCTCGACGAACTGCGTGGCGTTGAGGAGCACGAACGCATGGAGCGGGGTGTTCGTCGTGTCGCGGCGGGCGACGCACACCACACGCTTCGGCACGTCGAAGGTTTCCAGGATCGGGGCGGGGCCCGTCCGGCGCCAGAAGGTGTAGAGGCTGCGGCGATACAGCCCGGCGCCGGAGTCGGGTTCTTCCGGCTTGAACGAGTCGGCGAGATCGTAGGGCTTCACCGGCGGGCCGCCGATCCGCTCCACCAGCAGTCCGGCGGCGGCCAGGGCGCCGTCGCGGATCATCTCCGCCGGCAGCCTGTACCGCGGCCCCCGGGCGAGCCACACATTGAGCGGGTCGTCGGCCATCGTCTTGGCGTCAGCCATGCTCCGCTGCCGGTAGGTCCGGGACAGGACGATCGCCTTCACGAGTCGCTTCACGTCCCAGCCGAGGCCGCCGTCGGCGGCGGGGTGGGCGAACGTCCAGGCGAGCAGGTCGAGCACCTCGGGATGCGCGGGCCGCGTGGACTGACTGCCCAGGTCATCGGGCGACTGCACGAGCCCGAGGCCGAAGAGCGACTGCCACAGCCGGTTGACCGTGACGCGGGCGAGCAGCGGGTGCTGCGGATCGACGAGCCACCGCGCCAGGCCGAGCCGGTTCCGCGGCTGGTCGGCGGGGAAGGGGGGCAGGGTGGCCGGCGTGCCGGGGGCGACGGCGGCGCCACGCTTGTCGTAGTCGCCCCGCTCGAGCAGATGGGCCATCCGCGGCTGGGGCAGGTCCCGCATCACCATGATCTCCGGGATCTGCTCGGCCAGGTCGTCCCGCGCCCGCCGGGCCGCCTCGACCGCGGCCCGCTTGGCGGCGACGCCCCCATCGGCAACCACGGCGAGGTCGGCCATCGCCTCGGCCGCAGCCCCAGCGGCGACCGCCGCCTGGATGGCGCCCGGCGCGAATGTCTCGCGAACCTCGACCGCCGCCAGTTCCCGATCGAAGACGCGGAAGTCGTCCACCAGGCCTCCCTTGAAGCCCTGGTCACGCATCCGCTCGCCGATGGTGATGGTGTCGCCGCCACCGCCGGTGATCTCGCGGGTCAGGCCGTCGCGGACGACCTCCGTGGCCGCCGGCTGCCCGTTCACATAGACCTTCAGCCCGGCCGCCTTGCCGGAGCCGTCGCTCGTCACCGCCACGTGCGTCCACTCGTCCACCGCCAGCGGCGTGGCGACCCGTACGCTCGCGGCGTCGCCCGGCCAGAAGTGGATCAGAGACCAGCGCAGGTGGCCGCGATCGACGAGCAGCTCGTACCCGCGGCTGCCGGCGTCGGTCCAGGCCTTCGACCGATGGAAAATGACAGCCCGGTCGAACGCGGCCGGGGCACGCATCCAGAGCGTCACGGTGAACGGACGACTGCGGCGGAAGTTGCCGATCGGCAGCGTCACGCCGTGGTCGCCCGTGAGCCGGATGGCCTGCCCGCGGCCGGGCCGCCCCGCCACGAGCGTGTTTTCCGGCGGTGAGCTGGCGGCCAGTCCTTCCGGCACCGGCGGCGATGCGGCCTGCCGGTCGGCGGCCACGGCGCCTGCAGGCCGCTCCTCCGGTCCGGCCACAGCGACCGCGGCACCCGCCACGCTCGGGAAACGACCTTCGGCCTGGCGGCCATCGAAGGCGTAGTGCACGACCTCCCCGGGAATCCCGCCGGCCCACGCCGACCGGTCGACGCTGCCCGCCCGCCGGGCCGCCTCCACGGCCGCCGCGAGTTCGGCCTCGGCCTCGGCGCACGCCTCCTCGGCCCGGGCAAGGGCAGTGGCCTGCGGCTCTTCGGCGATCCGCAGCTTGGGCGTCGGCACCGACGGGGTGAAGAAGGCGTAAAGCCCCGCCTCGTCGATGTCATCGAAGAAGGCGGAGAGCGCGTAGAAGTCGCGCTGCGTCAGCGGGTCGAACTTGTGGTCGTGGCAGCGGCAGCATTCGAGCGTGAGCCCGAGAAAGGCGGTGCCGAACGTGGTCGTGCGATCGTTGACGGAGGCGACGCGATACTCCTCCTCGACCGAGCCCCCCTCGCTCTCCTGCTGATGGAGCCGGTTGAAGGCGGTGGCGAGGATCTGCTCGCGGGTCGCTCCGGGCAACAGGTCGCCCGCAACCTGCCAGAGCGTGAACTGGTCCCAGGGGAGGTTGCGGTTGAAGGCCGACACGACCCAGTCGCGCCACGGCCACATCGTCGGCCGGGGCCGATCGACCTGGAATCCATAACTGTCGGAGTAGCGGGCGA
Organism: Planctomycetaceae bacterium; assembly: GCA_021300535.1. Classification (GTDB taxonomy): domain Bacteria; phylum Planctomycetota; class Planctomycetia; order Pirellulales; family UBA1268; genus QWPN01. The sequence goes on along the minus strand of JAJTED010000052.1, from coordinate 1,085 downwards.
TGTCGAGCCAGTCGGCCGCCATCCGCTCGCCATACCGCGGGCTGGCGAGCAGCCGATCCACGAGCCGTTCGTACGCATCGGCCGCGGTGTCGGCAAGGAAGGCATCGACCTCCGCCGGGGTCGGAGGCAGACCGGTGAGGTCGAACGACAGGCGGCGAACGAGCGTGCGGCGATCGGCCTCGGGCTGCAGGCCGCAGCCCCGGCGGGTGAGGCTCGCCGCCACCAGGTCGTCGATGCCAGCGGCGATCCTGGCCGGCGTGCCGCCGGCGGGAAGGGCCGGCTTGCGGGGCGGCAGGAATGCCCAGTGCGGCTCATACTTCGCCCCCGCGGTGATCCAGCGCTCGAGCAGGGCGACCTGCTCGGCCGACAGCCGGCCGATCTTCGCCGCGGGCGGCGGCATGACGGTATCGGGATCATGTGAGGTGATCCGGGCGATCAATTCGCTCGCGGCGATCTTTCCCGGCACGATCGCCCGGGCGCCGCTGCCGAGTTCCGCCGTGGCATCCTCGGCGCGGTCGAGTCGCAGGCCCGCCTGCTGGTTGGCCGCATCCGGCCCATGGCAGGCGAAGCAGTTCTCGGAAAGGATGGGGCGGATGTCGCGGTCGAACGAAAGCGGCGGCACGGCCCCCGACAAGGCCGGCATGCCGGCCACGAGAACGGCAATCGCGACGGCAGGCAGCCGAGTATTCATACATCAATTATTATTGCGCGGTGTTCCGGCGGTGTCGATCGCGAATCAGGCATCTTTCGTGCCTGCATCCAGGCGTCCCTCCGCGCGTCACGGTTCCCCCCGGCCCGTCAGCCCGCCCCGCGGAAGTTGGGCCGCAGACGATGGCGGCCCGAATCGTGCCGCCGCAGAATCCCCACCAGGTCGCCGGCCGGGTCGACCGCGGCGATCGCCCCGGCCGCGTCGGCACCGAGATCCACCAACCCGCCGCCGACGGCGTGGGCGAGGGCAGCTTCGTCGAGCACGTGCCGCGGCAGGTGCGGCACCGCCGCCGCGGCCGGCAGCAGACCGGCGCGCACAGCTTCCGGGCTCACCTCCGCCAGCGGCAGCGCCGTGGCGTGCGTGAAGGGCCCCACCG
>JAJTED010000051.1 GCA_021300535.1 Planctomycetaceae bacterium | reverse complement strand
TGTACGTGACCTTGCTGCACCTAGCCGGTTCCCCGCGCGACAGTTTCGGGATGGCTGATCCGGGGCTCAAAGACCTCGATCAATACGGCCCGTTGGAAGAACTACTCGCCTGATTCCGCGGGCCTTCGAGGGATCTCGATGAACAACGGGTCGGCATGGCATGTCGTCGGCTGGGTGGCGGTGCTGGCCACCTCCGCTAGTCTGGCGCCGGCCGACGACGCCGTGACATTCGACCGCGACGTCCGACCGCTGCTCACCCGACACTGCGTCAAGTGCCATGGCGGGGAGGATCCCGCCGGAAGCATGCGGCTCGACGCATCGGAGGCGAGCTTTGCCGATGCCAAGGCACGGGAAGGTTGGGAGAAGGTGTACTCCCAGCTGGTCCGAGGCGAGATGCCGCCGCCCGAAATGCCTCGGCTGAATCCCGACGAATTGGAAGTCGTGACGTCGTGGATCCGTCGCGAGTCGGAGCGGGGGCTGATCGCCGAACGCGGGGGCGCGGGGCGGACGGTGATGCGGCGATTGACGCGGGTGGAGTATGCCCGGCTGCTGGAAGACGTCCTCGGGCTGCACTTCAAGAACGTGCGGCTGAATCTCCACGAGAGACTCCCCATCGATCCGCAGTCGCCGGAGCTGGTGAACGACGGCGAACTGCTGAACTTCCAAAATCTGCACCTGAAGTCGTATGTCGACCTGGCGGAACGGGTCGTGGCGGCGGCGATCACCGACGAGCCACGGCCGGAGCCGTTCACCTATCGAATCGACCCGCGCAGCTTGGAGCCGACGAAGTTGGGCAACGGCGAGGGGCTGCGCGGGCAGGTGGCTCCGAACGAGCATGCCGGCAAGTCCTGGCTGGCGTCCGTCTCGGTCGTATCGGCGGAGCGGACCGATGCAGGCGGGGTGCGGATGCCGCCGCGGTATGACTCGTTTGGCGGCGGCATCTCCCACAACGCCGCGTGGAACATCTCCGTGCCCTTCTTTCGGCCCACGGGGGTGCTGCGGATCCGGATCCGGGCCGGAGCCATCATCCCGCCCGGTGAAGGGGCCCCCGTGATGCGGGTTTCGCTGAACAACGAAAGGGTCAACGAGAAATTCATCCTGGACGTGGCCTCCATAACCGTCGCGAATGCCGCCGACGAGCTGCGGGATTACGAGATCGAAGTTCCCCTCGAGTTGGTCGATTTCCCTTACATTCTCTGCGAGCGTTCGGGGCAAATGCTCGTGCAAATCGGCAACGAGTACGTTCCCCTCGGCGACCGGATCATGCCGCCGCGGGAGAAGGGGGCTGCGAATGTGTGGCCTTGGGAAGAACCCCGTCTGGTGATCGACGAGGTCGTCATCACCGGTCCGGGCAGCGGTCAGTGGCCGCCGGAACTCCATCGGGCGGTCACGGCCGCCGGGGAAAACATCGCCGATGACGAGTTGCGTGCGACGGCGATTCTCCGGGACGTCGCCGCCAAGGCGTGGCGGCGGCCCGTCACGGCGGACGAGATCGGTCCGTTCGTCGCGCTCTACAAGCAGCGGCTAGCAGACGGGCAAAGCCGGGACGGCGGCCTGCGGGAGCCGCTGGTCGCGATCCTCGTCTCCCCCCAGGCGTTGTACCTGGTTGAACACAAGGCGGCACGGCCGGCGGCCCTGTCGGGGATGGAATTGGCGAACCGGATGTCGTTCTTTCTCTGGGGTGGCCGCCCTGACGGCGAGCTGTCCGGCCTCGGGATCTCCGGCAAATTGCGGGATCCCGCCGTGCTGGCGTCACAGGTCGAGCGGATGCTCGACGACTCCCGAAGCGAGGTGTTCATCACGGAGTTCGTCACCCGCCTGCTCGCCCTGGAGCGACTCGAACACGATCCGATCAATTTCGATCTCCATGTTCGGACGTTCTCCAAGAAACCCGTGGCGGAGGTCCGTGAGCGGCGGCTGGAACACGATCTGACGCTCGAGCCGGTCCGCTATTTCGGACACGTGCTGCGGAACAACCGTCCCGTGCATGAACTGATCGGCAGCGACTACCTGATCGTCAACGATCGGCTGGCGAAGTATTACGGACTGGCCGAGGTGGAAGGGGGCGAGTTTCGCGTCGTCCCCGCACCGGAAGATCGCCGCCGTGGCTGGCTCACGATGGCAGGCGTGGTGGCGGCGGCATCCCGTGGCAACAAGGAGGCCACGATCCTCCGCGGCGTGTATCTGCTCGATCGTTTCCTTGGCGAGCACCCCGGCGTTCCGCCGGGGAACGTGGAACCGCTGGAGGCCCAGGCCAAGGTCGAAAAGAAACTTAAGAGCCTGCCGCTGCGAGAGCAGGTCGCGCTCCACACCGCGGTGAACACCTGCGCCCTCTGCCATCGCAAGATCGATCCGCTCGGCTTCGTCTGGGCCGAGTTCGACCACCTGGGGAAGAAGGCCGCCCGCCCGGCGGGCAAGCCCGACACTCCCGCCCCTGTCGTCGACTGCTCGGGGAAACTGCCGGATGGGAGGGCCTTCGCCGACCTGGCCGAATTTGCCGAGTTATTGAACGCCCGGAAAGAGTCTGCCGGATCGACCGGGCGGTACCGATTCGGCGAGGTTCTCATCCGCCGGCTGACGGCCTACGCCTTGAGCCGCCCCCTCAATTTAGCCGACGACAAACTGATCAGCAGCCTCGTGCAGCGGGCCGAAAGCGACGGCTGGCGGTTGCGCGAGATCATCAAGGCGATCATCGGATCCGAATCATTCACGAGCGGCTAGGAGAACAGCAGCATGTTCAATCGACGCACCTTTCTCCGAGCGGCCGGCGTGTGCATGCCACTCCCGTGGCTGGAAAGCATGGCGCACGGGTCGGAAGCGGCACGGGCCGCCGGCGCAGGGCCCGGTCGAGCCGTCTTCTTCATGGTTCCCAGCGGCGTCAACATGTGGCGGTGGCATCCCAAGGAGTTCGGCCCCGAATATCAGTTGAGCAGCACGCTCGCGGCGCTCGAGCCGTTTCGGAAGGAGATGACGATCTTTTCCGGCCTCGAGCACACAAAGGGTGGCGGCGGCGGCCACTACGAGGTTGGCGTGTGGCTGACGGGCAACACGAAGTTTGAAAACAAGGACAGCCTCGCGATCGGACCGAACACCATCTCGATCGATCAGCACATCGCGAATGAGATCGGCGGGCGGACGCGGATTCCCAGCCTGGTGTTGAGTGCGCCCGGCGGCACGGTCACGGCGTCGTTCGACGCGAAGGGGGCGCCGGTGTCAGCCGAAAACAACCTCCGCAGGCTGTTTGGCGAGCTGTTCGGCTCTCCGGACGTCATGCAGCGACTCGCGCGGCGGGCGAGCCTCCTCGACCTGGTCGGCGAGCAGGCCAAGAGCCTGTCGAAGCAGCTCGGCCAGAGCGACCGCCGCCGGTTGGACGATTACCTCGAAAGCGTTCGCAGCGTGGAAGGTCGACTGCAAGCCGACCGCGGATACTTCGCCTCGCGCCCCCTGCCGATCGATACCGAGGACTTGAAGCTCGACGTCGATCCGCAGCGGCAGCGGGAGGATTATTTCAAGACGATGCTGGAACTGACCGCCCTGGCGCTTCGCAACGATCAGACGCGGATCGTCTCGATCCTGACCTGCGGTTCGGGGCACGAGTTTTTCGCCCAGTGGCCCGATTTCGGCAAAATGTCGCACCACCAGGCGTCGCACGGCACGAACTTCAAGCCCGAGGAGGAGGAAGCGAAGAGTTACGCCCTCCTCGAGGGAGTCGACAAGTGGTTCGTCGCCCACCTGGCGCGGTTTCTCCAGCGGCTGAACGAGACGCAGGACGGCGATGGCACGTTGCTTGCAAACACGATGGTCCTGTACGGCGGCGGCATGAGCTGGACGCACCAGTCGTCGAACCTGCCCATGCTCCTGGCGGGCGGCAGCAACCTCGGCCTCAAGCACGGCAGCCACCTGCGGTTCAACCCGCACAAGAACTTCATGGGCCAGCTGGAAAAGGGCGTCAAGCCCGAAGAGACGACCGTCTCCGACGTGCTGCGCACGATGTCCGAGCGGCTCGGCGTCGCCGCGGCTGGTTTTGGCGGCAGCCGGCAAGTGATCGACGAACTGTTGGCGTGAACTCGGGCGGGGGGCGAACCGCACGCCCCCGCGTCGTCAGTCCCACACCACCCGCGGCCCGTCGGCGGGGTCCGTGACGAACCAGCCTGCTTCGATCCCGGTGGCCCGGGCATAGTGCCGTTGGATGCTGCGTCCGGCCTCCGCGGCGAGGTCGGCGTCCACCAGGGCGATCGCCGAGCCGCCGAACCCGCCTCCGGTCAGCCGCGCTCCATGAACGCCCGGCGTCTTGCCGGCGATCGCGACGATCTGGTCGAGCTCGGGGCAGGAGACCTCGTAATCCGCCGCGAGCGAAGTGTACGGAGACACCGCGCAAGGCGACACCTGGTACGGTCCTGTCTCGGGTCCATCCACGTCGAGCGTGGTCACCTGGTCATGATTCACCAAAGCCGAGGCCGTCATGTCGAAGCGATGCGGAAGCGGCGGATGGCTGGGCGGTGTCATCGTCGTGGCGAGGCCCAACCTTGCGGTCCTCGATTCGGCGGAGTCAGGAGGATCCGCCGCAAGCCGGAGGCCGGGCGGATGGCAGTCCTCGCCCCGACGGGCGGACCACGGACGGGCGGGTTCGATGAGGTCTGGAGCGGCCCCCGACGGCCGAATCACTCGCCCTTATCGCCGACTCACAAGCCCGACGCGAGCTCGCCAAGCGATTGATCGCCGGTGAGGCGATCGTGTGGGTGGTCGTCGAGCGCGGCGAAAACGACGGTGGCGCCGGGGTCAAGCCGCTCGATTCCTGGATCGATGAATACGTCCGCGATCTCGTCGCTATGGACGAGGCGAAAAAGGAAGAAGCACCGGAGGCCGCGACTCAAGCGGCATGGAGCCGCACGGTGTTCCCTTACGCCTTGCCCTCGCGATTCCAGTTCACGCTGAACCAAGACATCCCTTCCCTCCTGGAAATGCCTTCTTCGGAAGCATGATCTGCACCATGCCCCCCTTGAATACCAACACAGCCGCTCATCTGACGATTCGGGCTTCCCGGCAGCGGCGCCGGCGTGGCCTCCGCGTTGCTGGTTCCGAGGCTCAACACCTGTTTCATCTGCCATCGCTGCATGCGTGCAGCGGCTCACGCCCGGGAAACCTCCGGCGGAAACGACCGTTCCGTCGGCCGGGGCAAGCGGGATGCGAGCGTTGCGGCCAAGTGTCTGCCGACGCCGTCGGCCATGTTGCCCGCCGCGCTACCGCAGGACGGTGTCGGAGACGATGTGGCCGAAGAGCGTCTCCCGGCCGCGGAGCACGTAGAACTTGATCGGGTTGAGGTGCTCCTCCTGAGACTTGTCCAGAATGTAGGAGATGTTCTCCGGGGCGATCGTCTCCCAGACGTGGAGGCCGACGAGGATGTCGCCTTCCTTGATGCCCTGCTCGGCGGCCGGACCGTTGGGCCGCACCTCGGTGACCACCAGGCCGCCACGGTAGCGGGCCTGGAGCTTCTGCACCCTGCCCGCGGCCGCCGGCTGCAGCCGCAGGCCGATCTCCCTCCAGCACCGCTCGTCGAGCGGCACCGCGTCGCGCCGCATCGCCGCCAGCGGCAGGTCGATCCGCTCCTCGGCGCCGGCGCGAACGACCGTCACCGGCACCCGCTCGCCGGCTTTGCGGCCGAGCAACGCCCGCTCGATATCGAGCTGCCGCGACACCGGGACATCGGCGATCCGCGTGATCAGGTCCCCCGCCCGCACGCCCACCGTGGCCGCCGGGCTCTCGCGGTGCACCGCCTCGACGACCACCCCCGGGCGGCCGTCCGGCTTGGCCACGATGCCGTGCCAGGTGTGGTCGACCCGCTCGACCGACATCAGGCGGGTGACGACCTCGAGCACGTCGTCGATCGGGATCGCGAAGCCGATGCCCTGGGCGCCCGCCCGCACCGCGACGTTGATGCCGATCACCTGGCCGTCGATGTTGAGGAGCGGGCCGCCGGAGTTGCCGGGGTTGATGCTCGCGTCGGTCTGGATGAGATCGTCGTACCGCTGGGTGCGGCTCACTTCCACGCAGCGGTGCAGGGCCGAGATGATGCCGCGGGTGACGGTGTGCTCGTAGCCGTAGGCGTTGCCGAGGGCGAGCACGGTCTCGCCGATCATCAGGTCGCTGGAGGTGCCGATCGTGATCACCGGCAGGGGCGTGTCGATGTCGACCTTGATGACGGCGAGGTCGGTGCGTGGGTCGTGCGAGACGAGCGTGGCCGCGACGGTCCTGCCCGAGGCGAGCGTGACCTCGATCCGCCGCACGCCGTCCACGACGTGGAAGTTGGTGACGACGTAGCCCCGGGAGTCGATCACGACCCCCGTGCCCATGCCGTTGACGCGGCGCATGTCGCCGCCGTCCTCTTCCGTGCCGCCGACCATCTTCTGGCCATGGATGTTGACCACGGCGTCGCGCTGCGACTCGATCGCCCGGACGATCACGGAGCGGCGGGCTTCGGAGGCGGGGGCCCGAGTCGCGGCGACCGCCAGGAATGCGGTCACGAGCGGCAGGACGATCCACGGGCACCGCATGGAGTGTTGGCTCCCCCTGGCACGACGGCGGACGACGGTCACACCGCCCCCGCGTTGCCAGAAGCATCGGCCCCCCGGCGGCGTCCGATCAACGGCGGGGGCTACGGCCCGCACAGTCTGCCCAGTCAGAGCCAGGAAATGCCCTGTTTCCCGGCGATTTGCAGCCCGTGCGGGCGGGTCGAGAAAGACTCAAGAGTCGCGCGGGCGGTCGGGGCCGACGAGGAACGGCAGGAGCTGGAGGGCGAGGAACGCCCCCAGGGCCACGAGCACGACGACCGGCCAGGCGTCGGCGATCCGCGTGGCCACGGTCTTCACGATCCCCCAACGCTGCGGATCGAGCTCGTTGGCGATGCCGCCGACGAGCGTGGCGGCGACGAGCACGAGCAGGCCGGCGAGCACGATCGCGCAGCCCAGCGACGCCATCGTGCCGCGGAACGTGCCGAGCTCCGAGAACTCCTCGCGGTGGAGGTCGATGGCCCGCCCCTTCGCCAGGCTGCGCGGCACCGTCTCGGCCAGTTCGACCGCGCGGGCGGCGTCGGCCCAGGTGGCCGTGGGAACGCCGTCGCCTGCCGCTCCACCCGCGAGGCGATCGAGCAGGCAGGCGGCGGTGTCGAACGCCAGCCGCTCCGCCGGGGGACCAGACCAGGTCCACGGCCGCGTCGGGTCGTCGGCGGCTTCGACTTCGATCGCGCCGCGGGCATGCTGCAGCGTGATCACCAGGGCAGGGGAGTCGCCCGGAGCCACCTGCCACCGTGTGGGCACCAGGTCGGGGCCGCTGAACCCCACGGCAAGCGTGCTCCAGGCCGCGTCGGGATCGACGGCACCGAGCGTCGCCAGGCGGGCGGGATCGCCGGCCAGCACGCGGACGAGGTCGGCGTCGGCGGCCAGCCGCGCGAGCACCGTGTCGCGGGTCCGGGTCGGCATGCGGCGCACGAGGCCGATCGACTCCAGCGGGCCGAGCGGACCCGAGCCGGCCAGCCCCGCCTCGATCGCGGCCCGGAGCCGCCGCACGAACGGATGCAGGCGGGCCGTGAGCAGCGGCACGAGCCGGGCGCCGGTGTCCTGGCGGATCATGTCGAGCTCATAGGCCCAGAGCATGGACAGCTCCAGCGGCTGTGCGAGGAGGAGCGTGCGGCCTGCCTGCACGAGCGTGCGCACGGCCTCCGCCCGGGCGGCATTCCAGTCCGCGCTGCCCACGAGCACGGCGTCGCAGCTGGTCGCATCGAGCAGAGCCTGCCAGGAGTCGGCCCGCCGCAGGCCGGCGAGCGGGCCCGGCAGCGACGCGGGCAGGTCGCAGCCGATGACGACCGCGTCGCCGCGGCCGCGGGCCGCCTCCACCACCTGCAGCACCTGCGTGTCGATTCCGAGAAGGCCGAAGTTCATGCGGGCATTGTCCCCTGCGGTCGCCCCGCCCGCCAGCCCGAGCGGCTGTCGACCATGCGGCACGGCTCCGCGTCATGCCGCGGCCGCGCTCGCAGCGCATGGCAACCGGGAGGGAAGGCCACCCGGAGTCCCCCGGCTTCCGCCGGGGGCTTTTTGTGGATGCGGCGCGTGTGGCCCAAGAAGCCCCGGGTGGAAACCCGGGGACACCGGGCATGAAAACCACCTCGCGATCCATGCCCCACGACGGTCCGTGATGCTCCGGTTCGAAGTCGTTTCGCATGGCACCCGGGAAGGTATGCCACCCGGAGTCCCCCGGCTTCCGCCGGGGGCTTTTTGTGGATGCGGCGCGTGTGGCCCAAGCAGCCCCGGGTGGAAACCCGGGGACACCGGGCATGAAAACCGCCTCGCGATCCATGCCGCTCGATGCCGCGGGTTTGCGTAAATCATCCTCCCCGGCTTCCGCCGGGGGCTTTTGGGCGGCGGGGTGTAGGATCATGGCCCCGGAAAACGCGCGGCGAGGTGCATGATGCGGGCGGAAGTGATCGCCATCGGCGACGAACTGACCTCGGGCCAGCGGCTCGACACCAACAGCCAATGGCTGTCGGCCGAACTCGGCGTGCTCGGAGTGCCGGTCGTGTTTCACACGACGGCCGCCGACACGCTGGAGGCGGGCGTGGAGGCCTTTCGCGCGGCCGCCGACCGGGCCGACCTCGTCGTGGCCACCGGCGGCCTCGGCCCCACGGCCGACGACCTGACCCGCGACGTGCTCGCGGCCGTGGCCGGCAGTCCGCTCGAACTCTCGCCCGAGGCCCTCACGGCGGTCGAGTCGCGGTTCGCCCGGCGTGGCATGCCGATGCCGGAGAGCAACCGGCGGCAGGCGGTCTTCCCGCGTGGCAGCCGCATCATTCCCAATCCCGAGGGCACGGCCCCGGGCATCGACCTGGATGTCGCTGGCGGCCGAACGCGGATCTTCGCCCTGCCGGGCGTCCCGGCCGAGATGCGGACGATGTGGCGGGACACCGTGATGCCGGCCATCCTCGGCATGCTGCCCGAGCGGGCCACGATCGTGCAGCGGCGAATCAAATGCTTCGGCGCCGGCGAGAGCGCCATCGAGGCCATGCTGCCCGATCTCGTGCGTCGGGGTCGCGATCCGCTCGTGGGGATCACCGCCCACGAGGCCACGATCACGCTGCGGATCGCCGCCCGCGGCCGCGACGAGGCCGAGTGCCAAGGCAAGATCGCCGATACCGAGGCGACGATCCGCAACTGCCTGGGCCCGCTCGTGTATGGCGTCGAGGATGATGAGCTGGAAGACGCGGTGGTCGCCGCCGTGGCCGCCGCCGGGATGACGCTGGCCACGGCCGAGGTCGGCACCGATGGCCGCGTGGCGGCGCTGCTCGCCCAGGCCGCGGCTCGCAGCCCGCAGGGCGGCTGCTTTCGGGGGGGGCGCGTGCTGCCGCGGTCAGCCGACGCCGGCCTGGCCGACGCGCTTGCCGCCCGGGCCCGGGCCGAGCATGACGCGGCCGTGGGGCTGGGCATCGGTCCGGTGGAGCCGATGGCCGACGGCCGGGGGGAGATCGAGGTCGCCCTCGTGACCGACGCCGGCGTGGAGCGGTTTCGGCATATGCTGGGGGGCGGGGCCTTCCTGGCCGGCTCGCGGGCGGCGAAGTTCGCGATCGACCAGGTGCGACGCTGGGCGCTGGCCCGCGGCTGACCCGCGGTTTTGAATTGGGCGTAACTTGCACATCTCGCTTGCCCTGGCCGACGAAACGGTCGTTTTCGCCATAGGTTTCCCGGGCGTGAGCCCCTGCATGCATGCATTGATGGCAGATGAAACAGGTGCTGAGCCTCGAAACCAGCAACGCGGCGGTCGCGCCGGCGCCGCTGCCGGGAACCCCAATCGTCAGATGAGGGAATCCGCGGCGTTCCACCGGAGGCCATTCGCATTCCCTCGGCTTCTTCAGCCCTTGTTCTCGCTTTACACGCGTGAACGGCACAAGAAGCCCCCGGCGGAAGCCGGGGGACTCCGGGTGGCATGCCTTCCCAGGTGCCATGTGACGTGGGTTTGAACCGGGAAATTGCGTGCCGTCATCCGGCATGGACGGCGGGGTGGTATTCGTGCCCGGTGTCCCCGGGTTTCCACCCGGAGCTTCTTGGACGAATGACGAGACCGATGCCCAATGCAATGGATCTGCAAAACGACGCTCGCAACCGGATTCCTGCAGCGGCGACGCTCTCTCGAGCTACTCGGCGCAACACCAAAACTCGCGCCTCGGGCTTCAAGGAAAGGCACCGCCAAACTCGACAGACCGGAAACGCAACACCCGTCTCACGAGGCAGACTGGCTAGACTGCGGGGCGAGATATGCGAGTTACGCCCTTTTGAATTTTGAATTGCAGGGAACACAGATGCACGCTGATCCGCGGAGCGGCGCAAGCCGCACGACGCTCCTCTTCCTCGGCCTCGTGGGCCTGGTCGGGCTGATCGTCTGGCCGTCGCTCGCCGGGCGGATCCGCTACGCCCAGGTGCGGAGCGAACTGGCGGCGATCGGTGATGCGGCCGCCGGCACCGAGCTCGCCGCCATCGGCAAGATGTTCACCACGCTGCCCCGGATCGTGGGCCCGACGGTGGTCAACGTCACGGCCAAGCGGCGGGTGCTGACGATCGCCGACGAGATCGCCTCGCTGCGGGGGCTCAAGCCGGTCGGGGCGACGAGCGAGTCGGTCGGGTCGGGAGTGATCTTGGCCGAAGACGGCGCGATCGTCACCAACTACCACGTCGTGGCCAACAGTGACGCAATCGACGTCACGCTCGCCGACGGCCGGAAGTTCACCGCCGACCTGCTGGGGGCCGACGCCGCCACCGACCTCGCCGTCCTCAAGATAGCCGCCCACGGCCTGCCGGTCGCCGCCTGGGGCGACAGCGACGCCCTCGACGTGGGCGAGATGGTGTGGGCGATCGGCAACCCCTTCGGCCTCGATCGCACGATCACCCGCGGGATCGTCAGCGCGAAGGGCCGCCGCGGCGTGGTCGACAGCCCGTACCAGGAGTTCCTCCAGACCGACGCCGCAATCAACCCGGGCAACTCCGGCGGGCCGCTCGTCGACGTCCACGGTCGCGTGATGGGGATCACCACCGCCATCGCGGGCCGCGATTTCACCGGCATCGGGTTCGCGATCCCCAGCAACACCGCGCGGCAGGTCTACGACGCGATCCTCGCCTCCGGCTCCATGGAACGCGGCTACCTCGGCATGGCCCTGCGGCCGACGCCGCCGGACGTGGCCGGCGTGCTCGTGGCCGGCGTCGAGCCGCGGTCGCCCGCCGCGGTGGCCGGGATCCGCGCGGGAGACCTGGTCGTGCGGTTCGACGGCGAGGAGGTCGGGGATCCGGCGTCGCTGGTGCTGCTGCTGACGCGGGCGCCGGTCGGCGAGCGGGTGACGCTCGACGTGGTGCGGGACGGCGACACGCTTTCCGTGCCTGTCGAGGTCGGCCGCCGCCCGCGGCAGTGACGGCCACGTAGACCGCATCTCACTGTGGTGTATCGCCGGCTTCGGGGGACGACGCGTCGTCGGCGGAGGGCAGGTCGTCGAGCAGCTTCGTGAAGTTGAAGTCGCCGCCGCCGAAGGCGGTGAAGCCCCCCAGGCCGCCGCCGGCATCCGCCGACTCGGCCGCCGGCGTCGGAGCCGGCCGCTGGCGGGGCACCGGCGTGCCCTGCGGCCGCTTCGCCATCGCGGCCGCGACGGTGGCGAGCCACTCCGCCGACGGAAACGCATACGGGCGGAACTTCTCCAGCGTGCCGGTCTCCTCGTGGATGAACAGGGCCCGCTGCGGGCCCAGCTTGGCGGCCGCGGGTGTGTCGACGAGCTGGCTGGAGTCGTTGCCGCTCATCTGGAACAGGACCCGCAGTTCGAACTCCTTGATCGCGTTGCGGTCGAAGGTGCGCTGCAGGTTCGTCAGCGAGTCGCACCAGATGACGGCATGCACGCCGACGGCCGGACCGTCCTTGATGAGCGTGAGGAAGTTCTCCGCGGGCCCGGCCTTCTTGTCACCCATCGAGAAGCCGAAGTCGCTGTCGCTCTTGCGGAGCTCGCGGAAGCGGCCCAGGTCGCGGACGACGACGAACACCGCCTCGGCGTCGATGATCTGCCCGTCGAGCCGGCGGCGGATCTCCGCGGCCAGCGTCTCCAGGGCGCCGGCCGTGCCCAGGCGGCCCACGACCTCGATCTCGTGGGGCAGGTGGTCGGCCAGCCGCGCGAGCAGCAGGTCGGGCTTCTCCTCGGCGATCGCCGGCTCCAGGAGCACGAACCGCGCCGCGCGGCCGAGGCCGCCGCCCGGGTGCGGGTCGTGACCGGCGGCGAGGCTCGTGATCGCCATCGCCAGCAGGCTGGCCCCCAGGTCCTCACGCTGGCCGACGATCAGCAGGTTGGCGCCCCCCTGGCGGCGGAAGATCGCCGCGGTCGGATCCTTGATGGCGATCGCGTCGCCGAGCCAGGCCAGCGGCGCGGTCATTTCCCGGCCGTGCACGGTGCCGGCGTCGAGGAGCTCCGTGAGCAGGGGATTGCCCGCCGGATCGGCCGCCTGGTTGCCGTCGAAGACGATCCGCGGCAGCTGCGGGATGTCGGTCCGCCGGTCGGCCAGCGCCCGCAGCGCGCCCAGATACCGCTCCCGACGGTCGTCGTTCAGGAACACCACCTGGAACGGGTTGTTGCCGTCGACCATGCCGTTGGCGTCGTTGTAGATCGCCTCGCCGGGCCGCGTCAGCAGGCGGGCGGCGGTGTTGTCCTCCGAGAGGATGAGGCTCGAGTCGGCCTCGTTGCACTGCAGGGCGATGCGGACGGCCATCTGCCCCATCGTGGCCCGCGGCAGGCTGTAGGAGCCGCCGAGCGTCTGCGAGCCGAGGAGCACGTGCATGCCGAAGGCCCGGCCCTGGCGGACGAGGCGGTCGAGGATCAGGGAGGCATCCTGGGCGATCTTGTCATCCTCGACGAAGATCTCCTGGAACTCGTCGATGAGGAGCAAAATCCGCGGCATCGGGTCGGGGTGCCCCGTCTGGCGGAAGCCGGCCACGTTCTGCACCGACAGCTCACGGAACAGGTCGCCGCGTCGCTTCAACTCGCGGTCGAGCTGCTCCATCACGGAAAGGCCGAACTCGCGCTCGCTCTCGATGGCGATCACGCGGGCGTGCGGCAGCTTGTAGTGGTCATAGAGCTTGAACTCGACGCCCTTCTTGAAGTCGATGAGATAAAACTGGATCTCGTTGGGGCTGTATTGCAGCGCGAGGCTCGTGATCATCGCGTGCATGAGGGTCGACTTGCCGGAGCCCGTCTTGCCGGCGATCAGGCAGTGCTGGCTCGTGCCCTTGCCGAGCTTGAGGTACTGCAGCTTCTTGGCGCCGGCGGGGCCGAGCGGCGCGAGCACCTCGTTGGCCGTGCTCCCCTGCCACCAGTCCGCCTCCGCCGGGGCGACACGGTCGAACGGCACCTCGATCCGCTTGGCGGCCTTGGCCGCCTTGCCGACCCGCTGGATGATCTGCGTGAACACGTCGTCGGGGGGCGCCTGCTCCACGGTCAGGGGCCACTTGGAGAACTCCGGGTCGCTCCAGGTGAAGGTGCCGTCCTTGAGGACCAGCGTGGTCGAGTGCTGTTCCAGTTCGGCGAGGCTGAAGCCCGACGGCATCTGGGCCTTGGTATCGACCGAGATGATCGTGTACACGCCGCAGCGGGCGCCCGAGGCGGCGATGCTCGCCAGGCGGCGGGCGCTGGTCTCGTTGAAGTTGGCGGGGAAGTTGGCCACGACCACGAACCGGTAGGGCTCGGGCACCTCCGCCTCGGCGTTGTAGGCCCCGATCGACTCGTACTCGTTCCGCAGGTACTTCTGGATCACCACCTCCATCTGCTCGGTGATGTCGGCCAGCTTCTGCTCGATGAGCGGCGGCTCCGTCCAGATCCGACTGGTGACGAGCAATTCGTCGTAGTCGGCCAGGTGCATGAAGCCGGCGAACTGCTTGCCGAGGCCGAGCGGATCGATGATCGTGAACCGGCTCTGCCCCGGCGGAATGCCGGTGGCGATGCGGAGCGTGACCGCCTGGAGCATGGCCGAGGCCGTCTCCTTCTGGTCGGCCGTCGTCTTGATCAGCAGCGAGGAGTGGACGGGGTAGGGGAGGATGGCCGGCTGCGTCCACGACACCGGACCGAAGGCGTTCAGCGCCGGCTCTCCCGACACGCCCCCCGGCACCCTCTCCAGCGACAGCCCCAGCGACCCGAACCGCAGCCCGGGGGGCGGTTCGGCCGGCAGCGGCGTGTCGTCGCCGGCCAGTTCGTCCCAGGGCCGGAAGGCGGCGGCGTCGATCCGCCGGGCCTCCTCGTAGACGGCGGCCGTCCGCTCGCGGACCTCCTGCCAGCGGGCGGTCATGGCGCGGTGCCGCTCGTCGCGGCGGCGGTCGGCGGCCGCCAGCCGCTCGTCACGCTCGCGTTCGAGCGTGGCGATGTCCTCGCGGCCGCTGGTCTCCAGCGCGGCCAGCCGCGGCGGATACTTCTGCTCCGCGGCGTCCTTCGCCGCCGCCACCTTCTGGGCGAGAGCCTCGCACGAGCCGCGGTACTTCGCCTCCAGGTCGGCAAGCGTCTTGTCGCGTTTGGCCGCGAACGCCGCCAGCCGCTCTTCCGACTTCGCTCGGCGTTGCTCCTGCTCCTGCGCGAAGCGGGCCTCGAGTTTCGTCGCCTGCTCGTCCCGGCGGGCCTTGAGGAACTCGGCGCAGGCCGGCTCCAGCCGCCGGGCCCGGGCCACGGCGGTCGCCAGTGCGGCCTGCAGGCCGGCGAGCTGCTCGCGGGCGACCTGTCGCCTGCCGCGCACCAGCGACAGGCCGCCCACGATCCCGCCGCCGGCGAGGACCGCGGCCGCGCCGGCCGCCGCGGCCGCCTTGAGGCCCATTACCATGCCGCCGGGCAGGCCGAAAAAGGCGGCGGCCCCTGCCGCCAGGCCGAGCACGATCGGCAGCCCGATTGCCGCCCCCTGCAGGCCGCCGGCGAATGCCTGCTTCGCGGCCGGCAGGTCGACGATGCCTTTGGCCTGGTCGACGATCGCAGCCCGCAGCGCCTCGAACTCGGCGAGCAGCTCCTTGCCCTCGGGGAGCGGTGCGTCGTCAGCGCCGGCGGCCGGTGTCAGGCCGCACGTCGCCAGCGCCTGGCCCGCCTTCGCCTCCGCCTCGGCGATCTGGCTGCTTACGCGGGCGACCTCCTTCTCATCCTTGGCGAACAGGCGGGCCGGCTGCTTGCGGTCCTCCTTGTGCTTCTCCTTGATCGACAGCTCGTCGAACTGATCGTCTTCCTTGGCCTGACGTGCCTCCTTCTCGCAGAGCTTGGCGACCTGGGCGGCCATCGCCTTGCGCTGCTCGTCGAGCTTGGTGCGCTCGGCGGCGAGGTAGGCGTCGGCCTTGTGCAGCAGGCCCGCGTATTCCCGCTTCGTGGCCTCGATCTCGGCGGCGTACTTCTGCTTCGTGGCGGCGAGGGCGGCCTCCGCGTCGGCCCGCGTCTGCGTCACCGCCACCTCATGCTCCGCCGCGATCTCGTTCTCGAGGCGGGCCCGCAGGGCCGCCTCGGTGCGCAGCAGCTCCATCTGGCCGCGGAGGAGGTCGCGGTCGTAGGCGTTCACGGGGGCGGCGGGGGCGGTAAGGGCGGCGGTGCTCACAGATGCGGATCCATGGGGTGGTGCGGGGCGGGAAGCGGCGTCAGCCGCCGTCGTGCTCGCTGACGTCGCGGGCGGCCCGGTCGAGAACCTCGGCCAGCCGCCCGAGGGCGTCGAGGGTTTCCTTGACGGCCGGCAGCAGCGGCTCGACGTTGTCTTTCTGGAAGGCCTTGGCCCGGGTGTCGTGCCACGTGTCCTTGGCGCTGTCCCACTTGATGTTGAGCTGCTTGAGGGCGTTGGCGAGTTTGGAGGCCCCGCTGGAGAGGTCGCCGACCTTCATGACGCCGCCTCCGTGGGGGCGGGCGCGGCCGGTACGGGCGGCGCCGCGGCGTCGAGCTGGCGGGTGACGTTTTGGGCCCCGCACGCACGTCTCACGAAACTGCTGCTGCACGACCGGCGTCCAGCGGCGGACGGCCTCGGCCTTCCGCTCGGCCGTCTCCAGCAGCTTCCGCGCCTTGTCGAGGGCCTTCTTTTCCTCGACGCACGAGGGCGTGTTGTCGCCCACCTTTTTGAAGGTGCGGCAGTGCTCCAGATCCTTGATCGCCTTGTTGACGATGTCGGAACGGCGGCGGATCTCCGCCTTCCAGAAGGCGGCTCGGTCGACCGTGATCCATTCCACGGCCCGCTGCCCCTGGATCTCGATTTCGGAGACGGCCTGGTTGGTCTCGTGCGCGAACGCCGCAAACGCTGCCTTGACGAAGGCGAGCGTGTCGATCGACTTGACGTCGGCCTGGTCGGACATGTGGCGGTCTCCTGACGCGGCGGTCAGCGTTGCTGCAGGTATTCCTCGACCCGCTCCGCCTTGCGGATCAGGTAGGGGACGTATTCGCTGGTCGACTCCGCGAACCGCTTGAAGGTGCCGAGCTGCTGCTCGAACTCCTCGGCGAACTTCTGCTGCTCCTGGTCGCGCCACGTGGAGCTCAAGGCGGCGAGCTGCCGTTGCACCATCTGCATCTGGGCCACCACTTCGTCGCTGAACTTCCGCAGGCTGCCCGCGAACCTGCGGAGCTCGGCCGGATCGACGATCGCCTGTCCCATGGTGGTCTCCCCGTTGCGTGCCTGACTGTGGTCCGCATGTGCATCGTACCGCCAACCGCCCCTTCTTGGACAGCGGCCCGCCGGCATTCCACGGCTGGGAAGTGGCGGTCCCGGAGCGTAGACTGCGGCGGCGTTTTCTTTTCCGAGCCGCTCCGGAGCATGCCCGTGTCACAGCCTGCCGCCCCCGCCGCGCCGCACCGCCACGGCGGGCCGCCACCGCACGCCGCCGCCCAGGCCGTGGAGACTTCGATCGAGCCCTGCACCGGCTGGCACGTGACGCACTCGTTCTACGCCCTCGACCGTGGCCGGCTGGCGGCGCTGTCGGCCGCGGAGATCGCCGCCGGCGTCGAGGCCTTCGCCGCCACGCTCGATCCCACCGCACCGCACGCGCCGCGGCGGCTCCAGACCTGGGTCGTGCCCGGCCACAAGGCCGACTTCGGCGTCGTGGCCATGGATCCCTCGCCGCTGGCGGTCGACGACGTGCACCAGCGGCTGCTGGCCGGCCCGCTCGGCCCGGCACTCGTGCCCACCTACTCGTTCGTGAGCCTCACCGAGGTGAGCGAGTACGTGCCGACCGTCGAGCAGTACGCCGCCCGGCTCGTGGCCGAGGGGGAGGTGGCCGACAGTCCGTCCTACAGCGCCAAGGTGCAGGGCTACGCGGCGCGGGAGCCGGCGATGCGGCAGGCGCGGCTGGAGCCCGAACTGCCCCCGTGGCCCAACGCCTGCTTCTACCCGATGAACAAGAAGCGGAAGGTGGGCGAGAACTGGTTCACGCTGCCGTTCGCGGAACGCAGCCGGCTGATGGCCGAGCACGGCGCCTCGGGGATGAAGTTCGGCGGCCGCGTCACCCAGCTGATCACGGTGGCCGTGGGGCTCGACGACTGGGAGTGGGGCGTGACGCTCTGGGCCCGGCGGCCCGACTGGCTCAAGGAGATCGTCTACACGATGCGGTTTGACGAGGCGAGCGCCCGCTACGCCGAGTTCGGCCCGTTCTACACCGGATACGTGGCGCCGCCGCGGCAGGTCCTGGCGCACTGCCACGTCGGCTGACGCCGGACGTCACTCCGGGACGGCGGAGAGGATCAGATCGACCTCGGTGTCGCGGGGCGGCACGCGGCCCGCGAAGGCCTCGAAGAGCAGTTCCGCGTTCGCCTGCGAGCTTTGCAGCGGCAGGTCGAGCAGCGCCGTGGGGAAGTTCGACACGCAGATCACGTCGCCGCCGTCGGCCTGGTAGTACTCGACGCCGTCGTTGGGATCGCGCCAAAACGAACTGCCGGCGAACACCCAGTCGGCTTCGAGTTGCTTGCCTGTCTGCGCGTTGCGAATCCAGTCCTGGGCCCGCGCCTGCTGCTCCTTGCCCGCGGCGTCCTTCCAGCGGAGCCGCACGCTCACCCGCGGTCCCTTGGGGGGCAGATACTCGGGATCGAACGCCACCGGGCTTCCCGGGTCGAGCCCGATCGCCAACAGCGCCGCGTGGATCAGCCGCGCTGTCGAGCGGGTGGCCACGATCGCCTCGTGCTCCTTCGTCTTCTCGACGCACGCAAACACCTCGATCGGGCCCCGGTCGAGCACGATCTTCCCGCCCACGACCACTTCCTTGCGGGCCTTGTCGATCCACACTTCCTCGGTGCGGGACAGCCGCTTGAGCTCGGGATGCCGGTCGGGCCGGGCGGCGGGGCGGGGCGGGGCGGGGGCCTCCGCGTCAGCCGGCGCGGCCGGGGGCTCGGCCGCCACGAGGACCGCCCGCGGCGACCACACGCCGGTCAAGGCCACCAGCAGCACGGCCGCGGTGCAGCAGGAACGGGGGCATGCAAGGAACATGGTGGGCTCCTGGAGGATCGGACCGTGGAGAACCGCAAACGACTCCGTTACGATACCGGCCCGCGGGTCGACAGGGAAACTCCGGAGGCTGGACGGCAGATGGTCGCGACGCATCACAAGAAGAAGCAGGCCAAACCGCAGAGCCGCGGTGGTCCCGAGACCCGCCTGGGCAAGGACGCGACCGCGCCGTCACCTTCCGGCCGGAACCGGGGTGCGGGTCACCGGGGCGTGCCGGCGAAGGTCGGCGGCCGCGCCGCGGGCAAGCGGATCCGGGAACTGGCCGACGTCAGCGGCTCGATCGAGGTGCGGCGGCGGCTGCGGCGGCTGGCCGGCCAGGTGGGGCGTGGATCCGGAAACGCGCAGCGGATGACGTTCCTGGAGACGGAGATCGGCGCGTGCCTCGATAGCGTGGTCGAGTGTGCCGGGTCGCGGGACCGCTGGCTGCTCTGCGAGGCGGCGGCGTGGGCCCTGGGATGGATGGCCCGGACGAAGCGGGCGGGCGGCTCCGCCGGGGGGCTGCTCGAGCGGCTCGTGCAGCAGGCGCGGGCGGCGGAGACGATGCTCGCCGGCCGCGACACACAGCCCGCGCGATTCGTACTCGTGCTGGCGCGGCTGTTCAACGACATCGAGGCCTGCCGCTGCCTGGAGGAGTCGGCGACGGCGGCCGTCGCCGAGGAGATCGGGCGGCTGGTGACGGCGGCCGGCGCCGTCGGCCTGTCCGGATCAGCGGCCGTCGTCGAGCGAATCGTGCGCTGGAGCGGCGTTCGCGCCGCCGGGCTGGCGACGGGTGGCCCGCCATGGAACGAGGCCACGGAGACGTCGTGGGCCGCCGCCGCCGCCGCCGCCCTGCGGCTGCTCGGTGGGGGTGGGCGAATCCTCGCCGGCCCCGGCCGTCTGCCGGCATGCTTCTCGGCGCCGCTGGTCGATGCGTTGGCGTCGCGTCGCGAAGGATCGCGGGCGGCCGGCCGTACGGCCCGGGCGCTGGTGCGGGGTCGCGTCACAGGCCGCTGCCTGCCGCGCGACTTCCACGACCCGGCCGCAGCCGTGGCCGTGATCCGTTCCGGCTGGGAACGCGGCGGCGTGCGCGTGCTGCTGGAGTACCGCGAGGCGACGCCGCGGCTGGAGATCGCGGTCGACGACCGCCTGCTGGTGGACGGGCCGTGGCGCTGGTCGGCCGTCGCCGAGGGGCGGCCGCTCGACGCAGAGGGGGCGTGGACCGTCTCCTGCTGGGAGTCCGATCGCAAGGCGACGTTCCTGGAGGTCGTGGCGCCGCTCACCGGAGGCATGCAGATCGAGCGGCAGGTGGTGGTGCTGCCCGGAGAAAAGCTCGTGCTCCTGGCGGATGCCGTCACGCCGCGTCCCGGCGGCTCCATGGCGGTGCAGGACCTCCGCTATCGCGGCACGGTCCCGGTCGCAGGCGGCCTCGACTGCCACCGCGAGGAGGAGACTCGCGAAGTGACCGCTTCCGATACCGAGACGCGGTTCATGGCTCTGCCGCTGGCCCTGCCCGAGTGGCGGGTGGCGGGCCGCGGGGCTTTCGACGTCACGGCCGACGGGCTCGTGCTGGACCAGCAGGGGGCGATCCGGCTGTACGCGCCCCTGTGGATCGACTGCGACGCGAAGCGGATCGCGCAGTCGCGAACCTGGCGGCAGCTGACCGTCGCCGACATGCGGACGATTCTGCCGCCCCATCAGGCCGTGGGCTTCCGGGTGCAGGCGGGCCTCGAACAGTGGCTCCTGTATCGGGCGCTCGACGTGCCGCGGAACCGGACGCTCCTCGGTTGCAACGTGTCGTGCGAGTTCCTGCTCGGCCGCGTGAAGCGGTCGGGCGAGGTGGCCCGCACGCTCGAGATCCAGTGACCTGCCGGCCGCTGCCGGAGGGCGGTGCGGCGGTCGTGGCCGCCAATCTGGCGCGGGTCCGCGACCAGGTCGCGGAGGCCTGCCGCCGCGCGGGCCGCAATCCGGCTGCCGTGACGCTCATCGGGGTCACGAAGTACGTCGATGCCGCGGCCGCCCGGCTCGTCCATGCCGCGGGCTGCCACGACCTCGCCGAGAGCCGGCCGCAGGCGCTGTGGGGCAAGGCGGAGGCCCTCGCCGACCTCGCGCCGCCGCCGCGTTGGCACCTCATCGGGCACCTGCAGCGTAACAAGATCCGCCGCACGCTGGCCGCGAACCCGCTCATTCACTCGCTCGACAGCCGGCGGCTGCTCGAGTCGCTGGCCGCGGAGTCCGCCGCCGCCGGCCGCGTGTGCGAGGCGCTCGTGGAGGTGAACCTGGCGGGCGATCCCGACCGCACCGGGGCCGCGGAGGCCGAGGCGGAGGCGATCGTGGCCGCAGCGGCGACCCGGCCCGAGATTCTCATCCGTGGCCTGATGGGTATGGCGAGTGTGCCCGACGGCGATCCGGGGGCCGCCCGCCGCGAGTTCGCCCGGCTCCGCGAACTGCGCGACCGGTTTGCGGCGACGCTGCCGGGGGGCGACTCTCTTCGCGAGCTCTCGATGGGGATGAGTGGCGACTTCGTGGCGGCGATCCTCGAAGGCGCGACGATGATCCGCATCGGCTCGGCGCTATTCGCCGGCCTCGATCGTTGAAACCCAGTGTTGCACTGGGAAACCGCATGCCGTCGTGCGGCATGGAAGGCGGGGTGGCTTTCGGGCCCGGAGTCCCCGGGTTGCCACCCGGGGCTTTTTGGGCCACGCGCGTCATCCACACAAGAAGCCCCCGGCGGAAGCCGGGGGACACGATGGTCGAAGACCGCCGCCGCTCCGCGGCGCCCAAGCCTGCGGGGGCCATGGATGGGGCTGTTTCACGCGTGGTCTCGGCATCGTGCCTCGCCACGCTTGGCCGGCCTCCGCCGGCTCTCGATGGGCCGCCTTCCAGGCGGCCACCGTTCGATGAAGCGGCGCAATGGCGGCCATGCCGCCGCTCCGCGGCGGCCACGGTCGCCCGGAGGTGCGACCGCGCTGCGAGGCGAGGGGCACCTCGGCTGCCCCTCCGCCGAGCCAAGCCTGTCGGGGCCATGGATGGCCCGACAGGCGTAAAACTAGTCGTCGAAGCGGACCTCGAGGATCTCGAACTTCATCGTGCCGGCCGGCACGTCGATCGACACCTTCTCGCCCACCTTCTTGCCCAGCAGGCCCTGGGCGAGCGGGCTGGCCACGTTGATCCGTCCCGCGTCGTAATCCTCCTCGCCGGCGCCCACGAGCACGAAGATCTCCTCGTCGCCGAACTTGAGGTCCTTGACCACGACCGTGGCCCCGAAAACCACCTCGTCACCGGCCTCCTTCGCCCGCTCTACGATCACGGCGCGGGCCAACTTGTCGCGGAGGAGGTTGATCTTGGCCTGCATCATGCCCTGGCTCTCGCGGGCGCCGTGGTACTCGGCGTTCTCGCTCAAATCCCCCTCGCTGCGGGCCGCGGCCACGCGGGCGGCGAGCTTCGGCATCTCGACGTTTTCGAAGTGATCGACCTCGGCCTTGAGCTTCTCGTAGCCGGCGCGGGTCATGGGAATGCGATCGGACATCTCGGTCTCTCCAGTTGCTGACGGTTCACTTCCGGGGCGTGACGGCGGGCCCGGGGCGGCAGCCGGCGGTCAGGCCGGAGTGGACGACTCGGGCACGTAGAGCAGGCGGCCGCAGCTGCGGCACATCACCACCCTGCCCAGCATCAGATCGGAGAGCATGTTGCCCGTGATCTGCTGGAAGCAGCCGCCGCAGCTCTGCCCCTCGACCGGCGCCATGCCGTCGGCGCCCTTGTGCTTCACGACCCGCTCGTACTTCTCGCGGACGTCCGCGGCCAGCTCCTTCTCGACGGCCTCGAGTTCGGCACGCACGCGGGCCACCTCGCCGTTGAGCCGGCCCGTCTCGGCCGTCACCATGGCCTGCGCGGCGGCGAGCAGCTTCTTGGCCGCCTCGACCTCCGCGTCGGCCGCCGGAACGATGGGCTTGAGGGCGTCGATCCGCTCCAATGTCGGCCGCGATCTGCTCGGTGAGTGTCTGGTACTCGCGGTTCGTCTTGCAGGCGTTGAGCTTGCCCTCGAGGTCGCGGTTCTTCGCCTCGGCCGACTTGAGCTGCAGCTGCTTCTGGTCGGCCGTCATGCGGGCCTTCTTCACGTCGTCCTGGGCGGCGGCCTTCTTCGCCTCCGCGGCCTCGAGCTGCCTGGTGCGGCTCGCGACCTGACGCGGACCGGCGGCCAGCTGATCCTGGAGATCGGCCAACTGCCGGTGGATCCGGTGCAGCGTGCGGAGCGTGGCAGTGGTGACGGCGCCGGTCATGGGGGGGAGTGTACCAATGCGACCGGCCGGCCGCCACGAAGGGCGGCCGGCCGGCCTGTGGATCACGGTTGGCCGATCACCACGGCCGATCAGTTGGCGCTCGCGGCCCCTTCCATGAAGTTCTCGAGCTGCCGCGACCGGACCGGGTGCTGGAGCTTCTTGACCGCCTTGGCCTCGATCTGCCGCACCCGTTCGCGGGTGACGCGGAAGATCCGTCCCACCTCCTCGAGCGTGTAGGTGTAGCCGTCGGTGAGGCCGTAGCGGAGCCGGATGATCTCCCGCTCACGGTAGGTGAGGGTCTTGAGCAGCGACTCGATCCGGTCCCGCAGCAGGCCGTGCGTCGTGGACTGCGTGGGGCTGGCCACGCCCACGTCCTCGACAAACTCGCTGAAGCTCGCGTCCTCGCTCTCGCCCACGGGGCGGTCGAGGCTCATCGGCTGCCGCCCCATCTCCAGCACGCGGCGGGCCTCCTCCACCGGCACGTCGGCCGCGTGCGCGATCTCCTCCGGGGAGGGCTCCCGCCCGAGTTCGTGCAGCAGCTTCTTGGCCGTGGTCCGCAGCTTCGAGAGCACGTCGATCATGTGGACCGGGATGCGGATCGTGCGGGCCTGATCGGCGATGGCTCGCGTGATCGCCTGGCGGATCCACCAGGTGGCGTACGTCGAGAACTTGAAGCCGCGTCGATACTCGTACTTGTCGACGGCCCGCATCAGCCCCGTGTTGCCCTCCTGGATCAGGTCGAGGAAGGAAAGCCCACGGTTGCGGTACTTCTTCGCGATCGACACCACGAGGCGGAGATTCGCCGCGGAGAGGTTCCGCTTGGCCGCCTCGTACTCCTCGCGGAGCTTCTCCAGCGCCCCGACGCGGGTGCGGAGCGACCGCGGGCTTTCCAGTGTCGTGAGCATCAGGTCGCGGAGTTCCTTCCGCATATCTGCCCGGTCGTCCCGCGACAGCCGGCCCTCCTGCATGGCCCGCAGGTCATGCTGGAGCTGATCCATGCGGGTCGACATCCCGCGGAGGAGCTTCACCAGCGGCTGCACGCGGCGGGTGCGGAGGCTCAACTCCTCGACGAGCACCAGCGACTTGGCCCGGTTGCGGCGGAATCGCTGCCGGGCGACGCGGGCCTCCTCGGCTCCGGTCCGCCGGCTGATGAGGAGGCGGAAGTCGGCCTGCGCGGCCCCCATCAGGTGGTCGAGGGTGGCCAGGTTGTGCGGCATCCGCGCCTGGATCTGCTCCTTCGTGAGCCGCTCGGTGAGCGACACTTTGATCGTGCGGTCGAAGGGCAGGGCCCCCTCGTGGACCCGCCGCAGCGTGTCGACCGTCGTCCGCAGGGAGTAGGCGCAGCCCAGCACGGCACGGCGGAACCGCTTCCGCGTGACCTCGATCCGCTTGGCCAGCGAGATCTCCTCGCGGCGCGAGAGCAGGGGGATCTCCGCCATCTGCGCCAGGTACATGCGGATCGGGTCGTTGCCGGCGTTCGACGGCGGCGTGGTGATCGCCTCGTCACGCCGCGGCTTGGCCGTGGCGGCGGCCGCCGCCACGGCGGGCGCGTCGGCCGCGTCGGCGGGCTGTGGCGGGGTGTCGACGAGCTCGATGCCCTGCTCCTCGAGGGCCACGAGCAGCGCGTCGATCTTTTCCGGATCGACCGCCTCGTCTGGCAGGTAGGCGTTGACTTCGTCGAACGTGAGATAGCCGAGCTGCTTGCCGACGGCGATCAGTCGGGTGAGTTCGCCGTCACCGTGGGGCTGGGCGGGGGCATGCGGCTCGGCGGCCGGCTGCGGAAGCCGGTTCACGGGACCGCGCGACTGGTTGCTCACGTTTTTCATCTGCAGGGTTCTCCTTCACCATCGTACCGTCACTCGCCCCGCCCCCCGGACCGCCGGTGAAAGCCGGCGGCCGCTGGCAGCGACGAGACGGGCATCCTCACCCATCCTTGGGATCGGCCATGCCCTGAGCCGCCCGCCGCTCCGCGACGAGCCGCTCCAAAAGTTCCGCCTCCGACCGGGAATCCAGCCGGGAGGTTTTCAGGGTCCTCGCGCTCGCGTGCGCCTGCCGCTCGGCGGAGCGGCGTCGCAGGGCGTCTTCGAGGTGGTTGATGCGTTCGTGGGGATCGATCGGGCCGCGCTCGGCGCTCGTCTCGTCGACGGCGACGAGCAGGCTCTGGAGCGCGGGATCATCGATCTCGAGCAGCAGGTCCGGCAGGGCGACCGGGCGGCCTTCCCCATGGAGCCGCTCCGCGGCCTGGAGCACGGCGCGGGCCTCGCGGCTCTCCAGGCCCGCGGCCCCCACCTCGCGCACGATCAGTCCGGCGCTGTCGGGAACACCCACGAGCACCTCGATCACCTCGCGGTCCCAGGCGGGCAGACGCGGCAGCGGGCGGGGCGTGGCGGGGCTCGCCTCGTCCGCCGACGCCGAACTGCTCCGCAGTTCGAGCATCCGGCCCCGGAGCACGTCGCGTGACAGGCCGAAGCGGCGCGAGAGCCGGCCGAGCACCTGGTCCTCGCGTAGGCGACGCTGCGAGGGCGACAGCGGCGAACGGGGTGAGACGGCCGCCAGCGCCTTGAGCACGCTCTCGATCGACGCCAGCGCCGCGTCGTCGCCCGCGTCGGGGGCGAGCGCTGCGAGGGCCTCGTCCATCCGGTATTCGAGCGGGTCGCCGGCGTTATCCACGAGCGCCTCGAAGGCCGCGCGGCCCTGCCCCAGCACGAACTCGCAGGGATCGACTCCCGCCGGCATGCGAGCGATCCGCACGTCGATCGGCTCGGCGAGCAGCACGTCGAGGATCTCGTTGGCCCGCCGGCGGCCGGCGTCGTCGCCGTCGAGCACCAGCACGATGCGGTCGGCATACCGGCGCAGCAGCTTCGCGTGCCGCTCGCCCAGGGCCGTGCCGAGGACGGCGACGACGTCGTCGATGCCCGCCTGCCGGGCGGCGAGGCAGTCGGTGTAGCCCTCGACGACGATCGCCCGTCGCGACTGCGTCATCGCCTCGCGGGCGGTGTCGAGGCCGTAGAGCATCGAACTTTTCGAAAACAGTGGCGTTTCGGGTGAATTGATGTACTTCGCCGGGTCGGCGTCGGGGCCGGGAAGCACGCGACCGCCGAAGGCGACACAGCGGCCCTGAGGATCGCGGATCGGAAACATCACGCGGCCGCGGAAGCGGTCGTAGTGGCCGGAGCGGCCCTGCCGCTCCACGGCCAGGCCCGTCCGCAGCAGGTCGGTAGCCGAAATGCCGGAAACCGCCGCCTGTCGCAGGAGCCAGTCCCACGACTGCGGGGCGAAGCCGAGCCGAAACCGCTCGATAGTGGCGGGGGTTAGGCCGCGGTCCGCGAGGTAGGCCCGCGCCGGGCCGGCCTCGGGGTGCGAACGCAGGCAGTCGTGGAACCGATCGGCCGCCCACGAGAGCGCCTTCCAGAGGGCGGCCTTGTCGTCGGCAGCCAGGCCACCGCGGCCTTTGGGGATCGTGATCCCGGCCCGGTCGGCGAGCTGCTCGAGCGCCTCACGAAACTCGACCTTCTCCATCCGCATCAGGAAGTTGAAGACGTCGCCGCCGATGTCGCAGACCCAGCACCGGTAGGTCTGACGCTCCTGGTTGACCTGGAAGCTGGGGCGGGAGTCTTCGTGCCAAGGACAGAGGCCGACCATGGCCTTGCCCTGGCGCCGCAGGGCGATGTAAGAGCCCACCACGTCGGTGATGTCGACGGCGTCGCGGACCCGTTCCTTCAGGTCGTCGCGCGGGGTCGAAGGAGAGGGCTGAAGGGACACGCTGGAGCCTTGATAAACGCCGCTGCTCGAAGGGACCGCCGGAATGTATGGCTGCCCCGAAAACGGGTCAACGCCAACTTGCGCCCCCGCAATTCGCCTAGTTTGCCGCGACGAATCAGGACAGCAGCCGGTCGACGCTGTCCAGCAGCCGGTCCATGGCGAACGGCTTGCGGATGTAGTCGTCGACGCCCAGCATCTCGGCGTAGGCCTTGTGGCGGCTGCCCTCGTTTGCGGTGATCATGATCACGCGGATCGGGTTCGGGCTCGACCGCCGCAGCTTCTCCAGCACGAGAAAGCCGCTGCGCTTGGGCATCATCATGTCGAGCACGACGAGATCCGGTCCGTCGTTCTCGGCCATGGCCAGGCCCTGGTTGCCGTCGCGGGCCACGAGGATCTGGTAGCCCCGCGACTCGAGCACCGTGCGCATCGATTCGATGATCTCGGCATCGTCGTCAACGAGCAGAATCCGCTTGCCGTCCGTCGGCGGCCCACCAGCTTCGGGGCCGCCGGACGC
Source organism: Planctomycetaceae bacterium (assembly GCA_021300535.1). Classification (GTDB taxonomy): domain Bacteria; phylum Planctomycetota; class Planctomycetia; order Pirellulales; family UBA1268; genus QWPN01. Next base: position 4,604 of record JAJTED010000051.1, on the reverse strand, counting down.
GTCCGGCTTCGCGCGGGAAACGGCCTTGCGGGGCTTCTTCTGGGCTGGCATGGACGACCTCGGTGCAGAGCAACAATGACAGAATGTTATCACGAATCAGCGGTTGCTTCCACGCTGCGACCACGGTCGCCAAGGCACAGGGCGGCGCCGCACAGGCCGATCGCGGCACCGCAGGCGACGTCGCTGGGATAGTGGGCCGACGACACGACCCGCTGGGCTGCCGCCAGGGCCGCGATCACCGCGAAGAGGACCGCCGCCCGGGGATAACGCCAGGCAAGGGCCGCCCCGAAGCCGGCGGCCACGGCCGCGTGTCCCGACGGAAAACTTGCCACGTCGGCATGGCTCGTGGACGAGGGCAGCAGTGCCGCCGTGCTGAAGGTGTCGATCGCGGATTGGACCGCGGCGAGATCAGCCGCCCGCGGCCGCACCCTGGCTACCGACGCCTTGATGAGATCGACGATGAGTCCGCCCGCAAAGGTAGCGGCCACGATGCGGAGAAAGTCGCGGGCCCCGGCGTCGATCGCTCCCCGGCCAAGCCGCGGCAGCCGCAGCCGCGGATCGAGCACGAGCACGACCACCAGCAGCGCCGCCGCGCCGGTGCCGTGGGCGAAAGCCTCGGAGAAGTTCAGCAGCCGCATCGCCTCCCGCGGCAGCCGCGGGTCGCGGCACCAGCGGGCGACGGGCAGGTCGATCGTCAGGGCCAGTCCGCCAAGGCAGAAGAGCGTGGCTGCGAGGAGCGTCAGCTGCTTGCGAAAGCGGACTGGTTCCCCGTCCCGCCGGACCGCCGATGCCCGTGCCATCGTGTCGTGAAGTGCCATGCTTCAAGTTTGGCAGATCATCCGCAGATGGTCGAGATCGCCATGTCCGGCGCACCCGGCCCCTTTACAGCCACAGGCCGCGGTCGAGGAGGCGATAGTTGATCGCCTCGCTGATGTGCGCGCAGCCGATCCCGTCGGAGGCGTCGAGGTCGGCGATCGTGCGGGCGACCCGGAGCACCTTGTCGTGGGCGCGGGCCGAGAGCCCCATGTCGGCGACGGCGGCCCGCAGGAGTTCGGAGGCCGCCGGCTCCAGCCGGCAAAACTCGCGGATTTGCCGGGAGTTCATCCGCGCGTTGGCGCGGGTCGGCATGCCGGCGAACCGCTCTGCCTGGCGAATCCGCGCCGCCAGCACGGCCTCGCGCATCTGGCCGCTCGACGTGCCGGCCCGGCTCGCCGCGAGCTCGCGAAAGGGCACGGCCGGCACCTCGAGGTGGATGTCGATCCGATCGAGCAGCGGCCCGGAGATCTTGCCCATGTACTTCTCGACCTGCGGCACGGTGCATTGGCACTCACGCCGCGGATCGCCGCGGTACCCGCACGGGCAGGGATTGAGCGCAGCCACGAGCATGAAGTCGGCCGGAAACTTCGTCGTCGTCTTGGCGCGGCTGATGGTCACGGAACCGTCCTCGAGCGGCTGCCGCAGCACCTCGAGCGTGCGCCGGTTGAACTCGGGCAGTTCGTCCAGAAAAAGCACACTGTTGCGGTCAAATACCAGACACAATAAAATGCGGCTAAGTCACGGATTTCCCCGACGATTCAGGAGCATCGGAAGCTCATGGCAACCGTTTATTCGTACGTTCGCTTCTCGAGTAAAAAACAGGAGCAGGGGGACAGCGTTCGCCGGCAGATCAAGCTCGGGAACGACTGGCTCGCCCAGAACCCCCAGCACACGCTTGATCCCTCGCTTCGGCTTCACGATCTCGGGGTTTCTGCCTTCCGCGGGGCAAATCTCGACGAAAAAGGGTCGCTAGGGGCATTCGTGGCCCTCGCCAAGAAGCCGGACAGCCCGATCCCGAAGGGGGCGATCCTGCTGATTGAGCGGCTGGACCGGTTCTCACGTCAGCAGACGCGGAAGGCATACAGGGCCTTCGTTGAGTTGGTTGAGGCCGGCATCACGGTCCAGACCCTCGACCCGCCCCAGACCATCAACGAGGACAACATCGACGATCTGCACGTGGTGCTGCCACTCATCCTCCAGATGACCATGGCCCATGAGCAGTCAAAGGAGAAAAGCCGCCGGATCAGTGCTGTCTGGGAAGCGAAACGCGAGAAGGCTCGAACAGGCCAGCCCATGTTTCGGAAGTGCCCGGCATGGCTCAGGTGGGATGACGAAGCCGAGCGGTTCGCGATTCGGCCCAAAGCTACTGCCGCCATCGAATTCATTTTCAGGAACACCGCAAACGGCCGGGGGCAGCGGCATCTCGTCACGGACCTGAACAAGCGATTCACACCGTTCGGCAAGTCCGGGAAATGGAACGCCTCGTACATCCAGAAGATTCTGAATGACCGGTCGGTTCTCGGTGAACTGCAGCCCTACCGTTTCGACGCAAGCGGGGCCCGGGTGAAGGATGGCGAGCCCATCGCGAACTACTACCCCAGAGTGGTGTCGGACGAACTTTTCTACGCCGCGGCAACCGCCAAAGAATCACGGAAGCGGGCGAAGGGACGAAACACGCACTTCGTCAATCTTTTTGTCGGACTTCTGCACGGGCAGGATGGACACACGTTGCAAGTCCAGACAAGCCGAGTGAAGGGCAAGAACAAGAGCCCATATGTCCAGCGTCGGCTCGTGTCGTACGGCCACCTTCGCGGCCTGTCTGGGGCATGCTCGTATTCGCTCAACTACTTTCATTTGGAGCAGGCTGTCCTCGGCGTCCTCTATGAGCTGGATGACAGTTGCCTCGAATCGCCTTCGACAAATCGGGAACAGGTCGGCGATGCAGAGGCACGGGTCTGGGCTATCAGTAGGCGAATGCAGGAATTGCGGGAAGCCTTGGTGAGCACATCCTCCGCCGCTTCTTCGCCGCAGGAGATCGTGCGGGCGTTGGAGGTGCTCCAGCAGGAACTTCAAGAAGCGGAAGGCCGCCTCGCGGAAGTCCGGAAAACGGTCGAGGCCGAAAAGACGAAGCCGCTGAGCAGGACACGCGAGTTGATTCAGCAGCTCGGCAAGGAGGGGCACGCCGACCAACAGGCCTTGAGGTTGAAGCTGCGGTCGCTCATTAGCACGATCGTCGCATCCGTACACGTACGGATGCGAAAGAAGAAGAATCGGCGCGTCGAGACCGACCTGATGATCGTGCTGCGGTCGGGCGAACGACGATTCGTGGTCGAGGGTCGGCATCTCGCCTCTGAGGGAGATCCGAGGTTCTCCTCAGAGATGGCTGATGGGCTCACCGGAGAGTGGTGGGCTGACAAGAAAGTTTTGTCACGGTTGACGGAAGTAGGGTTCGGCAGCAGCGGGGGCGGTCGCCATCTGAACCCGCCCTGGCCGAAGTCGAGGTGATTGTCTGGGGCCACGCCGTCCCATTCGGCCACGGGATGGTTATCGGGCGCCGACAACACGCCCAGATCCGGCAGGGGGGAGCTGGCGATGGCCGTGGCGTCTCGTCCCGCCACTGAACTGGCTTCCCCGTTTTCCTGGATTCCCATTTCTCCGGTGAAATCGGCCGTCGGGCTTCGCCCGTATTCGTGAGCGAGTCCGGCCGCCGGCCAACCCTAGACCGCCCGGTGCTCGACGATTTTGCCGTCGACGGCCCGCAGGAGCCGCCGCGTTGCCGTCTTCGGGTCGTCGTATTCAAGCGTCACCGTCACCGCGGGCACCTGGGCGACGAGCCGGTTGAACGCGTTGAACGCCGGCTCGTTGGCGGTCCTGACCTCGAGACTGCCGGCGACGCCGGGATCGCGGATACAGCCAGCTCCCGGCACCGCTCCACCTCGGCGGGCAGTCCGTGAAAGACGAGCCGGCTGTTCACCTGCATCGGCGCTAGATGCTTCTTGGTCTTCCTGGTGCGTGGTTGGCTCGCCGCCGTGCTGCTCGTGCCGGTACCGCTCGGGGCCTGGCCAGCCGACTTCGGCCGTCGTGGCCTTCGCGCCGTGGGTTCTTGCTCAAACGTGCTGATGTAGCTCTGGGCCGCGTGCGCAATTCCTGGGTCGATCGCCTTTGAGAACCGGCGGGTCTTCGACAACCACGCCCCGCCGAAGCCGACGTTGAGGGTCGTGAGCTTCGTCTCGCACGACTGGGTGAAGCACAGGAACACCATGCCCGGGTTGTTCTTTGCGGCCTCCCGGACCATCGCGATATCCGCGTCGAGTTTCACGAGGCAGCGGAAGCCGGTCTCCTCGTCGTGCTGCTCTTCCCAGCCACGCCGGATAAAGTCTGCGAACGCCTGGTCGATCAACTCCTTGCTGACCGACTGCGAAGCGGTCACGAAGAGTCTTGTCAGCGTTTTTCCGTGGTCTTTTGGCATGGTTTTCGCTCCGTGTTTCGGCAGGGACTGTGGTGACGGTGTGAATGTGGTTCCAGACAGCTACTGGGGCGCTCCTACTCCTGCGGGAAGGCCAGTTGCGACTTCCACTGCCCCCAGACGACGCTGTTCCAGAAGTCGACCAGAGCGTTGTCGTCGGCATCCTCGTCCTGGTAGTCGTCGTGGTCATCGTGCCGGGGAAAGTGCGCGAGGATCACCCACGTCGAACCGTGCTCGTCAGTCCCGAACTCGACGTCACCCTCGGGCAGCAGGTTCGCAAGCCCGGCGTAGAGGCAATGGACGTATGCCTTGGTTCGGGGAT
>JAJTED010000177.1 GCA_021300535.1 Planctomycetaceae bacterium | reverse complement strand
GAACGTGAACTTCACCGGGTCCTTCACGAAGTGGAAGAGGTGGGCGTGGGAGCGGCTGAACTTGTATTTGCAGTTCACGCCGAAGGTGTAGTACCAGACGACCCAGCTGCGGCAGGTGAGGCCCAGCTCGCGCGTGGCGAGGACCTTCAGCTCGGCGGCATATTCGTCGCCGATCGCCAGCCAGAAGGTGCCCGACGCCTTGAGCACGCGGACAATCTCGGCCATCCAGCGCTGCGACCAGGCGAGGTACTCGGCGGCGGAGCGCCGGTCGTCGTAGGTGTCGTAGTCGTAGCCGATGTTGAAGGGGGGATCGGCGAAGGCGAGATCGACCGTGCCGGTCGGCACCCGGGCGAGCAGGTCGAGGCAGTCGCCCTGGTGGATGCGGTCGCGGGTGAGCGGGTGTTTGATGGCGTCGCATGACATGCGGGAGATCTTAGCGGAGCGGCATTGCGTCTGTCAGGTATGCGTGACAGCGTCATCCGGCATGGACGGCGGGGTGGTTTTCGTACCCGGAGTCCCCGGGTTTCCACCCGGGGCTTCTTGGACGGGCGCCGCTCCCACGAAAAGCCCCCGGCGGAAGCCGGGGGACTCCGGGTGGCGAGCCTTCCCGAGTGCCATGCCGTTCGGGTTCGCACCGGAGAGGTGTGTGCCGTCATCCGGCATGGACGGCGGGGTGGTGTTCATGCCCGGAGTCCCCGGGTTTCCACCCGGGGCTTCTTGTGCGGGCGTCAGGCCCGGAGGGCCGGGTCAACTCCAGCGGGCGGAGGCCCGCCAGGCAAAAATCGCAGGATGCGATGTTTTGCCTGAAACTAGCCGCCGGTCGCCAGGAGGAGGGCCGCACGGCAGGCGTTCTCGAAGGCCGCGAGATCGAGCCGCTCGGCGGTGGTGTGGATCTCCATCTGCCCGCAGCCGAGCGTGACGGTGGGCACGCCGTTGGCGAACATCCAGTTGGCGTCGAGGCCGCCGTTGGAAACTTCCTGCCGGGGCACGAGGCCGAGCGCCCGCACCGCGGCCTCCGCCGCCACGACGCAGGGCTCGTCGGCCGCCAGCCGGAAGGCCTCGTAGTCGAGCTGCCCCGAGAACGTCACCTTGCCGGTGCGGCCGTCGGCACTGCGAACCTTCTTCGCGGCGTCGAGAAACGCCTTCTCGATCGCCTTCACGATCCGCTCGCGGAAGCGGGGATCGTGGCTGCGGGCCTCGGCCCGCAGGGCCGCCGACTCGGCCACCACGTTCGTCGCGGCGCCGGCGTGAATCACGCCGACGTTCGTTGTGCCGCGCTTGCCGTCCTTTTCCACGAGGCCGTGCAGTCCCTGGTTGACCAGATCGGCGATTGCCAGCGACGCGATCGCGATCGCCGATACGCCCTTCTCGGGGGCCACGCCGGCGTGGCTGGGAATGCCGTCGATCGTGACGTCCATCCGGTAGCCGCCGGTGGCGCCGACGGTGATCTTCTCCACGGCGCCGCCGTCGAAGTTGAAGGCTAGCTTCGGCCGGCCGAGGTCGGCCGCCTTCACGAACCGGGCCCCGTAGAGCCCCACCTCCTCCTGGATCGCGAACAGGAACGTGAGCGGCGGGTGGGGCAGCTTGCGGCGCAGGATCTCCAGGGCCGTGGCGAGCACGACGGCCACGCCCGCGCGGTCGTCGCCGCCGAGGCCGGTCTTCGGGTCGGCGCTCTTCACGAACTTTCCGGCCACGACCGGCTTCGCGCCGCGGCAGACCGGCACCGTGTCCATGTGGGCCATGAGCAGCCGCCGCGGACCGGGCAGCGTGCCGGGCAGTTGCACGATGAGGTTGCCGCAGTCGCCCTTCAGCGGCGTCTTCTCATGGGCCTTGTCGAAGGCGATCGCGGCGGCCGGGCAGCCGGCCCCGCGCAGCCACTTCACGATCCGCTCGGCGACCGCCTTCTCCTGGCCCGAGACGCCCGGCACCGCGAGGAGGTCGAGGACGATGCGGCGGGCGAGAGCCAGGTCGGGACCGGCGGCCTGCGGGGCCGCGGCCTTGACTACACTGCGACCCGACTGCGGGGCCGACTTGGAACCTTTGACGGAGCGTGGCATGCGGATCTTTCTGGCGGGAATCATGCAGGGCTCGCACGTGGCGGCCCTGGTGCACGATCAGACGTATCGAAACACTCTCGGCGACCTCGTGCGGACGCACTGGCCGACGGCCGAAGTCTACGATCCCTTCGCGAACCATGCCACGAGCGTCGGCTACGACGCCCGGCGGGCCCGCGAGGTGTTCCTCGGGCACGTGGAGATGTGCCGCGTGTTCGACCTCCTCGTGGCCTACGTGCCTGAGGCGTCGATGGGGACGGCGATCGAGATGTGGGAGGCCCATCGCCACGCGCGGCGCGTGGTGACGATCACGCCGCTGGTCCACAACTGGGTGGTGCAGCTGACGAGCGACGCAGTCTATCGCGACGTGGACGAGTTCACCCACGCGTTGAACAGCGGCGCCATCGACCGCCTCGTCGGCGGTTGACAGGAACTGTACGGACGTATGCAAATGTCTTTGGAGTTCAGCCTCGTCGCCCGAGGTGCCCGTCACGGCTGCAGCCATCAGTCCGTCGACGAAAGGGAAAGCTCCATGCTGCCACGGCCGCCCCAGCCCACGGTACACTTGGGGGGCTTTCGAAGGTGCCCGCCATGTCCGCTGCTCCGTTCGACATTCTGGCATGCGACACGGCACGGGCCGTGCTGGAGAGGCATCCGGCCATCGATGCCGCGTACCTGCTCGGATCGGCCGCGGCCGGCCGTCTGCGGCCCGACAGTGACGTCGACATCGCCGTTCTGCCCCGGCGCGGCCATACGCTCTCCGTCCCGGACCGGCTCGCGCTCGCGGCGGAACTGTCCGTAATCTTCACACGGCAGGTCGATCTCGGCGTATTGACACCTGAGAATGTGGTCTATGCCAAGGAGGCTGTCACGCGAGGCCGGCTGATCTTCGCGCGGGACCGCACGACGGCGGCCCAGTTCGCGATGCACACGCTCTCCATGTATGCCGCCCTGCAGGAAGCGCGACAGGAGGTGCTCCGTGCCTACGCCGCCTGACGACATACTGCTCAACAAGGCGGCGATCATCGAACGCTGCATTCGCCGCATCCGCGAGGAGGCAGCCGCGGCGCCCGCGTTCGACAGTTTCACGCATCTGGATGCCCTGACGTTGAATATCGAGCGGGCCTGCCAGGCTGCGATCGATATGGCCATGCACATCGTCGCCGAGCGGCATCTGGGGGTACCGCAGAGCATGGCTGACGCCTTCGGGCTCCTGCAGCGGGCCGCGATTATCGACCCCGGTCTGGCGGCCTCGCTCCAGGGCATGGTCGGGTTCCGCAACGTGGCCGTTCACCAGTACGAGCAGATGGACATGAACGTGCTTCGCTGGGTGGTCGAGTCCGGGCATCATGACTGGATTCGGCTGGCCGAGGTGCTCGGCGTCTCGATTCGGCCGTGACGCTCCCGCCGGATCCGCGTTTGCCTGCGCCCCAGCGTCAGCGGTGGCCGCCGGAACGTTCGATGTCGAGCCCGCTCGAGCGTTCGAACTGGGCGGCGGCCTGCGGCCGGGTCACCCGCCACGCCGGCGGGCCAGCCGGCAGGCGATCGCGATCCGCGTGGCGGCGTCGGGCCCGAGGGGCCAGGTCTGGATGCGGGCCTCCGCGTCCGGGGCGTCGTGAAGCCAGTCCGTCGCCAGCGCCGCGGCGGTCGTCGCGTCATCTGCCACCACGATCGCGCAGGAGCCGATCGCCGCGGCGACGAGCTTGCGGAGCGACGGGCGGGTTCGCGCGGCCACGAGATCGGCGGCCGTCACATACACCACGACCGGGGCGCCGGTCTCGACGGCCAGGTCGGTGAGGATGCCGGCGTGGAGCACGAAGATGGCGTCGGGATAGAGCACGTCCACCGCCTCGGCGATCATCTGCCGCGCGGTCTCGCGGGTCAGCCCCAGAAGCCGCGCCGGCACGCCCGCCGTGGCGGCGAGAAACGCCTGTGGCGTGCCCTCTTGCACTGCCGCCAGGAACGCCCGCGAGGCGGCCGCGACGTCGCGCAGGTGGATGCCGTACATGCCGGGCGGCTGCTCGTCGAGGCCCGGCACGCTCGACGGCCCGCACACGCCGACCTCGATGCCCAGGGCTTCGAGACCCGCGCGCAGGCCGTGCACGCGGGTGTGCGGATGGTCACAGCAGCCGTGGTCGATCAGCAGGACGCGCATGGAAGTGAACACGACAGCGTCCGGTCGCCCGCCTTCAGAGCCAGCCCGCCGCCCGGATCACCGCCAGGACGGCCGCGGCGTA
>JAJTED010000176.1 GCA_021300535.1 Planctomycetaceae bacterium | reverse complement strand
GGGCGTCTGCACGGCCTTGTCATCGGGCGTGTAGACCCGCGGGATGTTGAGCAGCCGGTTGTACGGGGCCTTGTATTCCGGGCTGGTCTTGTCAACGCAGTACGAGTATTGGATGCGGAGGTTGTCCACCATCGGGAAGCCGTAGACGTACGCCTCCCGCGCAATCTCCCGGATTTCGCCCGCGGTCACCTGGTCGCCGATCACCTGGCCGCGGTCACCTGGCCGCGGTCACCTGGCCGCGGTCACCTGGCCGCGGTCACCTGGTCGCCGATCACCTGGGCGCCGATCACCTGGGCGCGAGCAATAGGCGGTGCCAGGCCGGCGGACAACAGTGCGGCCATCAGGGCCACGGCGATTCGTGGGCGCATACTCACCTCTCGTGATTCGGAAGCCGATTGTGTGGCGATCGATCGTGGGGCATCGGGCAACCGTGCTGCGGCGGCAACCATTGCTGCAATTTCATCGTTCATAGTGCGACCCTCAGCCGGCTCGACTTCGTCTTTACGGGTGATCGTGGCGGCTGGCATTGGATTCGCCCGCCAGCGGCGGTGTAGGCCCGAACCAGCTGGTCCAGGGAGACATCCGGAGCCCCGACCTCGATCTTGGCGACTCGCGGCTGCGTGGTACCGATCCGCTCGCCGAGCTGCTTCTGGGAGAGACCACTGGCTTGGCGTTGACGCCGAATGGCGAGAGCGAGAGTCAGCCGCAGCTGGACGAGCTGCCGCTCTTCGGCCGTGAGCCCGAGAAAATCGGCCGCGTCGCCGACCCACCAGCCGGCGGCGGTGAGTGCCTTTCGTTTGTTGGTCTTCATAGTCGCGGTGTCACCTCCCGGCTGCTTTGCCGCACGCTTCGTCGTAGGCCCTGAGCCTTGGCTTGCACTGGCGGACAATTTGATCGGGCAACCGTTGGGTTTTCTTGGGAAAGACGTGCACGACGATTACCGCGTCGTCGTCGAGTCGGTAGATGATTCGCCAGTTTTGTTCCGCGTCTCGAACTCGTAGCTCCGCACACCTCGGCCCGATCGTTGGCAGCGGGCGGGAGTGTGGCATCGACAGCCGCTCGCCCGCCTGGAGCAGGCCCAGCAACAGCCCTGCCTCGATTCGGCCGCTGCGGGTGAACGGTGGCGTCTTGACGCGACCGTGCAGCCAAACGACCGGCTTTCGCTGCTCTTTTTCGGGCGCTGGAAGCATATATCGGATCCGATATGCTGACAACTCGCGACCTTTGCTGCCGGCGACGGCAGGAAGGGAACAGATGAACAGTCTTTAGTCAACTCCGGCGAGGCCCTGTTTGAGCCCCACGGACCAAGGTTGTCCCCAGGGTTCGTACACTGCCGGCCATGGAGTCAGCCGCCCCCTCGCCGTTTCTGGGAGTCCCCGAGGCGGAGTGGGTCTGCGCAAACGAACTCTGCTTCGCGATCTTCGATTCGTTCCCTGTGTCGCCGGGGCACGTGCTCGTGATCACGCGGCGGGTGGTGCCGACGTTCTTCGAGTGCTTGGCCGCCGAGCAGGCCGCGCTCATGGAGCTCGTGGGCGACGTGAAGCGGCTGCTCGATGAGCGGCTCGAGCCCAAGCCCGATGGCTACAACGTGGGCTTCAATGCCGGGGCCGCGGCCGGCCAGACCGTGCCGCATGTGCATGTGCACGTGATCCCGCGGTATGCCGGGGACATGGCCGACCCCCGCGGCGGCGTGCGGCACGTGATCCCGGAGAAGGGGAATTACCTTGTCGCCCAAGAAGCCCCCGGCGGAAGCCGGGGGACACCGGGTGCGCAGGCCACCCGCCCATCCATGCAAACTGGGGATCGCCCCACAGCCGGCAGCCCCAGTGCTTCCGCTCCGGCCTCCCTTGGAAACGCGCTCTCGCTCACCACCGGGCCCGATCGGCCGCTGTGGCATCGGCTGGCCGACCGGCTGCCGGGGGCGAGCGAGATCGATCTGCTCGCGTCGTTCGTGCAGCCCTCGGGGCTCGATCTCGTGGGGAAGAGCCTCTTTCGCGCGATCGCCGCCGGGGCAAAGGTGCGGCTGCTCGTGGGGGACTACCTCGGCATCACGTCGCCCGACGCCCTGCGGCAGCTGCTCGGCTGGATGGAGATGGCGGCGGATGGAGGGCGGGATCCGGGGCGACCCGGAGTCCCCGGGCTTCCGCCGGGGGCTTCTTGGGAGCAAGGCACGGCAGAGGCCGCTGGGGCACACGTGGGCTTCGAGGCTCGGCTCGCCGAGCTCGAAAACCTGCGCGGCGCGCCCGACTCGTTTCACCCGAAGGCCTGGCGGATCGCGGACGCGTCGGGCGGGATCGTGGTGGTCGGGTCGAGCAACCTCTCGCGGGCGGCCCTCGAGACGGGCGTGGAGTGGAATCTCGTTGGCGAGACGTCGGGCTCAGGCGCCCTCGACCGCGAACTCACCGCCGCGTTCGACGACCTCTGGCAGCAGGCCACGCCGCTCTCGCCCGAGGTGGTCGAGCGGTATGCGGCCCGGGCCGCGGAGGCGGCCGAGGTGCGTCGCGTGTGGGACGGCGAGGCCCCGAGCGCCGCGACCGCTGCCGAGCCGCCCATAGCCTTCACCCCCCGCCCCTGGCAGCAGGAAGCCCTTGCCTCCCTGGCCGCGATCCGCGGACAGGGCTATCAAAAAGCCCTCGTCGCCGTGGCCACGGGCCTGGGGAAAACCTGGCTCGCGGCGTTCGACGTGATCGCCGTGGGCCGCGAACTGGGCCGGCCGCCGCGGGTGCTCGTGATCGCCCACCGGGCTGAGATCCTCGCGCAGGCCGAGGCGACGCTCCGGCAGGCGATCGCGCCCGCGAGCGTGTCCTACGTCGCCGGCTCCTCATGCGACCTCTCCGGCCAGCTCGTCATCGCCTCGATCCAGAAGCTCTCCCGTCCCGATAGTCTCGCGGCCCTCGCGGCGGCGGCCCCGTTTGACTACTGCGTAATCGACGAGGTGCACCACGCCGAGGCGCCGAGCTACCGCCGCGTGCTCGCGCGGCTGTCGGAGCTGTCGCGGGCTACCCCGTCGTTCACGCTCGGCCTCACGGCCACGCCCGAGCGGACAGACGGCGTCGACGTGGCCACGCTCTTCGACGACATCCTCGCGGCCCAGGCCACGATCGGCGACGGGATCGCGGAGGGGTCGCTTGTGCCGTTTCGGTATCGGGGGCTCAAGGACGACGTCGACTTCGAGCAGATTCCCTGGCGCAACGGCCGCTTCGATCCGGCCGTGCTCGAAGCGGCCCTGGAAAACGCTCCCCGCATGGAACGCCTCTGGGCCGAGTGGCAGGCCGCCCCGGCCGGTCGCACGCTCGTCTTCTGCTGTTCGCGACGGCATGCCGTGTTTGCACGGGATTGGCTCCGGAAGCGGGGCGTGGCCGCGGCGGCCGTGTTTTCGGATGCGGCCGGCCCGGGCGGCCCCGTCTCCGACCCGCGCATGGCGTCGCTCGCCGCCTTCCACGCGGGCACCCTCTCGGCCCTCTGCGTGGTCGACCTCTTCAACGAGGGCGTCGACATCCCGCTGGTCGACCGCGTGGTGATGCTCCGGCCCACCGAATCAAAAATCGTGTTCTTGCAGCAGCTTGGCCGCGGCCTGCGGGCGGCGGAGGGCAAGCTGCGGTTGGAGGTGATCGACTTCGTGGGCAATCACCGCGTGTTCGCGAGCCGGCTCGTGCATCTGCTCTCGCTCGTCCCCGCGGCCACCGCCGCCGACGCCACGAGGTTTGCTCTATTGAAGCGGTATCTCGACGGCCGGGAGCCAACGCTTCCGGACGGCTGCGTGCTCGACGTGGAGCTCGAGGCGAAGGAGCTGCTCGCGCGGTTTCTGCCGGTATCTGGCACACGGGTCGTCCAAGCGTATCGCGATCTGCGGGCAGACCTTGGTCGGCGGCCCACGATCACCGAGGTGTTGCACCGTGGCTACAACCCTCGCGTCTTACCATCAGAGTTCCCCACGTGGTTTGATTTTATTGCTGCGGAGGGAGACGCAACAGCCGCTGAGGCCGAGTGTCTTGCAAACTTTTACGACTGGTTCGTGATGCTGGCGACGACCGCCATGACGAAGTCGTTCAAGATGGTGTTGCTTAGGGTGCTGCTCGACGACAACGCTTTCTGGAGTGGGATGCCGATTGCTGATTCAGCGGTAAAGGCTTGGACCTTTCTTGCTGGGCATCCCGCCCTGCGAGGCGAGCGTGGCGACCACGACGACCATCCTTCCGCCGCGGCCCCGCCACGCGGATGGACGTCGAACTGGCGGAAATTCCCGATCTCGATTTGGATGAAAGAAAAAAACGGCAAGCGGTGGTTTACCGACGAGGGTGGCCGCTTCGGCGCGGGATTCACATGTCCTGATTCGCTGCGCGACGCTTTCGAAGTCCTTACAGGCGAGCTTGTCGATTTCCGGCTCGCGGCGCACGCTCGGCCGCGCACCGCCGCGAATGGCTTCGAGGCCAAGGTCATCCAATCACGTGGAAAGCCCTTCCTGAAAATCCCCACGGCCGAAGACGAACCTGGCCGGCCGATTGGGCCAGTGCCCGTAGCCCTTCCCGATGGCCGCACATGGGAGTTTCGCTTTGCTCGGATCGCCTGCAACGTCGCGGGACCTCCCGAGGAGAAAGCGGGCGATACATGGCCGAACCATCTGCCGGAGCTTCTGCGGCAGTGGTTTGGGGCCGACGCCGGGCTGCCCGGTACATCGTTCAAGGTGAGCTTTTGCCGAGATGGACACCAGTGGTCGGTGGA
>JAJTED010000050.1 GCA_021300535.1 Planctomycetaceae bacterium | reverse complement strand
CGCGGCGACGAGCAGGGCGAGCAGCCGCTGCCGCAGGGCGTGGTTCTCCGCCGGCGGCGCGATCCGCGCGGCCGCGAACTCCAGGCAGGCGACCGTGTAGACGGCGGCGAGCGCCAGCAGGCCGGCCACCGTCTCCCAGCCCATCCAGCCGGACAACGAGCGGCCAAATGCCCCTTCGAGAATGGCCACCAGTCCGAAGAACACAGCGCCACCCGCGGCCAGGCCGCTGCCGATTCGCAGCCACAAGGGCAACGTGGAGAGGGCGATCGCGGCCGCCGCGACGACCGCGGCCGCGACCAGGATCGAGCCCAGGCCCACGAGATCGCGGAGCACGTCCACGCCGCCAAAGAAGTAGCGGATCACGAGGTAGGGCAGGAGCGTGGCCGCCACGAGGCCTGACTGCGCGACGAGCGCGGCCCACTTGCCGACGACGATCCGGGTCGCCGACAGCCGCGTGATCTGCAGGAGGTCGAGGGCGTTGCCCTGCCGCTCGCCGCCGATCGCACCCAGGCCGCGGAGCGGCACGAGCACCGCCACGCCCGCCACGGCCGCCAGCCAGAAGAAGAAGCTGAATGTGCCCACCGCCGCGGGCTCCGCATCCACCACCAGCACCTGCAGCGAGAAGAGCAGGAACAGCGCCGCCTGAAAGAGCAGGAACGTCCAGAAAAAGACGCCCGACTGCACGCCCTGCCGCAGTTCCTTGACGAGCATCGGCGGCAGCCAAGCCGCGAAGTCGTCCCCCCGCCACCCACGGGAAGGCATCTGGCATTGTGCGTCAATCACGCCCGTAGCCATGACTTACCTTGCACCAGGGAGGGGATGCCTGTGCCATGACGCCGGGCTATCGGAGCAAGCGGAGGCAAGGATGCCGGAGCGCAGCGGACATGCAGAGAGCCGAGGCCTGGAGGGCCGAGGCGAACGTCCGGCGGCGTGGCACAGGCATCCCCGACCGCGGCGCATGCCGGCGTCGGCCCGGAACCGCGAGGCTCAGGGGTCGGCGTGAGGATCGCGAGCGTGTCAGCGAGCGAACTCATGCCGCCCCGGAGCCGGACCATTGCCATTGCCATTGCCATTGCCATTGCCATACGTGTCGCCGGCCGGCCGCTTAACGCCGCTCCTTCACCATGTCCACGAACGCCTCCTCCAGCCGCCGCTGTTCGCGGTGGAACTCCACCACCGGAATCCCCGCGGCCACGATCCGCCGCAGGCCGTCGGCGAGCAGGGCCGGGTCGCTGCCCGCGCAGGCCAGCCGGGCGCCGTCCCGCCGCTCCTCGCGGACGCTCCAGCCCTGGTTCGTCTCGGCCCACTCGACGAGCGGCCGCGGGTCGCCGGCCACGCTCACGACCACCACCATCGCCGCCGCGTCGCCATCACCGGCCGGCTGCCCGTGCCGCAGGGCCTCGGCGTCGCCGTGATAGACCAGCCGGCCGCCGTCGATGAACAGCAGCGAGTCGCACATCTCGCCCAGCTCGCTGAGGATGTGGCTGGAGATGAACAGCGTCTTGCCGCGGGCGGCGAGGAGCCGCACGAGGTTCTTGAACTCGAGACGGGCCTTGGGGTCGAGGCCGGCCGCCGGCTCGTCGAGGATCATGAACTCTGGATCGGGGATCAGCATCCGCCCGAAGCACAGCCGCTGCCCCATGCCCTTGCTCAGTTTCCCCATCTGCCGGTCGGCCAAGGGCGTGAGGTCGGCGAAGTTCATCACCTCCTCGACCCGCGCCCGCCGCTGCGTGCGGGAGAAGCCGTAGGAGCGGGCGAAGAAGTCGAGGTACTCGAAGACCGTCATGTTGGGGTAGGTGCCGTAGGCGTCGGGCATCCAGCCCACCAGCCGGCGGACCTTCGTCGGTTCCTCGACCACGTCGAGGCCGTCCACCACCACCTCCCCCGATGTCGGCTCGTCGAGCGTGGCCATGATCCGCATCGTCGTCGTCTTGCCGGCGCCGTTGGCGCCGATGAAGCCGACCACCGCACCGCGGGCGATCGTGAACGACAGGTCCTGCACGGCGTGCACGGCGTCGAAGACGCGATGCAGGCCGCGGACCTCGACGAGCGGGCCGGCCGACGCGGCGGCGGGGGCGACGGGCGCCGGGGTCGTCATCGCGGGCCGCTCCTCGTGTACGGCCCGGCGAAGTCGGCCCGTTCGTCGATCCAGCGGATCGAGCCCAGCGTCGCCACGGCCACCTTACCGGCCTGCGGGCTCGAGGCGTAGGCGTGGCCGCGGAGGTTTTTCACGGCCGCGACCGCCTGCCGGCGGACCGGGCCGGCATCGGCCTCGAGCGCTGCGAACCACTTGGCGTAGGCGTCGGCGTCGCTGGCCACGAGCGGCTTCTTCTCGCCGGTGCCCACGTCGGCGGCCATCCAGTAGCGGCCCTCCTCGTCGATCACGAACAGCCGCTCGAGCGGCACCTCGATGCTGGAGATCACGGCCGGCGGTGTGGCATCGGCGCCCGGCACGAACTCGATCCGCGCCCGCGACGGCCGCACGGCCGTGGCCAGGAAGGCCTGATCGGAGCGGCTGCGGAACCAGTCGCCCTGCCGCGTCCGCCCGTCGGCCTCGATGAACTCCGCCTGATCGTCCCGTGGCCCGAGTGGCTCCAGCCAGGCCGGCTCGGCGATCGGAAACGACGACCCGAGCAGCACGCCCGTGCGGCTGAACTGCTCCTGGATGATGGCGAGCGTGTTGTGC
This sequence comes from Planctomycetaceae bacterium, assembly GCA_021300535.1. GTDB lineage: Bacteria > Planctomycetota > Planctomycetia > Pirellulales > UBA1268 > QWPN01. Next base: position 13,981 of record JAJTED010000050.1, on the reverse strand, counting down.
TCCGGCGCGAGCAGGCCGAGCACCCGCCGCCCGCCGGCGCCGCCCACGCCGTCCCGCAGGAACATCAGCGCCAGCAGGCAGGCCGTGGCGGCCAGCGAGATCGCCGGCGTCGTCCAGAACATCCGCGACCGCCGCCCCTTGCCGGCGAGCACCATCACGTTGAGCGGCCCGGCCACGAGGCCGAAGATGGCGAGGAAGGCGAGGATCGAGCCGACGGGGAGCGCCCGCAGCCCGAAGCGGTCCCAGAGCCGCCCAAAGCCCGGCTCCCAGCCGCCGCCCGTCGGGACGGAGCCGTAGTGCCGACCGCCGGACGCTTTCGACAGCGGGTGGTAGTCGCCCAGCGCGTCCTCGAACGTGGTGCGGCCGTCGAGAAATGCCGCGACGTCGCCGGCCGCGAGCTTCGAGCCGTCCCAGGGCACGACCACGATCTCACCGGCCCCGATCCGCCGGCGGCCGTCGGGGCCGGCCGTCGGGAACCCGAGCCGGCCGAGCCGATCGGCCGCCCGGTCGGCCACGAGCACTCCCGCCCGTCCGCCGGTCGCCGCCCAGTCGAGCAGCGCCTTGCGGCGGCCGCCGGCGAGCCCTCGCCACTCGCTCTCCGTGAGCAGGACGTTGCGAAACGCCGACCAGCCCCGCCAGTCTTCCGGAGCCCGCGACATGTCGAGCGGGCCGCCGGTGAGCGTGTACTTGGCGAACGGGTTGCCCTGGGCCGCCTGCACCTCCTTGGAGATGCCGCACTGGAGCAGCGTTCCGCCGCCATGGCGGTGGGATGCCCGGCTGCAATCGACCTGAAACGTCGTGGACACGCCGTGGCCGGTCATCTGAAATGTCTGTCTCCCGCCCCAGCCGCCACTGCTACTGCCCACGAAAAGCGTCATTCGGCCCGTCGCCCCGGCCGACACGGCGATCCGCCCGCTCGGCGTCACGTCCGCCGACGAGCCGTAGCCCGTCGTCGGCGCGACGGTCCACACGTGGTCCGCGGGGCTGCCGTTGGTGATCGTCACGGTCACGGGCATCAGCCCCACGTCGCGGCCGGTCACCGGCGAGACGTGACCTGCCCAGCCCTCGACCTCCACCTGGATCCCGCTGGCCGGATCGGTGTAGAGCTTCTCGACGTCGCCCCGGGCCGCGACCGAGCAGCCGCAGGCGAGCATGCACACCACGAATCGCACGGTCGGCAGCCACCTTCGTCCCGCCGTCCCGGCAACCGGAGGCACGGGGATCGGCGTGAGGATGCGGAGCGTGGCGGAGTGAGGCGGCCCCAATATCCCTCTCCCTCTGGGAGAGGGCCGGGGTGAGGGTGCAAGAGATGCGCGTTGGCTCACCAGCACCCTCACCCGGCCTGCGGCCGGCCTCTCCCCGAGGGAGAGGCCAGGAAGGACAGAACAGCGACCGGGCAACCGCACATCCATGTCACACCTTCGCGGCGGCGAGGCTCGACGGCAGCGGCTTGTCCTGGGCCGGCACCTGCTCCAGCAGCCGGGCCACGAGCCCGTCGGTCGTCAGCCCTTCGAGCTTGGCCCCGTAGTCGAGCACGACCCGGTGCCGCAGCACCGCCGCCGCCACGGCGCGGACGTCCTCGTAGGCGGCGTTGATCCGCCGGTCGCACAGGGCCTTCGCCTTGGCCGCGGCGGCCAGCGCCAGGGCCGCCCGCGGCGAGGCCCCGAACTTCACGCCCGCGGCGTGCGCCGCGCCGGGATGCGTGGCCTGCACGAGCCGGGCGATGTAGTTGGCCACGGTGGGCGGCATGTAGACGCGGCGGACGTGGCCGAAGAGCGTCTCCAGCTGGGCCGCGTCCATGACCTGCGACACCGCCGGCTCGACGCCGATCTCACGGTGGAGCACGATCCGCTCGAGCGTGCCCACGTCGTTGCTCGGCACGTCGAGCTTGAAGAGGAAGCGGTCGAGCTGGGCCTCGGGGAGCGGGTAGGTGCCTTCCAGTTCGATCGGGTTCTGTGTGGCGAGCACGAAGAACGGCGCGGGCAGCGGGTGCGTCTGCCCCATCACGGTCACCCGCCGCTCCTGCATCGCCTCGAGCATGGCCGACTGCGTCTTCGGGCTGGCGCGGTTGATCTCGTCGGCGAGGAGGATGTTGGCGAACACCGGCCCGGGCTGGAACACGAACTTCCGCCGGCCGTCCACCTCCTCGAGCACGGGGTTGCCGGTGATGTCGCCCGGCAGCAGGTCGGGCGTGAACTGCACCCGCTTGCTCGCGAGGGCGAGGGCCTTGGAAAGCCCCTTCACGAGCTCCGTCTTGCCGAGGCCGGGCAGGCCCTCGAGGAGGATGTGGCCCCGGGCGAGGAGGCCCACGATCACCATCTCGACGAGCCGCTCCTGGCCGAAGAGCACCGTGTTGAGCGCCGCGGCGAGCCGCGTGATCGACTCGGCGGCGAAGTCCGCCTGCCGCTCGGTGAGCGAAGCGGCGGCGGCATCAGCATGGGAGGCGGACGACATCGATGTGACCCCGAGTGGAGCGGGCCATCATACCCCGCTCGTGTTGGGGATGGGAGCAGGTGCCCGCGGCGGCGGCCGCACCACCGCCGGCAACCTCTCCGCTCGGCGACATGGCCTCACGGCGTCGCAGGCCGCGGCGGCACGGGCATCCGCACGACGAGGTCCCATTTTCGCGAATCCACTTTCTGCCGGGATGTTTGCCACTCGCCCCGCACGATCCAGCCGTTCATGTCGTCGCCGCCGTCGTACACGCCGTTGTCGCCCACGCTTGCCAGCAGGTAGCCCGCCCCGCGTCGCTCGTAGATGAACGGCTGGTCGGTGAACGGGTCGAGCGGCACGGCCGGGAGATACTGCGGCACGAGGGCGTCGAGCGTTTCGGGATACGGCTCGTCGCCCGCGGCCCGGTCGGCCTTCCACGCGGCGAGCGCCGCGGCCGTGCGGGTGAGGACGAACGAGGCCTGGCCGCGGGTCAAGGCATTGAGCCCGCCTCCGGTCGCTGGCAAGAACAACGCGCACCACACGTCGCTGACCAAGACGCTGCGGTGCCCGCGGCTGCACGATCCGAGCAGCACCTGCCCGGCTGTTTCCCAGCCCGAGCGGCTGAGGCTGACCGGCTCCTGCAACTCCTTCACCAGCCGGTCCAGTTCCGTCCGCCTTGCCATCAATGCGGGGAGGCGAACGGCGGCTTCAACCTGGTCGTACCGCGCGTTCATCCGTTCGAGGATGAGATCCCAGTCGAGGCTCGTGGCCCATGCCGCCACGAGGAGGGAATCATTGCAGCCGAAAGCAGACCGGAGCATCTCCCGCCTGCCCGTCCGCCCACCGGGCGTTCTTCGGGCCAGCCAGACGATCGCGTCGATCCCGCAGAGCCTCTCGTTCGCCAGGCCGTCGGCCGGCTTGGGCAGCGGTCCGAGCGCGTCGAGATCCCGGCGGATCCCGGCCAGAACGTCGATCGGCAGATCGGCCGCGGCCAGCGGGCCCCGGGTGAGGGCCACGTCGGCCTGGGCGTTGGTCGCCATCGCCACCAGCTGCGTCACCAGGAACTGCGGCACCTTCTCCGGCACCGCGAGCAGGCGGCCGAGCCGATGGACCGCGCGGATGTCCCGCCAGGCCGCGGCATGCCGACCCGCCCCCACGTGCCCCATCGCCCGGCAGACGAGCAGCCGCGCGACCATGCGAACGTCGCTCAACTCCGGCAGGAGCATGCCCACGAGCATCTGCGGCTCACGCCGCAGGAGCGTGGGGCTCGGTAGCCAGTACCGCGGCCGGTCCGCCGCCCCGACGAGCCGGTCGAGCGCCGCCTCGCGGGCGACGAGCCAGGCTTCCAGTTCCGGAAACTCCGCCCCGGTCCACGGCCGCTCGACCGCCGCGTCGAGCATCTCGCTCGTGACCTTCACCGCGGCATCCTTGGTGGGCTCACCCAGCGGGTCGGCGGGCGGCACGGCGGGAATGCCGAGGACCTGGCAGACGAGCGGCAGATCGGCTGCGTCGATGCCCAGCGGCCACATCACCTGCAGCAGCTCCACCGCCGCATTCTCCTCGGGCTTCGGCGCCGGGCCCATCGCCGCCAGCACCGCCACTCCGTAATCGGGCAGGCCGTCGGCGACGAGCGGCGCAGTGAGAAACGTCGTGTTCCGCGCAACCGTGATCGGCGGCTCGGGGCCGAACAGGCCCCAGATGAGCAGGCCCACGATGCCCGCCACGACCCCCGCCGTGATCCAGCGGAGGTCCTGCCACCAGGGGCGCCGCGAGTCGCGGGTCGCCGGTTCCTCGGATCGCATCATGGCTGCTCCTCTGCTTCGCGTCTGCCGGCCTTCGCATCCAGCCGGCCGCATGGCTCATGGCGCCACAGGCCGCGGCGGCACGGGCATCCGCACGACGATGTCCGACTTGTCCCGATCGACGTCCTGACTGGTCGCCCGCCACTCGCCCCTCACGATCCAGCCGCCGCGATCATCGCCGCCGTCATACACGCCGTTCTCACCCACGCTCGCCAGCAGGTAGCCGTCGCCACGTCGCTCGTAGATGAACGGCTTGTCGCTGAACGGGTCGAGTGGCACGGCCGGGAGATACTGCGGCACGAGGGCGTCGAGCGTTTCGGGATAGGGATCGTCGCCCGCGGCCCGGTCGGCCTTCCACGCCGCGAGCGCCGCGGCCGTACGGGTGAGGTCGAACGAGGCCCGCGAGCGGGTCCGGACTTCAAAGTGGTCCGAATAAATCCAGATCAACCCTTCTCCAACGAACGCACTGCGGTACTTCCGGCTGCCGATTCCGCAGACCACGTGGCCGACACCACCCCATTCCGGGCCGTTCCGCGACCGGCACAGGTCCGCCTCCAGTCGTTTGAGTTCGGCCTGCCGTGCCGCGTGGGTGGGACGCCTGGCGGCGGCGACGACCGAGTCGATGTACGCATTGACCCGCTCGAGGGCGACGTTCCAGTCCAGGCTGGCGCTCACCGCCGCCTGCTCGCTGGTGCCGAACGACTGCCGCAGCGTGTCCAGCCAGGACCGCGAAGCTGGAGGCCCGGACCCAAGAACGGGAAAGTCAAAAGCCTGTCGCCGGCCCGCCCGCCCGCCGGGGATCCGCTTGGCGAGCGTGACCAACCACTCGATCATGGTGATCCGCTCCGTGTCCAGAAACGCATCCCCGAGGTCGGGCAATGGTCCGATCAAATCGAGCTCGCGCCTGATCGTCGCGAGAGCGTCTGCGGGAAGGCCGGGAGCTCCGAGCAACGCGTGGGTCAGGGCGCGGTCCGCCATCGTGCCCGTCCCGTCCTGCGTCAGATGCACGCCGGCACTGCACGTCTCGTTCGGTGGCATCGTCAGCAGTCTGCTGAATCGGTAGCCCGCGCGGATGTCGCGCCAGGCGGCGGCATGCCGGCCCGATCCGACATGCCACATGGCGCGGCAGCGCAGGTGCTCCGCCACCAGACGGACGAACGTGTCGTCGGGGTGATACTCCATGAACTCCTGCAGGTTGGGACGCAGCATCGCGGGGCTCGGCAGCCAATACCGCGGCCGGTCCGCCGCCGCGACCAGCCGGTCGAGCGCCGCCTCGTGGGCGACGAGCCAGGCTTCCAGTTCCGGAAACTCCGCCCCTGTCCACGGCCGCTCGCGGGCCGCGGCCAGCATTTCGTGCGTGACTCGCACCGCCGCATCCTTCGTCGGAGACGGCAGCGTTTCGGCCTGCGGCACGGCAGGGATGCCGAGGGCCTGGCAGACGACCGGCAGATCAGCGGCTTCGAGTTTCAACGGCCACATGACCTGCAGCAGTTCCACCGCCGCATTCTCCTCGGGCTTCGGCGCCGGGCCCATCGCCGCCAGCAGGGCCGCGCGGTAATCGGGCAGGCCGTCGGCGGCGAGCGGCGCGGTGAGAAACGTCGTATTCCGCGCCACCGTGATCGGCGGCTCGGGGCCGAACAGGTTCCACACGAGCAAGCCCACGATGCCCGCCACGAGCCCCGCCGTGATCCAGCGGAGGTCCTGCCACCACGGCCGCCGCGAGTCGCGCGTCGCCGGTTCATCGGATCGCATCATGGCCGTCACTCTACTTGACGCTTCCACCTCCCCTAATCTCCATCACCGCCGTCAGTGACCAGCGCGGAGGACGGGGCCGGCACGTTCGTCGCGGACACCACCGCCGCCCGCCGTCGGGCCGAAAGCCGAGAAGACACGCTTGACAAAAAATATACATCCGTACACTTTCTTGCCGGCCGTCCGCAGCGGCCGGCACTCGGGCCCGCCTGGCCCCGCTTGGTATAGTTTCTGAAGGAGGCTTCCCTATGACGACGATTTCGCAGCTCCGCGACCGGCTCCTGGAGGTTTTTTCGGAGAAGCAGGCCGACGTGCTGGCCCATGTCGTGATCGAGGCCCACGACGACCTCGTCACCCGGGCCGACTTCCATGAACTGACGGGCGTGGTCCGGGAGCTCGCGGAAGCTCAGAAGCGGACGGAGGCCAGGGTCGAAGAGCTCACCGACGCCCAGAAGCAAACGGAGGTCACCGTCCTCGATCTGATCCGCACCCAGCAGAAGATGCTCATCCGGCTCGATCGCAACGACGGCCGGACATTCGAGCTGCTGCTCACACGGCACCTGCCGGCCTATGTCGGCCGGGAGTTTCGCCGCTGCCGAGTGATTGAGACGGCCGAACTCGTCGATTCGCTCGAGGGCCGACTGCCCGACGCTGAACTCGACGACCTGTCACGGTCCGACGTGATTGCCAGCGCCCGCGATGGCGAGCGGCAGGTGCATCTCGTTGTCGAGGTATCTTGCACGGCCGACGCCGACGACATCGACCGGGCGTCCCGGAGGGCGGCCACCCTGTCGCGTGCCGGACTCACCGCGATCGGCATCGTGGCGTGCGAGGCGATGGATATCCGCCTGCTCGCCCATGCCGCGCGGGCGGGCGTACGGGTGCTTCTCGACGGGCGGTTCGTCAGCGGCGCGGCATGAGCAGCCCTCCTATCCGGCAGAGCTGCTGTTTACGAGAACGTGACGTCGCGGTCCGAGACGTTGGCTCTCGCGGTGCGATGTCTCGCCGTCACTCGAAGAACCGCCGCACGGCGGCCTGCTCGGCGGGGAGCAGGGCATCGACCTGCGCCGCCGAGCCGCCGTCGCCCGCCTTGGCCGTGCCGCCGGCCTGCGGGCCGGTGTAGGCCGTGTCGTCGATCTCGTGCTCACCATCGACCACGGCCAAGAGTTCATCCGGGGCAGCCCGGTCCGGGTCGAGCGGCTGGCTCACCTTCTCTTTCCGCTTGGTGCCGAGATCGTGCTCGGCGCCGAGTGTGAGCTCCGCGTCGCCGCGGCCGCGTTGGATGTCCCCCTCACCGGGTAGCGGCGCCGGCGCACCCGCGCCGGCCATGGGGATGCCGTCGAGGTCGAGGCCCGGCGCATCGGCCAGGGCGCGCTGCAGCGCCTTCCGGTTCTGCGCGAGCTGCTTGCCGAGTTTCTGGCACAGGCCGCGGCATTCCGCCGGCGTGAGGTCGCCGAGGTCGCGCTCTTCCATGCCGCGAAGCATTTCGGCCAGATCCGCCGGCGGCTTGAAGGCGCCCATCTCCAGGGCCAGCGCCGCGAGCTTCAGGTCTTTGGCGACCGCCGCCCGTAGTTCCTGCGGCACCGCATCGGTCATCGCGTTCAGCTTGGCCGCCGCCTGCTCCGCCTGGGCGAGATTCTCGAGCATCTCCTGGAGGTCGGCGGCCGTCTGCTCCTTGAGATTGCCCGCGGCCTCCAGGCTCGCATGCTCATACCACTGCTCCGTGGGCCGCTCCATCAGCTCGGCGATCCGCTCGCGCACACGGTCGACCGACCGCTCCTCCACGGCCTCCTCACGGCGCACGGCATCGAGCCACTGCTCGACGAGGCGGGCGTCGGTCGGCTTCTCGATCACGTGGCCGCGGGCCGGCTGCAGCCCCGCCATCGGCACCCGGGCGGCGATCGCGAGCAACGCCGCCACGCCGGCCGCCCAGCCAACCGGCCGCTGCCACCGCCAACGCACCGGCCAATCGATCGCGCCACCGGCGGGCCGGTCGGGCCACGCGCCGACACCCGACGCTGCGGCCGTCAGCCGGGCCTTGAGGCCCAGCGCCTCCTCCAGGCGGACGCGGGCCGAAGCCAGTGATTCGAAACGGCTTCGACCCTGCCACCAGGCGGCGACGGCCGCCGCGCCGAGCAGCCCCCCGATCGCCGCCCAAACCCAGCCGGGGTGCACGCCGCGATACCGCCCGTAGAGCATGGCGAACGTGCCGACCAAGCCCGCGGCCACGGCCCAGGGCAGCCAGCCGGCCAGCCACCAGCCGAGGTTGATTTCACGGGCAAGCCGCGCAGCGGCGGCCTGCCAGAAAATTCCCGACTCGGCGTTCAATTCGCGATCGACGCTTCCCTGCCTGGCTGCGGATCCGGGCCAGTCGCGTGCGTCAGGCATTGGCGGAATCTCCCGGGATTTGAATGCCACCGAAAAACATCATATCGCAGAATTTCCGGCTGCCGCGACACAGCGATCAGCCCCAACAGCCCCGGCGTCAGCCACTGAGCCGGGAGAAAACGGGGTCGGAGACAGCCGCCGCAGAGAAACCCTCAGCCAGGCCCCGTCCCGCATTTCGCCCTCGGCGGGTAGCATGAAGGCCCCCTCCAAATAGCCCCCGGCAAGGATCGCATCATGGCAGTGCGGCGCGTGTTGGCTCTCGTCCTCGGCGGCGGCCGCGGCACCCGTCTCTATCCGCTGACCCGCGACCGCTCCAAGCCCGCCGTGCCATTGGCGGGCAAGTACCGCATCATCGACGTGCCGCTCTCCAACTGCGTCAACAGCGGCGTGCAGCGGATCTACGTGCTCACGCAGTTCAACTCCGTGAGCCTCCACCGCCACATCCGCCGCACCTACACGTTCGACCCCTTCAGCGGCGGCTTCGTCGAGATCCTCGCCGCCCAGCAGACGCTCGACAACTCGGGCTGGTACCAGGGCACGGCCGACGCCGTGCGACAGAACCTCCGCTACCTGCAGCAGCCCGACATCAAGCATGTGCTCATCCTCTCCGGCGATCAGCTCTACCGGATGAACTACGCCGACATGCTCGCCACCCACATGGACCGCAAGGCCGACGTGACGATCGCCGGCATCCCGGTCGCGGACGCGGCCGCCTCGGCGCTGGGCATCATGCGGCTCGCCGGCGACGGCCGGGTCGAAGGCTTCCTGGAGAAGCCGCAGACGGGAGCGGAACTGGACATGGTGCGGACCGATCCGGCCTGGATCGACGCCCAGGGCATCCCCGCCAAGGGCCGCTCGCTGATGGCGAGCATGGGGATCTACCTCTTCGACCGCGACTGCCTCCTCGACCTGCTCACGAAGACCGACTACCAGGACTTCGGCAAGGAGGTGTTTCCGACGGCGATCCGCGCGAAGAAGGTGCACCTCCATCCCTTTGACGGCTACTGGGAGGACATCGGCACGATCCGCTCCTACTACCAGTGCAACCTCGAGCTGGCCGGCGCCGCCCCGCCGTTCGAGCTCGCCTCGGCCGAGGCCCCGATCTACTCGCGGGCCCGGTTCCTGCCCCCCTCGCGGCTCGATGGCGCGAGCGTCCGCCACAGCCTCGTGTCCGACGGCTGCCTGATCGGGGATGGGGCCGTGATCGAGAACAGTGTCATCGGTTTGCGATGCCGGATCGGGAAGAACGTGGTGATCCGCAACTCGGTGATCCTCGGCAACGACTTCTACGAGTCGGCCGACGACCTCGCCGCCGACGCCTCCCGCGGCCTGCCGCCGCTGGGAATCGGCGACGGCACGATCATCGAGGGGGCGATCGTGGACAAGAACGTCCGCATCGGCCGTCGCACACGGATCGTCAACGAGCACGGGTGGGAGACGACGGCCGACAGTGACCGGTTCACCGTCCGCGACGGCGTCGCGGTGGTGCCCAAGGACGCGATCGTGCCCGACGGTTGGATCCCCGAGCCGGGCCTGGTGAAGCCGGGGTGAGAGCCGCACCGGCGCTCGCGGGCATGAACCGCCGGCTCGATCAGCGGCGCGTCCGCCAGCCGGGCGTCTCCCGCAACGGCGGCTCGGCCGCGACGGGCACGGGCTGCGGCACCGCTTCGGGAACGAGCTCGGCAACCGGCGGCGCAGGTTCCGGCTCCAACGATTCCTTCGAAACTGCATCGGTATCGGGCGCCACGGCGGTCTCGACCGGAGCCTCCGGTTCGGGAGCGGCTGCCTCCCCGGCATCGACCTCCGGAACGACCGGGACTTCGGCCGTGAGCCGCAGCACGTCGTCCTCGGCCTCGGCCACCACAGGGTGCTCGACGACCGGAGCCGCTTCGGGAACCGGCTGCGGCGCGGCCTTCACGACCGTGGGAAACGGCTGCGGGGCCGCGCCGATCGGCAGGATGCCGTTGCTGCGGGCGCGGAAGTCGTTTTGCGGCGCAGAACCGTTGGGCACGGGACCGGAGTAGTCGTAGGGATCCGGGCACATCGTGCAGCCGACCGTGAACAGGGCGGCACAGGCCACGCCGGCAGCCAGCGAACGCGGGAATCCCGGCCATACCTGCAGCATCGTTCGCCTGCCCATCCCAAGGAAACAGCCCGGGGCGGCGACGGCCGTGCCGTCACCGCCCGGGCGGAAGACTCCCGCAGCGGCTGTTCCCCCCACCAAACCCCGCCCGTGTCATCGGCCCGTCACGACCGTCATCTTCAGCAAAACCGGCCCCTGCCCCTGAACTGTCCCCCGAGGCATTTCCGCAGGGCTGCAACCCGCATCCGCGAGGCTCGGGGATCGGCGTGCCCAGCCGACTTTGCCGTTGGCCAGGACTGCCCATGCCCCAGGAGCCGGCGTAGGCGGCCAGCGGAGGCATGGATAACGGAGCGCCGACGCCTCCGAGAGAGCGAAGGACCGGAGGTCCGCAGCGAACGTCCGGCGATGGGGCATGGGCAGTCCTGGCCTCACCCCCCCAAACACATTTCCCGCATCAGCATCTGCATGTCTTCCCAGACGTCCCGCTTGGCCGCGGGAGTTCGCAGGAGGTAGGAGGGATGGTAGGTGCAGATCACGCGGGCCGACCCAAACGTGAACCAGCGGCGTCGCAACACGCCGATCGGCTCCGTCGTCTGCAGCAGGGTCTGGGCGGCCGTGGTCCCCAGGCAGCAGATGAACTCAGGGGCGATCGCGGCGAGCTGCCGCTCGAAGAAGCCGCGGCAGTTGGCGACCTCGTCGGGAAGAGGCGTGCGATTGCCCGGCGGCCGACACTTGAGCACGTTGAGAATGTAGACCTCTTCTCGCTTCAGCGTGCAGGCCTCGATGATCTTCGTGAGCAGCTGCCCGGCGCGGCCCACGAACGGCTCCCCCGCAGCATCCTCGTCGGCTCCCGGCGCCTCGCCGACGAAGCACAGCCGGGCATCGGCAGGCCCCGATCCGAACACCGTCTGCGTCCGCGTGCCGGCGAGTTCCACGCACCGCGTGCAGTCGGCGACTTCCTGACGGAGAATTGCCAGCGACCGGGCGGCGTCACGGTCGCCCCCGCGGGCCGCAGCCGGATGCTGCGGCGTGGCGGCGGCCGCCGCGACCATGCGGCCCGCCTTGGGCACCGCGATCACCCCGGCGTCGGCGAGGCTCTCCAACTGCTGCTTGACGGCTCGGGCCGTGCGTCCATCCATGGCTGCCGGAGGCTACAGCGCCCGTCGGTGGCGTTTCGGTCCGCGGCCCTTGCCGAGCATCGATGCGGCTGGCTTCTTCGCCGGCTCGGCGGCCTCCTGTTCGGCGGACGGCAGCGTGCGGCCGAAGCCACCGGTGGGCACCATCTCGACCGGCGCCGGCCGGGGCCGCTGATCGAACGCCTCGAAGCCCGCGATCTCGTCCCGCTGCAGGAGCCGCTCGATCCGCATCTCGATCCGCGTCAGCTGGGATCCCTCCTCCGGCGCGACGAACGTGAAGGCCACGCCTTCCCGCCCCATGCGGCCCGTGCGGCCGACGCGATGGACGTAGTCGTCACAGAACTCCGGGATGTCGTAGTTGACGATGTGCGACACGCTCGACACGTCGATGCCGCGGCCCACGACGTCGGTGGCCACGAGGATCTTCACCGTGCCGTCGCGGAATGCCCGCATCACCCGGTCGCGGACGTTCTGAGCGAGGTCGCCGTGGATGCAGGCCACCTCATCTGGCAGCCGCGACCTGCGCCGGGCGAGCTTGTCGTGGACCTTGTCAGTGCCCCGCTTCGTGCGGCAGAAGACAATCGCCTGCCGCGGCTGCTCCCGCTCCAGGAGCTTCTCCAGAAGTTCGAACTTCCGCGTCGGATCGACGGTGAAGTAGCGCTGCTCGATCGTCTCCACCGCCAGCTCGTTGGTGGAGAAGTCCATGATCTCGGGGTCGCGCATGTACCGCGTGGCCAGCTTCTGCACCGGCGGCGGCACGGTGGCCGAGAGGAGCAGCGTCTGCCGGCTCTCCGGGCAGCGCCGCAGGATCTTCTCGATGTCGGGCCGAAACCCGATGTCGAGCATCCGATCGGCCTCGTCGAGCGTGACGATGTCGAGCGCTGAGAGCGAGATCGTGCCCCGGCTCATGTGGTCGAGGATCCGCCCCGGCGTGCCGACCACCACGGCGGGATGCTTGGCGAGCTTGTCGATCTGCCCCTTGATGGGCTTGCCGCCGTAGACGGCGACGCAGTGGATGCCCGAGCCGTGGGCGAGCTTCTCGAACTCGTCCTTGACCTGCACCGCGAGTTCGCGGGTGGGCACCAGCGCCAGCGCCCGCGGCCCGCCGCCGCGGCCCGGCTGCCGCATCCGCTCCAGGATCGGCAGCACGAACGACGCGGTCTTGCCGGTGCCGGTGCGGGCCTGACCGAGCACGTCGACGCCCGCCAGGGCCCGCGGGATCAGCCCCGCCTGGACCGGCGTGGGCACGGTGTATCCCGCCCGCTCGACGGCGGCGAGCGTCTCCGCGGAGAGGCCGAGCGTGCGAAAGCTGCCCCCCGGCTCGCCGCCGACGGCCTCGGCGTTGGCCGCCTGGGGCGCGGAGCCCCGCGTTTCGGCCTGTTGCGACTGGCCGACGGCCACCGGCCGCTCCGCAGCCTCGCGGCGGGGCGGAGCCTGCCGCGTCTCGATCCCGCCGTCGCCGTTTTCCGTCCGCACGCCCGCAGCGGTTCGCTCATTCTCCACGGCCGCCCTGCCCAACTCCGCCGGGCGGCGTGCCCTTTTTTCAACAAACACTCGGTGTCCTCAATCCTTCTTCACGCAGCCGGGCTCGCTCGAGGCTGCGGGCATCCTGTTGCCCGCGCGGCGAACCCCATGTGGGCGGCGTTGAAGACGGCCACCCCTACGACCCCCAAACCGTACCATGCCGCCTCCGCAGCGGCAAATCGGGCCGTAATAAGGGCTTCACGGCAAGCGTCGGCGTCCTGCCGATGTTGGTTCACGGCAAGCATCGGTATCCTGCCTCGCATTGCTTGGCCGGCCGCCGCCGGCTCCCAAGGGCCCGCCCTCCAGGCGGGCAGCCAACACGGCGCCGCCAAAGCTTTGCGGAGGGAATCGATCCCATGTCCGTTCCAAGAAGCCCCGGGCGGGAGCCCGGGGACACCGGGCACGAAGACCATCCCATCGTCCATGCCGCACGTCTGCTCACGCTTTCCCGGGTCGCACCCGCATCGCATGGCACGCGGGCAGGCACGCAACCCGGAGTCCCCCGGCTTCCGCCGGGGGCTTTTTGTGTGAGCGCGAGGCCCGGAGGGCCCTGGTGATACCAGCGGCGACGGCCCTCCAGGCGGGCAGCCGGCCGTCAGCGGTCAAAGAGCTTCTTGATCGCCCACACGGTGGCGGCACGGCCGGCGCGGGCGATCGACCGCGTGAGCGGGATCTTCTTCGGGCACACGGCGACGCAGTTCTGCGCATTGCCGCACATCTGGATGCCCCCCTCCGCGGTCAGCGCTTCCAGGCGCTCGTCGGCGATCATCTTGCCGGTGGGGTGGGAATTGAAGAGCATCGCCTGACTGATCGCGTGCGGCCCCACGAAGCCGCGGTCGAACATGGCCCGCCGCCGCCTCTCG
>JAJTED010000049.1 GCA_021300535.1 Planctomycetaceae bacterium | reverse complement strand
GGGTGGGAACCCGGGAGCATGATGCACGCGAACCCGCGGCGTCGTGCCGCGGTTCGCTTGGCGGGCCGCCGCCCGCTTGAATCAACCCGGCCCTCCGGGCCTGGCACGCACACGAGAAGCCCCGGGTGGCAACCCGGGGACACCGGGCATGAAAGCCACCCCGCCGTCCATGCCGGATGACGGCACGCAATTGCCCGGTTCAAACCCACATCGCATGGCACCCGGGATGAGATGCGACCCGGAGTCCCCCGGCTCCCGCCGGGGGCTTTTTGTGCCGTTCGCGGACCACTGATCAGCGGTCGGCCTGGGGCAGCATCCGATCGGCCTCGTGGAGGATGACCACACTGTCGGCGCGTTCGACGAGTCGCTCGATCGCCTCGGGGCCGGCGGCGAACCCGAACTCGAGGTCCTCGACGGCGGCCTCCTCGATGTCGGAAAGCAGCACGAGCCGGCGGTCGCCGAGGGCCCTGGCAAAGAGCCGGGCTTGGAGGGCGTCGGCCACCAACGAGGGGTCGCGGGTGGCCACCGCCTCGTGCACGAGCCGTTCGAGGGGGGCGCCTTGCCGCCACCGCTGAAAGACGATGCCCGGGGCCGCGGCCACCCGGCAGGCGACGCAGATCGTGCCGTCGGGACGCGTGACGCGAGCCGCGGCGGCCAGCGCCGTCGTGACCGCCGCGAAGGACCGGGGATCGGAGATCGAAGCGACGGCCAGTTCCACGGGCTCGTCGATCGTGGGGCACCAGGCCCGGGCGGCCGTCCGCGCCGAGCGGCTTGCCTCGTCGGGCAGTCCGAAGGCGGCGGTGTGGAGACTGTGGGCCCGGCCGGCCACCAGCCGCAGGCTCGCACACACGCCCAGTTGCCAGGAGATGTCGTGCCTCCGCGCGTTCCAATCGGGCAGTGCGAGTCGGCCGCGGCGGGCCAGATCGACCGTCAGTCGCTCGGCGGCTGACCGGCGGGAAAAGACGGGCCACAGCTCCCCCGCGAGCGAACGGCCGCCGAGGGCCGCGTCCCAGCCCCACTCGCCGACGGTGACGACGACGTCGGCGTCGACGAGCTGCCGGGCGAGATACAGCGGCGTGCCGGCCTCGTCGGCGGCGAGATAGGAGGTGGCCGCATCGACCGTGGCGTCGAACTCGGCCCCGCCCGCAGGAGCGACCCCGCCCGCATGTAGGACCTGAATCGCGTCGGCCTCCACGCCCGCGGCGCACAGGCCGGCGACGACCGCCGCGACGACGGCCGCCGTCTGCGGCACAGCTCCTGACACCGCCACGGCCACCCTGTCTCCGGGCACCACGTGGGCCGCCAGCGGCGGGCCGTGCAGCGGCGCCGCCAGGGCCGCGGCCACCCGGTCGCGGGCGGCTTGTCCGGCGACGCCGGCGGGACCGCGACACTCCGTCACGAGGCCACCCTCCTCCGTCTCCAGGACGAGCGGATCGTCCGCGCCGTAGTCGAGCGTGATCGTTGGCAAGCGAGTGTGAGAACGAAGTTCGGGTGGAGGGCGGGAAAGCACGGCAGGAATCAGGAAATTGTAGCGAGCGGACGGCCCCGCAGAATGCTCTGGCCGCGCCGCCGGGCTTTCAGCCAAGATGCCGGCATGCGTCGCTTCCGCCGTCAATTTGCGCCGGTCTTCAGCGTGCTCGCCTGTTTGGCCGCCTGCCTCACCGGCTGCGGCGAAGATGCCCGCGGTCTGGTCGAGGCCATGGGCCGCGCCTATCGCGCCGCCGATCACTATGCCGATGATGCCCGGGTCACGGTCGTGCGCAGTCGCGGAGACGGCAGCAGCGAGGAGACGCATCCCTTCCGGGTGGCCTTCGCGCGGCCCGACACGATCCGCATCGAGGCCTATGACGCCCGCATCGTGGCCGACGGCCGCACGCTGCGCGCCGCGGTCGGGGGCATCCCGGGGCAGGTGCTGACGGAGCAGGTGCACAGCCCGCTCGGGCTCGACCAGCTGTTCGCCGACCGCGAATTGCGGAGCACGCTCTCCGCGGGCGAGGCCGGCTGCCCGACCCAACTGCCCCTCCTGCTGGCCGACGACACCGTCGAGCTGATCCTCGGCGACGCCAGCGGGCCGCCGCGGATCGCGGCCACGGAGACGATCGACGGCCATCCCTGCGCCCGCGTGGAGATCCCGAAGCCCGACGGCACGCTGACGCTGTGGATCGACCGGCGGACGAACCTGCTGCGGCGGATGAAGGTGCCCACCGACGCCTACGCCGAACTGCTGTCGCGGCAGTCGGGGGCCGTGACGGGCGTGTCGGTGGTCGTGGACTTCGTCGGCGCATCGTTCGCGGCCGCGCCGCCGGCGGAAGCCTTCGCCTTCGAAGTGCCGACCGGAGCGGCGGCGGTGCCGCGGCTCGAGCCCCTGCGGCCGCCGCGGCCCGTCAGCCCGCTGGTGGGCCGCCGCGCGGAGCCCTTTTCACTAGCCGGGCTCGACGGCAAGGCCGTGGACCGCGACGCTTTGGCCGGGTCCCCGGCGGTGATCGAGTTCTTCTTCACCGGCTGCGAGCCGGCGACCCGCACGATGCCCCAGGTGGCCGCGGGCATCGCCCGGTTTCGTGACGCCCGGCGTGCGGCGGGCGTGCCGCCGCTCGAGGTCCGGCACCTGGCGGTGAGCGTGGACGAGGCAGCCGGCGCGGCGGGCAAACTGCGGAAGCAGCTCGCCGAGTACGGCGGCGTGGGCACGCCGATGCGTGATCCACGGGCCGAGGCGGCGGATGCGCTGGGCATCCGCGAGTTTCCTGCGACGGTGATCCTCGGCGGCGACGGCACGGTGGCCGACGTGATCGTCGGCGACGACAATCTGCTTGCCTTCGACGTGGCGGCCGCCCTGGCGGCAACGGCCGGCGGCGGCGACGTGGCCCGCCTGGGCCGCGACCGCCACGCAGCGCGGCTGCGGGAATACAAGGAGCGGCTCGCGCAGGCGGCCGGGGACGGCATGGGCACGATCGAGCCGCTGCCCGAGACGCTGATCGCGCCGCGGCGGCAGCCGGTGCGGTTCAAACTCGCCCGGGCCTGGCGGGCGGCCGACGTGGCGCTCCCCGGCAATCTCGTCTGCCTCGACGCGGCCCACGGCGGCGGCGACGAGCCGCGGATCGTGGTGCTCGACGGCTGGCGGGAGGTCGTGGAACTCGACGCGGCCGGGGCCGTGGCGGGCCGGCATGAACTGCCGATCCCGGCCGGCGCGGCGGTCCGGTTCCTGCGGACGGGCGTGGATGGAGAGGGGCAGCGCTGGTGGCTGGGCGGCGCCCGAGGCGGTCGCCACGTGTTCGTGTTCGACGCCGAGTGGAAGCTCCGCGGCACGTTTCCGCCGCCGGAGGCCGGGCCGCCCGACGGCATCTCCACGGCGCAGCTCCTCGACACCGATGGCGACGGCACGCTGGAGATCGTCGTCGGCTCGAGCGGCACCGGCGGCGTGCAGGCGGCGGCACTCGACGGCACGCGGCTCTGGGAGGAGCGGTCACCAGCCGCGGTGCTCGACCTCGCGGGCGGACCGCCCGCCGACGACGCCCGGGGACTGTGGTGCGTGGCCGGTGACGGTCGGATCCTGCCGCTCTCGCTCGCGGGCCGCCCCGCCGCGCGGTTGGCTGTCGGCGCCTGGCGGCTGCGGTCGGTCGCCACGGGCCCGGTCGCGCCCGACGGCCACTGGGCGGCGATCGGCATGGCGGGCACGGGCGTCGGCCACAACGTCGCGATCGGCATCGACGCCGACGGCACGGCGGCCTGGGAACTGCCGCTCGCCGACGGCGTCCATCGGGACGCATCGGTCGAGCCGATCGCCTGGGCCGACCTGCTCGGCACACCGCGCCGCCAGTGGCTGATCGCCGCTCCCGACGGCGCGGTCACCGTGGCCTGGGCCGACGGCCGCGTGGTCGACACCTACCGACACGGCGCGGCGGTCACCGGCCTCGGCGGATATCGCGAGGGCAACGACGGCTTCATCGTGATCGCCACCCGCACGGTGATCGAAGCTTTCCGTCTCGAAGACATCGCCCTCGACTGACCTGGCAGGCTGCTCGCCGCGGTTCGCTTGGCGGGCCTGCGCCCGCTGTCGGTTACCCCGGCCCTCCGGGCCTGGCGCTCACACAAGAAGCCCCGGGCGGGAGCCCGGGAGCATTCTGCACGCAAACCCGCGGCCTCGTGCCGCGGTTCGCTTGGCGGGCCTGCGCCCGCTGCCGGTTAGCCCGGCCCTCCGGGCCTGGCGCTCACACAAGAAGCCCCGGGCGGGAGCCCGGGGACTCCGGGTGGCATCCCTTCCCGGGTGCCATGCGATGCGGGTTCGAAGTGGGAAATCGTGTGCAGTCATGCCGCATGGACGGCGGGGTGGTTTTCGTTCCCGGTGTCCCCGGGTTGCCACCCGGGGCTTCCTGGAAACAACACAGCATCTACCAGATGGGCGGCCCCGACCCCACCACCGGGCGTCCATTCGCCCGGCAGTCGGCGGGCGTCCCGCCCCCTGCGTCAGGCCGGCAGCGGCCGCGTCATCTCCACCGGCACGACCCAGGCGTCGTACTGCTCGGGCGTGACGTAGCCCAAGGCCACGGCCGCCTCCTTGAGGCTCGTGCCCTCGACATGGGCCTGTTTGGCGATCTTCGCCGCCTTCTCGTAGCCGATGTGGGTGTTGAGGGCCGTGACGAGCATCAGCGAGTCGTCGAGGTGGTGCTTGATCCGGGCCAGGTTCGGTTCGATGCCGGTGGCGCAGTGAATCCGCATCGAATCGCAGGCGTCGGCGATCAGATCGGCGCTCTCGAGCACGTTGTGGATCATCACCGGCTTGTAGACGTTGAGCTGGAAGTTGCCCTGGCTGCCCGCGAAGGCGACGGCCGCATCGTTGCCGAACACCTGGGCGCAGACCATCGTCATCGCCTCGCACTGCGTGGGGTTCACCTTGCCCGGCATGATCGAACTGCCCGGCTCGTTCTCCGGGATCGCGATTTCCCCGATGCCGCACCGCGGGCCGCTGGCCAGCCAGCGGATGTCGTTGGCGATCTTGAGCAGCGCCATCGCCAGGCCGCGCTCGGCGGCGCTCACCTCCACCAGCGCGTCGTGGGCGGCCAACGCCGCGAACTTGTTGGGCGCCGAAACGAAGGGGTGCCCCGTCTCCTGGGCGATGCGGCTCGCGGCCAGGTCACCGAACCGGGGATGGGCGTTGAGCCCCGTGCCCACGGCCGTGCCGCCGATCGCCAGCTCGTAGAGGCCCGGCAGGGCCCGCTCGATGCCGGCGATCCGGTCGTCGAGCTGGGCCCGCCACGAGGAGATCTCCTGGCCGAGCGTGATCGGCGTGGCGTCCTGGAGATGGGTGCGGCCGATCTTCACGAGGTCGGCGTGCTTCTTCTCCAGGGCGAGAAAGACGTCGCGGAGCTGCCGGACCGCCGGCAGGAGCCGGTCGTGGATCACCTCGACGGCCGCGATGTGCATGGCCGTGGGGAAGGTGTCGTTCGACGACTGGCCACGGTTGACGTCGTCGTTGGGATGGACGGGCTTCTTCGAGCCCATCGTGCCGCCGGCGATCTCGATGGCGCGGTTGGAGATCACCTCGTTGGCGTTCATGTTCGACTGCGTGCCGCTGCCGGTCTGGAACACGACCAGCGGAAAGTGGTCGTCGAGCGTGCCGGCGATCACCTCGTCGGCCGCCTGCACGATCAGCCGCACCGTGGCGGGCGGCAGCTGCCCCAGCTCTCCGTTGGCCAGGGCCGCCGACTTCTTCAGGATTCCGAGCGCCTTCTTCACGGCTCGACCCCACTGGAAGCGGTCGACGCCGATCTTGAAGTTGTCACGCGACCGTTCCGTCTGGGCGCCCCAGTAGCGGTCGGCGGGCACCCGCACCTCCCCCATGCTGTCGGACTCGGTGCGAAACGCGGCGGCGGCGGACATGGGCGGGCCTTTCGAGCGGGAGGACGCGGCTGGAAAGACGCGATTCTCCGGCCGCCCGGGGTGGTTTTCAACCGCCCGCGGCCGTCTGCTCGCGCCACCAGGCCACCGTCTTCGCGAGGCCCGTGTCGAAATCCTGCCGCGGCTCCCAGCCGAGGAGTTTCCGGGCCCGCGAGATGTCGAGCCCGCGGCGCGGCTGGCCGTCGGGCTTGGTCACGTCCCAGGCGATCCGCCCGGCATAGCCGCAGGCTGCGGCTATCTTCACCACCAGGTCACGGATCGGGATTTCCAGGCCGCCGCCGAGGTTGATCGGCACCGGCTCGTCCATCACCTCAGCGGCCCGCACGATTCCCTCGGCCGCGTCGTCGACGTAGAGAAACTCCCGCGTCGCCGTGCCCGTGCCCCAGCAGACGACTTCGGGAGCGTGCGCCAGCCGGGCCTCCTCGCACTTGCGGATCAGGGCGGGGATGACATGGCTCGAAGCCGGGTCGAAGTTGTCGCCCGGGCCGTAGAGGTTTACCGGCACGGTGACGGCGCTGTGCAGGCCGTATTCGCGGCGGTAGCCGTCGAGCATCACGAAGACCGCCTTCTTCGCGACGCCGTAGGGGGCGTTGGTCTCCTCGGGATAGCCGTTCCAGAGGTCATCTTCCCGAAATGGGATCGGGCAGTGCTTGGGGTAGGCGCAGACGGTGCCGGTGTGGACGAACTTGGCGAGGCCGCGCCGGCGGGCGTGCTCGACGAGGTGCAGCCCCATCGCCATGTTGGCGTAGAAGAACCGACCGGGATGGGCCATGTTGGCGCCGATGCCGCCCACTTCGGCGGCGAGATGAATGACCACGTCGGGCCGGGCGTCGTCGTAGAGCCGCTCCACGGCCGCTTCCGCGGTCAGATCGTAGTCGGCCCGTCGCGGCACGAAGATTCGCTCCGGCGCGACGCCGCGGCCGGCCAGCACGCGGCACACCGCCTGGCCGAGGAACCCGGCCCCGCCGGTGACCACGATCCGCTTGCCCGCCAGGTCCAGCATGATGCGACGCTTCCTGCCTCAGCGGTTCGGCAGGCTGACGTCATGGCCGGCCGTCAGCAGCACCTGCTCCTTGCGGGCCAGATCCAGGTCCGACTCGACCATGAGCGCCACCAGTTCGTCGAACGAGACCCGCGGCTTCCAGCCCAGCTTTTTCCGGGCCTTCTGCGATGTGCCCAGCAGCAGATCCACCTCCGCCGGCCGGAAGTACCGCGGGTCGATCTCCACGAAGTCGCGATAGTCCATGTCGAGCCGGCCGAACACCTTCTCGCAGAACTCGCGGACGGAGTGGGTCTCGTCGGTGGAGATCACATAGTCGTCGGCCTCGTCCTGCTGGAGCATCAGCCACATCGCCTCGACGTAGTCACCGGCGAAGCCCCAGTCCCGCTTGGCGTCGAGGTTGCCGAGATAGAGTTTCTTCTGCAGGCCGAGCTTGATGCGGGTCGCGGCCCGGGTGATCTTCCGCGTCACGAAGGTCTCGCCGCGCCGCGGGCTCTCGTGATTGAAGAGGATGCCGCAGGAGCCGTGGAGGCCGTAACTCTCGCGGTAGTTGACGGTGATCCAGTGGCTGTAGAGCTTGGCCACGCCGTACGGCGACCGCGGATAAAAGGGCGTCGTCTCCGACTGCGGCGTCTCCACCACCTTGCCGTACATCTCCGAACTCGAGGCCTGGTAGAAGCGGATCTGGTAGCCGACGGCGTCCTGGAAGTCGCGGATTGCCTCCAGGAGCCGGAGGGTGCCGACGGCGGTGACGTCGGCGGTGTAGGTCGGCTGGTCGAAGCTCACGCGGACGTGGCTCTGGGCGGCGAGGTTGTAGACCTCCGTGGGCCGGATCTCGCGGATCAGCCGGGCGAGGCCGTTGCCGTCGGCCATGTCACCGTGGTGCAGAACCAGCGGCCGCTCCACTTCGTGGATGTCGCGATACAGATGCTCGATCCGCTGCGTACCGAAGGTGCTGGAGCGGCGGACGAGCCCATGGACCTCGTAGCCTTTGTCGAGGAGCAGTTCGGCGAGATAAGAGCCGTCCTGGCCGGTGATGCCCGTGACCAAAGCCCGCTTTGAATTCAGCGACACGACTGACCCTCCTGTGGTGGACACGATTCGCTCACGGCACCGGCCTGGTGCCTGGCTCGCCGACCCGTGACGATACCGTTCCGCCCGTAATCCACAAGCCGAATTGTCGGGGAAAACAGGCCATTTCAGCCGCGGGCCGCCGCCGCGGCCTGCGCGGCGGCCGGTTCGGCTGCCGCGGCCGGCTTGTCCGCCACCCGGGCTGCCGCCACCGCCTGGTCGAGTGCCGGCAAGAGTGCGGCCAGGAAACCGAGGCATTCCTGCATCGACTGGGCGGTCTTGATCCGCGTCTCGTCGATGATGGCGTAGAGCTTGTAGACGGCGTCCGTACCGGCCAGCTCGATGCGGGCGATCTGCGGTGCCACCCACTTCCCGTCCACGCCGTAGGTCCAGAACACGCGGAGCGTCTGCCCCTGCTTGCGGAACGTTCCGGTGAAGGTCTCGGCCTTGCGTCCGTCGTCCAGTGGCACGGTCTGGCGATGCTCCGACTCACCAATCTCGAAGCCGGCGCCCGGGTAGCAGCGGTCGGGCGTGTGACCGGAGGCGTCGTGCGGCGTGGCGCAGACCATGAAGACCGAGACGCGGCCTTTCGTCCGCACGTTGCGGTACAGCCGGGAGATGTGCCCAACCGCGCCGGCCCGCTCGAGCTCCTTGGGATCCGACTCCAACTCTTTCTCGAACTCCCAGTCGCCAAACCGGTCGGGAAACACCCGCTCCAGGATCGCGGCGTCCCGCTGCAACGCGGCGCCGACGTTCCGGTTGCCCCAGCGATCCGTCCACATCCCCTGCAGCACGGTCACTACCGCCACGAGCACCACCGCCGCGGCGAGGGTCGCCCAGCCCGCCGACCGCGGACTTTCCGCCGGCGCCTGCTGCGGCTCCACCGCAGGCCGCGTGCCCACGCCGCCGGGGAGTATCGCCATCGGATTCATCGCACCCACTCCCGTTGCTGGCGTCCGATCGCGGGCCGTCGTCAACTCGGCAGCGACGACGCGTAGAATCGCCGCGACGAAGAGTCGGCCGGCACGCGGCTCACGTCCCGCATCGTGGCCACGAGGGCCACGTCGCTCAACTGGCCGAGCAGCAGGGCGTCGGCGAAGGCGAGCACGGGACCGGCGTCGATCACGACGTGATCGAACGACTCCCGGAAGCCCTTGATCACCTTGGCAAGCTCCGGTCGTGACAAGGCGGTGATCGCCGCGTAGTCGCAGGTGCCGCCGGTGACGGCGAACAGCCCCTCGATGGCCGTCGGCTGCACCGCCTCGTCGTTGCCGATCTCGCCGCGCAGCAGTTCCGGCAGGCCGGCCCGCAGGTCGAGTTCGAGCGCCAGGTGGACGTTGGGATGCCGCAGATCGCCATCGAGAAGGAGCGTGCGCTTGTCGGAACGGGCCAGACTGGCGGCGAGCTGGGCGGCGAACGTCGTCTTGCCCTCGTGCCCCACGGCACTGGTGACGAGAATCACCTTGGGCGCCTCGCGACCGGTCTGCGAGATCACGGCCCGCACTCCGTCGACGCTCTCGGCCATCTCGCCGGCGGTCGACCGCTTTCGCGACCGGGACACCTGCGGCAGGGTGCCCACCACACGCACGCCGACCCGTTGGGAGATCTCCTCCGCCGTGCTCACCCGATCGCGGAGGTATTCGAAGACCACCACGGCGCCGGACCCGAGCCCGAGCCCGCCGAGACCGGCGAGGATCGTGAGCATGATGCGGAACAGCTCGTCGCTGCCTTCCGGCACGCTCGCCTCCTCGATCAGTTCCACGCGGGCCGGCATGGCGATGTCGACCTCCGAGGCCTGCAGCTGCATGCCCATCTGCTCGGTCACCTTCTCGAGTTGCTCGATCTCCGAGCGTCGGGCCGAGAGGTCGGCATTGGCCTGGCCGAGTTCGGTGACCTCCTTGGCGACCTTGTCGAACTCCTTCGTCTTCACATCCAGTTCCTGAGTCGTGAGCTGCCGCCGCATCCGCAGCACGCCCGGGCCGTCGGCGGCGCCGGAGCGGCGGCCCGCGGCGTCGAGCGACATCTGAGCGATGACCTGCGGCCGCAACTCCGCGCCCCGCTCCCTGATCCGCTCCATGAGGCTCGCCCGTTGCGATTCCAGCCGCTTCACGGCTGGATCGTTGGCCCCACGGGCGCTTCGCTCGGCCTGGAAAGTCATCGCCTCGTCGAGAATCGCCAGCCGGTCGCGCAGTTCCGCGATCATCGGGTCGCGGGCGAGCATGGCATCGAGCATGTCGTTGGGAACGGCATCTTCGTCGCGGATGTCGCCGCGGGCCTTGGCGTCGAGCACGGCGAGCTCGGCATCGAGGACTGAAAGATCGCGCTGCATCGACGTCATTTGGGCCCGCAGCGTGCCCAGGTGGTCGAGGAGCAGGCTGCGTTGGGTGGCGACTTCGATGCTGTCGCTGGCGCCGAGCGTCTTCGCCAGATTGTTGTATTCGTCCCGCCGCCGGCGGACCTCGGTCATGTTCTGCTTGTACTGCCGCTCGATGGTGTCGCGGCGCTCGAGGCGGTCCGCCTTCTCCTTGTTGACGACGTCGCTCAGATAGGCCTGCGTGACCGCATTGACGATCATTGTCACGTCGCTCGCGCTCTCACCGCGGAGCCGGACCTGGAGCACCTCCGACTCCATCGGGGCGGAAACCTGGATGTTCCGGGCCAGCCAGCCGACCTGGTCCTGCTTTTCGTCCTGGAGCGTCTTGAGGTCCGAGACCCCGGGCCGTCGCAGGGCCGACGTGAGAACGAACGGGCTCTTGATGAGCTGCACCTGCGTCTTGCGATACGACTCGTACTCGGCATTGTCGCGGCCCCCGCCGCCGAACATCCCCGTCTTGTCGCGGACCCGCAGCCAGGCCACCGCCTCGAAACCCTTGGGCATGAACAGCCAGATCGGCACCGCCAGGGCCGTGGCGGCGACCAGCCCCAGGGCCGCCGCCGGCAGCCAGCGCCGCCGAAACGCATGCCACGCCCGCTTGTAGTCAATACCACCGGCGAGCGGATCACCCGCCGAGCCGTAGGCCGGCGGGAAATACTGCGGCTGCACCGGAGCCAGGCCGGTGTCGCGGATGGGCGCCAACACGCCCGCGGAAGCGCGTTCCGCGTCGGACGTCGCCCGCTGCGTGCCTTCGGTTGACGGGTGTGAGTCGTTCATGTCACCGCAGTCTCATCATCTCCCTATGCAGGCGGAGGCCTCCCAGCCCACGCCGAACCGCCGGCCGTTTAGTCTAGCTTACTTTTTCGGCAGTTCCCGACTGGGCAATCGCGGGGAACGCCGGGGCCTTCCGGGCTGCGGAAACCGCGGGATTACCGGCGTGCAGGCCGGCACGGGGCGCGGTCACGACCGCCGGGGCGGCGTCCTCCGCCACGAACAGGCTCGCCAGCAACTGCTGCAAACCGAACAGCATCGCCAAAGCGAGCACCATCATCAGGCCGCCGGCAATGGTGCTGTCGTGGAAGTGCTCGGCAAAGTCCTCGTCGGCGTGGACGTGGAGAATCCCGGCCGTCGTGATCCGCACCGCATTGACCAACAGCGCGATCGGCACGGCACCGGCGATGACGACCGCGTTCTCCCACCAGTTCCGGCCACCGACGAGCACGAGGGCCACGGACAGGGCGACGAAGATCGTGAGCATCCGCAGCCCCGCACAGGCATCCACGACGTTGAGCGCATGCCCGCTGACATCGATGATGTTGCCCGATCGCCAGGCGTCATAGCCGAGCGTCTGCAACGCAAACGTGCTGACAATCGTGGCCAAGGTTTGAAGGGGGCCGAGCAGGTACCGCGTTGCCTCGTCCGGCAGGGGATACATGAAGATCAGGAAGGCCACCGGGGCCCAGGCCCAGCGAAACATCTGCCAGCCACCGGCAAGCAGAAACACGCCGGCCAGAGCGGGCACGAACGTGTACATGTCAATCGTGACGATCCGGTAGCTCGCGCACCACAGCCGCAGCGCGAAACTCCCGACGAGCAGGCCCATTCCGGCCAGGCGTGCCGAAAGCGCCACTGGCTGCACGGGCTGCCGCCACCAGAAGAGCAGCCCCGCCGCGAACAGCGGCACGATCCAGCCGTGGGAATACTGGGGATTGTTCCAGCTCGATTTGGCGTTCAACAGGCCGGGCCAGTAACTGTAGATCAGCAGCGGCGTCAGGATGCCGATCACCAGCCAGGCGAGCCGCTGCTCGGGCATGCGCATGTCGGTCGCGAACTCCGCCGCCCGCCGCCGGCAGCCGACGAGAAAGGGCTCGTCGAGATCCGGGAACACCGCAGCCGGCGCCGGCGCGGCAGCCCGGGGCGGTGCGGTTTGCAAAAGGGGCTGAAGTTTGGCCATGGGGATCTTCTCTGCACCGACTCGTCCATCATACCCGCGCGGCACGGCGATTTCCCGCGTGCGTTCACGGCCGCGCGGTAATCCGCTCGGCCCACCGCCGGCCGAGCCGGCCTGCCGCCGTCACGGCCATCACGACCGCCACCATTTGCCAGCCGCAGGCGGCGCCGAGGAGCGTGACGGCCGCCTGCGAGCGGCTCTGCGCTCCGCCACTCGCCACCCATCCCGCCGCGGTGCCCGCTGCCCATGCGACGAGGGCGGCCAGGCGCGGCTGCCCCGCCGGCCAGGTGCCGCCAGCGGGCAGCACCCCGCAGGGCAGGACTGCCGGCACGGCGACGGCCGCCAGACCGGCAGCGATCACCGCCCCCAGGGCCGCGGTGCCCGGCACCCGGCTGCCGGCCGCCGCGATCAGCACCCAGGCCACGAGCGTCAGGGCCGTGATGCCGTGGAAGGCAAACTGCGCCCATGGCAGCCACTCGCCTCGCACCAGGATGCGATCGACACCGCCAGAGACGAGGTCCACGGCCGCGATCGCCGTCAGGAGCAGGCCGCAGCCGGCCTCGACGAGCGGATACCGGGCCGAGATCGGCGCCGCGCAGTCGCGACAGCGGCCGCGCAAGAGCAGCCAGCCGACTACGGGCACGTTGTCGCGGGGGCGGACGGCCGCACCACAACGCGGGCACCGCGAGCGGCCGTGGACGACCGATGCCCCCCGCGGCACGCGATGCACGACGACGTTGAGAAAGCTCCCCAGCATCGCCCCCCACACGAAGCCGCAGGCCAGGATCGCCGTTTCAGCCCACGGAAAGACTTCCGTCCACGACGGCAAGGCTGCGGCCGGCATGTCATCTGGGTCCGGGGTGGCGTTTTGGTGTAGGGTACCGCCGATTTTCCCCGCGCGCAGGCCGCCGCCCATGGACGCTTCGAACGTCGCCGATCCGCCGCCAGCCCACCGGCGGCTGCCGCCGTGGCTGAATCTCGTGCTGCGGTTGGCGGCGACGGGAGCCCTGATGGCCTACGCCGTGCGGGACGTGAAGTGGTCCGACCTCAGCGGGCATCTGCGGAACGCCCATTGGAAGTGGTGGCTGGCCGGCCTGGCGGCCAGCGTGCTCGTCCAGGTGATCGCGGGGGTCCGCTGGGCGGCGCTGGCCCGGCCGCTGGGCTTCTTGCGGCCGCGGCGGTTCTTCATCTGGCGGTTCTTCGAAGGCATGTTCTTCAGCCTCTGCCTGCCGTCGTCGATCGGCGGCGACGTGATCAAGGCCTATCGCGTCGGCGACACAACCTCGCGCCGCCTGCTTGCCGGCTGCTCGGTGCTCGCCGACCGGCTTACCGGCCTGGCCGCGCTCGGCGTGTTGGCCGGCACGGCGCTGGCGACCGGTGAGTATCGCCTCGGTCTCGCCGCTGCGCTGGGCGTGGCCCTGGTGCTGCTGGCCGGCGTCCTCGTCGCCTTCTGGCTCGGGCTGCAGTCGATCGACCGGATCATGAACCTGCTGCCGGAGTCGCATCGGGCCCGGGCCTTCCTCGCGCAGTTGCTTCCCTATCAGCAGCGGCCGCTGCTCATCACGCAGGCCGTGGGCTGGAGTTTCCTCGTGCAGATGGGAGGCGCGGTGGTCGTGGCGCTGATGGCCCGGACACTGCAGGTCGAGCTGCCGCTGGTGGTCTGGTTCTCCGTCGTGCCGCTGGTGGCGCTGCTGATGGTGCTGCCGGTGAGCATCGGCGGCTTCGGCATGCGGGAGAACGCCATGGAGATGCTGCTGGGCAAGTACGGCGTCGCCAAGGACCAGGCGATCGCGGTGGCCTTGCTGTGGGGCCTGGGGGCGATTCTCACGGGCCTCGTCGGCGGCCTGCTGTTCCTGCTCGACCGGCGGGCGGAACCGGCGCCGGCCCCGGATGCCTGACACGCGGCACACTTGAACCTCATGTGTGACGCGGGTCGGGGCTGCCCATGCCCCATCGCCGGACGTTCGCTTCGGCCTTCCAGGCCTCCGCTCTCTCGAGGCTGCCTGCGCTCCGCCATCCATGGCTGCGCTGGTCAGCCACGCCGGCTCCCGGGGCACGGGCAACCCCGCCCTGACCGTCGTTGCCCGGGCGATCAGGCTCCGGCCCGCCGGCGGGCGTCGAGCAGGAGGATGCCGGCGATCGTCTTGGCGTCTTCGATCCGGCCGTCGCGGCACATGGCGACCGCCTCCGCCCAGGCGACGTGTCGCGTGCGGATCTGCTCGCCGGGCTCGAGGGCCTGCGGCCCGGCCACGAGATCCCGGGCCACGAACAGATGCATCCGCTCGCGGAGGATGCCCGGCGACATCCAAAAGGATCCCGCCGCCTCGATCGTGCCCGCCCGATATCCGGTCTCCTCGGCGAGCTCGCGGGCTGCGGCGGCCGCCAGCGGCTCCGCGCGGTCGAGCGTGCCCGCGGGCAGCTCCACGAGCGTGTCGCCGACCGCCACCCGCACGACCTCGACGAGGCACACCTCATCGGGCGCGACCAGCGGGACGACGACCACGCTGCCTGGGTGGACCACGACCTCCCGCGACGCGACGCTGCCGTCGGCGCACGGCTGCGGGACCCGCACCACGCGAAATCGGCGCGCCTCGAGCAGCAGTTCCTCGGCCGCGACGGAAACGGCCGGCAGCGGCAGCGGCACGACCTGCGCCGGCTCGCCACCGACGTCGAGCGGCTGGTCGCCCGCCAGCGCCTTCAGCGGCACGATCGCGAGCCCGAGTCCCGCGGCGAGCCGCGGCGAGAAGCAGGTCGAGGTCATCCGTGCCACTGGCGCGCCGCCGCAGCGGACCTCGGCGCCGGCCGGCACGGCCCGCGCCGTGGTGAGGCCGACGAGCCGGCGGTTCACGTGGCCGAGCGCGTCGATGCGGGCCACGGTCTCCTGCCCCAGATAACAGCCCTTGGTAAACGAGATCGCCCGCGCGTCGCCGTCGAGTTCCTGCGGGAGCGACTTGGGGAGGATGTCGGCCGGATCGGGCCAGCCGGCCTCGATCCGCACCGCATCGGCAGTCGCGGCATCGGCCCGCGGCAGCGCCGCGGCGTCGAGCCAGGCCGCGAGCCGGGGGCCGTCTGCGGCCGCCACCTGCACGAGAAAGCCGTCGGTGCCGCACCACGTTGGCCGCGCGACGGCGGCCGTGATCTCGCCAAGCTGCATGCCACCATGCGCGAGCGGCTGCGGCGGTCGGGCTCCCGAGCCATGGCTGGCGAGCCAGGCTTCCGCACCAGGACCGATGAGCAGGAAGCTCGCCCGCGCGGCCGACTCGTCGGTCAGCTCGACGTCTTCGCGGATGTGATAGTGCTCGAGGTGGTCGCGGAGCGACGCCGCGACGTCGGCCGCGGCGTCGATCCACAGACCCGTGGCGGTCCGCATGATCGAGGTCAGGGCGAGCACCGCGCCGCGGGCGTCGGTGAAGAAGCCCGCGCAGCATACGCCCGGCTCGAGCCGCGTGACGGCGGCCGTGGTGAAGTGGTCCACGAACGTCACCGCGTCCTTGCCGCGGGCGGTGAGGCAGGTGCGGGCGGGCAGGGGAATCCAGGCGGTTCGCGGGCTGGCTGCGGCGGACGGCTGCACGGCTGGGGTGGGCTCGGGCGACATGGAAGCACTCCTGCGGGCGGGGAAACGCGACGCCATTGTGGTGTCCCCATCGGCCGCCCGGCAGTCCCCGAAAAATTTTTGCGGCCCCGCGAACGACCTGTGGCCCGGCTGCGTACAAGCAGGCACCGCGACACGATCGCGGCACTCGCCCCGATCGACAGCGGAGGCCCGACGATGGCGACCGTTCATTGCGACCGCAATCTTCACGACGACGGCTTCGACGACGATGACGACTCCTACCAGGATCCGCTGGCGCTCGCCGACGCCGAGTACTCGGACGTCTGCCGTGCGGAGGCCGAGGTCGGCGGGCCGGCGGGCCGTGACGTCAGGCCGCGGCCGGGCCCGACCTTGCACCGCATCGGCACGGTGCGGCGGCAGCAGGGGGTGACGCTGCGGAACGTCGCCCGCCGGTTGGGCATCGCGATGGCGGTGGTGCGCCGCCAGGAGCAGCCCGACGCCGACCTGCGGCTCTCCGACCTGCACCGCTGGCAGCAGGTGCTCGAGGTGCCCGTGGCCGAACTGCTCGTCGAGGGTGACGGCCAGCTGTCGGGGCCGGTGTTGGAGCGGTCGCGAATGGTGAAGCTGATGAAGACGGCCGCCGCCTTGCGGGAGCGGACGGCGGGCACGCCCGAGGGACGGATCGTCGCGATGCTCGTCGAGCAGATCCTCGAGATCATGCCAGAGCTCTCCGACGTGACTCCCTGGCACACCGTCGGTCAACGCCGGACGCTCGAGGATATCGGCCGCGCCGGCCGGTGCATCGTCTCCGAGGACCTGTTCCGCAGGCAGTAAGAGGCCCCCGACGGCCCGGCTTGTTCGCCGTCGTGGATGCGTCTACCATCCCGTCGTCACGGGGTGCCGCGGTCGCCCCCGGGTGTTTCCTCGGCAGGGTACGTCGCGTGTTTTCCTTCGTGGGAGTTCTGGGCATCGCGGTGGTGCTGTTTCTCGTGGTGGCGGCCACGGCCCGGGCCGTGCTGGGCCGCTGAAGCCGCCGCGCCGCGGGCGAGCAGGGCGATGAATCCGGCGGCTAGGCTGACGAAAACGACCCAGGCCGTGATCGCCAGTCGCCAGTAGTCGCGCAGCCAGACCAGTTCCGGTGGCTCCGCGCTCTTGGGGACCTTTCGCTGCACCGGGCCGTCGCGGCCGGACTCGCGCCGCATCTGGGTCCGGAAGGCGTCCCAGTCGGCCTGCACTTCAGGTGTGGAGAGCGCGACGAGCCGCGTTTCCCGCCAGCGCAGGAACGCCCACGGGGGGCCGGCCATGACGGCCGCCACCGCCAGCAGCCCGGCCCCCGCCGCCACCCAGGATCGGTGGCCTGGTGTTCGCTTCATCGTGCCCTGCGCCTCCTGCCTGCCATGCCGCGTTTTCCGGGGCCGGTTCAGTCTGGCAGCGCGGCGGCGGTGCTGCTACCGTCCCGCCGCCGGCGGCACCGCGCCGGCCCTTCCAGACGAGGAGAACGGAACGTGCTTCGTTTCGCCCCGCGCACCGCCCGCCTGCCCGCCCTGCTGATCTGCCTCGCTGCCTGCCTGGCCGCCGGTCCAGCTTGCGGCCAGACCGGCTGGCTGCCGACGGCGTGGTTCTCCCAGGATCAGCTCGCTCCCAAGGCGATGTTCCCCCTGGCGGAGAAGGACGGCCCCTGGCTGGTGCTCGCCACCACCTTCCGCGGCGCGGGGGCCCGGGAGGATGCCCGTCGGCTGGTGCAGGAGCTGCGCGGGCAACACCGCCTGCAGGCCTACACCCACGAGAAGTCGTTCGACTACACGGGCACCCAGAAGGGCGTCGGCTTCAACCCCGACGGCAGCCCGAAGACCATGAAGTATGCCAACGCGGCGCAGGTGCTCGAGGTGGCGGTGCTCGTCGGCGACTTCGCCACCTGCGAAGATCCGCGCGGCCAGAAGGTGTTGCAGCGCATCAAGGCATTGCAGCCCGCGGCGCTCTCCGGCAACGGCGGCAAGAGCCGCGCGTTCTCCGACTTCCGGGCGATGGCCGGACTCGACAAGGCCGACAAGGGCCCCATGCACCTGGCCTTCATGATCCCCAATCCGCTACTCCCCGCGGACTACTTCAATCGCCACGAGGTCGATGCCTTCGTCCAGGAGATGAACGCCGACGTGACCCACAGCCTCCTCGACTGCCCGGCGCGGTACAGCGTGCGGGTGGCGACGTTCACCGGCTCGGGCATGATCGGCCAGGCGGCCGAGTCGAACACGTCGGCCGCGACCACCAGCGGCCTGGTCGACGTGTCGAAGCTCGCGGGTGCGCTGCGCGGCCAGGGCTGGCAGGATCCGAAACTGCGCAGCCTGCAGGGCGAGAGCCGGCTCGTGGAGGCGGCCGACAAGGCCCATCGGCTCACCACGGTCTTGCGGCGGGCCGGCTTTCAGGCCTGGGAGTTCCACGATCGCGAGTCGAGCGTCGTGTGCGTCGGCAGCATCAACCAGCTGGCGGTGCAACAGGCCGACGGCAAGGTGGTGGTCAACCCCGAGATCACGAAGATCATCGCCGCCCTCGGCCCCAATCCCGCCAAGCTCGCCCAGGGCGTGATCGAGCCCCGGGCCTTCGACGGCATCTTCCTCGACGTCGATCCCAAGCCGATCGACGTGCCGCGGGTGCCGACGAAGCGGCGGTGAGGTCAGAGAATCCCCCGCCATGCAGCCGCCCGCCACGCTCGTGCTCGGCACGACCAACGAGGGCAAGCTCCGCGAACTCGTCGCGCTGCTCGCCCCGTTCGGCATCTCCTGCCGGTCGCTCCGCGGCCTCCCCGGGGCCGTCGACGTCGAGGAGACCGGGGCGACCTTCGCCGCGAACGCCGCCCTCAAGGCCGGGCAGCAGGCCGCCGCCTTGCACGCCTGGGTGCTGGCCGAGGACAGCGGCCTGGTGGTGGATGCCCTCGACGGGGCTCCGGGCATCTACTCGGCCCGGTTCTCGGGGCCCGTGCCGGCCGGTGCGACCGGCAGCACCGACGACCGCAACAACGCGCTGTTGCTCGAGAAGCTCGCCGGCCGGCCGGCCCGCGACCGCACCGCCCACTACGCCTGCCATGCGGCGCTCGCCGATCCGACGGGCCGGATCGTGGCCACGGCGGCGGGCACCTGCGGCGGCTTGATCGCCACGGCTCGGCAGGGTGCGGGGGGCTTCGGCTACGATCCGCTGTTCATCGTGCCGGAGTACCACCGCACGTTCGGCGAACTGCCGGCGGCGGTGAAGGCGGTGATCAGCCACCGCGCCCGGGCGATGCGGGCCATCATCCCCGCGATCGTCGCGCGGCTGTGAGCGTGCGAGTGGTGCGTGCGAGTGGTGCGTGCGAGTGGTGCGTGCGATCGCCGCTGCCGCGGCGGGAGGCGGCGAAATCGTTCCGCGTCCTCGCGAATCACGGCCCGGGCATACGAGAGCCGCGTGTCGGCATGGTCGGCCTCGAGAGCTCGGACGGCGAGGTCGTCGGCGCAGTGCATGGCGGCGGAACCCCGTGCAGTTCTCCGGGGGGTTTGATCCGCGATCGAACTCATCGAGTACGGTCCGGAGCATCTTCCCGAGCTGATGCACGCGGTCCGGGGGGGCGGGGCCCGTTTCCAGGACGACGAGCAGCCCGTCCGTCGAATCCGAGCCGGTGGCCGATCACTCGCAGCACCTCGGCCGCGCCGTCCATGCGGCCCGCCAAGGCGGCCAGCGCCGGCGCGAACCGCCCTGCCTCGTCCACGAACGAGCGGACTCGGTCGCGGGTCACTTCTTCGAGGAGCGCGAAGGCGCCACAGCCCATGGCGGAAAGAAAATGGCTGTTCATGAGCTGTTCGGCATGGGCCCGTTCGGGGAGCAGGAGCATCGGCTTGCCCAGATGCAGCGCCTCGCCGATGAGCTGGTTGCCGGCGGCGGCGACGACGGCCCGACAGCAGGCCAGGTCCTCCACGAACCGCCGCTCGTCGATCGCGTGGAACGACACGCGGGCCACCGGCTCGCGCTGGCCGAGGCCGTAAACCCGCACCGGCAGGCCGCAGTCGGCCAACGCCTCGATCGCCGAGAAGGGCGTGTGCCGGCGCACATAGCTGACGATGAAGCCGTCGTCGCGGGGCGCGGCCGTCCGGATCTCGCGGCGCAGGAGCGGGCCGACCTGGACCACGTGCTCCCAGCCGCGCCGCAGCGGCGGCCGAAAGAAGGCGGAGACGACCGTGTCGGCGGCCTCGCTCACATACAGCCAGACGGCGCGGCTCATGAACCAGGCGTTCCACTGGAGCGTCCAGGGGAGGGCGTCGAGGTCGTAGGCAAGGAGGAAGTGCTGGTGGTCCACGCTCACCAGCGGGATGCCCCTCCGGCCCGCGGCCCGGGGCAGCGCCGGCTCGAAGTCGACGACCGCCAGTTCGGCCCCGAAACTGTCGAGTTCGTCGAGCATCCGGTCGACGAGCGGCCCGAGTTGGCGGGCCTGGTAGTCGAGGCCCGCGGCGATCGACCGCATGACGTCGAGCCGACCGGCCGTGTACTGGAACACGATGCCGGGAATCTCCACGATCCGGACCCGCGGATGGTCGGTCGCGAAACGCCGCGACAGCATCTCGAAGGCGTCGGCCGACGTGTAGATCAGCAGGTCGTGGTCGGCCTCGAGGTGCTCGATGAGCGTGCCGATGCGGGTGGCGTGGCCCCGTCCCTCACCGCACAGGCTGATGGCGATCTTCGACATGGCTCACGGCCGCTTCGGTCGCGGTCTGTTGTAGCAGGCTTCGCGGGCGGTAGGTTGGAGTGGTCGCGAAGGCCCCGGGTAACGGGCCAGCCGCCGCCTCCCCCGGAGCCCTGGGCATGACGCTCGCGTGTCGCTCGCTCGCCGCCTTCCTGGCCGTGGCTGCGGCCGGGGCGTGGCGTGCCCCGTGCGGCCGGGCCGACGAACCTGCCGTCATTGTCGCCCGCGTGGGAGCGACGACGATCACCGCGGTGCAACTGGAGGCGGCAGTGCGCCGCGGCAACGCCGCCGCGTTGCCGGCCGGCCCGCAGCGGCAGCAGGCCGAGGCGGCCGCGCTCGAGCAGCTCGTCGAAGCGGCCCTGCTCGAGCAGGTCGTCGCCAAGGCGGCGATCACGGCCGATCCGGCGGCGGTCGACGCGGCGGTGGCAACGTTCCAAAAGCAGATCACCGGCCGTGGCGGCACGTTCGCCGCGTTTCTCGCCCAGACGGGGCGGGACGAGGCGACGTTCCGCGGTCAGGTCGCCCTGGAAATCGCAGTCCGGCAACTCGTCACCCAACGGCTCACGCCACAGGCCGTGGCGGGCTATTTCGAGAAACACCGCCGCGAGATCGACGGCACGCTCGTGCGGGTCAGCCACGTGGTGCTGCGGCCCGACCTCGGCCGGGGAGAGGCGGCGGTCGAGGAAGGTCTGGCCCGTGCCGCCGCCATTCGGGGCCGCATCCTCCAGGGCGAGATGACGTTCGCGGAGGCGGCCCGGGCCCACTCGGCGGGCCCGAGCCGGCGCCGGGGCGGCGACGTGGGCTACCTGCCGCGGCATAGCGTGGCCCATGAGGAGTTCGCCAAGCAGGCGTTTGCCCTGGCCAAGGGCGACATCTCCCAGCCGTTCGTGACTTCTTTCGGGGTGCATCTGCTGCAGGTCACCGACGTGCAGCCGGGGGACCGCACGCTCGTGTCGCTGCGGCCGCAGGTCGAGCAGGTGATGGCCCAACAGATCGTCCGCGACGCGCTGGCGGAGGCGCGGCGCGACGCGCAGGTGGAAATCGCGCCGGGCGTGCCGCACTTCGATCCGGCGACGCCGGCCGACGGATCGAAGCCACGGCGGGTGATCGTCGCCGAGCCGGCCATGCAGCACTGAAACACGCGGCAAACGCGGCTGTTTCCGGGTTGCCGGGGCGGGGAGCGATCGGTACCCTCGCCCCCCCATGAGAGTGCGATCGCTGCTGCTGGGTATCTGCATGGTCGTCGTGCCGCTGCTGGCGATGTTTTCCCATCACCTGCCGCCGCGGCTCTTCGTCACGGCACGGAAGACCGTGTGGGAACCTGTCGCCGCGTGGGCCGGATGGAAGCCGGCCCCGGCGCCGCCGCGGTCAGCGGCCATTGTGGCCCAGCCCGACGCCCCGACACCGGCGGTCACGGCTGCCGTCCCGCAGCCGTCGTCGGCCCGAGCATCGGCTGCGGTGCTGCCGGTGGCCGCGTTCGGAAGTTCCGCCTCCCCCGATCGTCGCGCGCTCGAAGGTCGGCTCGCGCAGCTCGGCGCAATGGCGATCGACTGCCAGCCACTGCCGGGCGGCTCCGACATCCTGGCCAGTTGTCGGGTGGCCGTCGATCCGGCGGGCGAGTTGCAACGCGTCTTCCAGGCGGCGGGCGCCGATGCGTCGGCGGCGCTGGGCCGGCTGGTGGCGGAGGTCGAGGCTTGGAGGCATCGCACAGCGTCCCGCGCGCCGGCCGTGCCAGGGTCCTGACAGGCCGCCGCCCGGCGGCTCGGATGAGCGTGATCCCATGCGCCAGCGTCCGCGTTCCGACGGCCGACTCACCACCGCCCTCGCCCGGGTGCATGGGTTCATCGGGCTGTTCGACGCGCGGCGGTGGGATCACGCGGTGGCGCGGCCCCGCCGACGCCCCCTGGCGGCCGCCGAAGACGATCGGCCGGCCGAGGCGATCCGCGCGTTGATCGGCAGGCACGTGCGTTCGGAGGAACTCGCCCGGCTCGAGGCGGCGCTCTTTCTGGCCCGTGAACCGCTCACCACGCGCCGGCTCGCGAAGCTCGCCCGGCTCGACGACGGCACGCGAGCCCGGTCGCTGATCAAGGAACTGCGGTTGCTGCAGGATGCCGCAGGGTCGGCGTTTCGCGTCGAGCAGATCGCGGGCGGATTTCAGCTGCTCACGCGGGCCCCGTTCGGGCCGTGGGTGCGCCGCCTGCAGGATGCCGCCCCGGGTGGCCGGCTGTCGCCCGCGGCCCTGGAAACGCTCGCCATCGTCGCCTATCGGCAGCCAGCCACCCGGGCCGAGATCGAGGCGATCCGGGGCGTGGGGAGCGAGGAGATGCTGCGGCAGCTGATGGAGCGGGATTTCGTGGCCATCGGCGGGCGGGCCGAAGATCTCGGCAGGCCGAATGTCTATGTGACCACACGGCGGTTTCTGGCGGCCTTCGGGCTGGCCCGGCTGGAGGATCTGCCGGCGCTGGCGGCCTTGCCCGGGGCAGACACCGGGACAGGGGACGACGGGCCGGTGGACGACCCGCCGCACTGAATCGTCGTACCGGCCGCTTGCAGCCGATCCCGGCGGGCGACACACTTTGGGCCCCGGTGGATGTCGCATCCACCGGGCGGCTGCCGCCAAAAAGTTTTTTTCCGGTGGCCGATTGGACGATGTTCCCCCGATCGGGTACAGATTTCGACCGAGGTTTCGGTCGCCAGAGACTCCAGGAGGTTTTCGCCGTGACGATCGTTGCGAGTGGCAGAGGGCAGAACGACGTGTTGACCGCCGACGTTTTCTCCTGGAGTGAGATGCCGGAACTTCTCGCCGCCGAAGACCTGTTCGAAGGCGGCGCCGGGGTCCATTCCGGCCACGAACTCGTCGCTCGCGATGACGACGACGACTTCGACGACGATGAAGAGGACGAGGACGACGACGAGGAGGAAGAGGACTTCGAGGACGAAGACGACGAGGAAGAGGACGTCGACGATGAGGAGTGGGAGGAAGTCGACGACGATGAGGAAGAGGAAGACGACGAGGAAGAGGACGGCGACGAGGAAGAGGACGGCGACGAGGAAGAGGAAGACGACGAGGACTGGGAAGACGACGACGAGGACTGGGAGGATGAAGATGAGGACGAAGACGAGGATGACGACGACGAAGACTGATCGCGTCAGCTGATCGCCGCGGCCCTCCATGCCGCCCGACGAAACACCACGGCCGCGGGGGTCAGGCTCCCGCGGCCGGTTGTGTTTCCAGCCAGGTAGCTCGCAGTCCGTCGACAAAGCCCTCCATTGCATTCCTGCTCGGGCAGACTTGTTCCACAGTCTGCTACCGCGCCTCGAGCGTCACCTGGGTGAAGCGGCCACGACGCTCGACGTCGATCACGACCCGCTGTCCGGCCGCCTGGAGCCGGGCGACCATGTCGGCCTGATTCGCGACGGCCGCCGCGTCGACGGCCAGAACTCGGTCTCCGGGAAGCAGGCCCGCGGTGGCGGCAGGTGATTCCGGAGCCACGCGCACCACGACCGGCGCGGCCATCTCGCCCGCGTCCTCGCGGGTGCCGATGCCCCACCGGCCGCGTTGGGATCCGACGGCGTCTTGAATGACGGCCTCCAGGCGGCGCTTCGTGGCGTTCGACTCCATTCGCGACTCGGGGCGAAAGATCCGCCGGGGCCCCGGATCATTGGCTATGGCCAGCACGAACCCCAGCGTGAGCCGCACCACCGGAGGGATGCCGTCGAGGTTCACCAGGTGCGTGTCATCCGCAGGCCGGTGATACTGATCGTGGAGACCGGTGTGGAACATCACCGTTGGGATCTTCGCCGCGATGAAGGGGTAGTGGCCGGAGTCGTCCTCGATGTCCCAGTCGAACGCCAGTTCCAGCCCGGCGGCGTTTTCAGGCGCGTTGTTGGCGAGCACGACGGCCGACCGTAGGCCCGGAGACGTGCGGGTGCCGTAGACCTCCAGGCGGCTGCCCCGGAGCCGCCCGATCATGTCCAGGTTGACCGAAAAGACGATGGTCTTTCCCGCCACCGCCGCCGGTCGCACCCGCAGGAAATGGCGGGAGCCGAGCAGTCCCTTTTCCTCGCCGTCCCAGAAGGCGAAGAGGATCGGGCGGCGTGGCCGCTCTGGCAGCCGCTGCATCGCCTCCATCAGTTCCAGGAGGCCGGCCACGCCGGAGGCGTTGTCGTCGGCACCGTTGTGGACGAAGCCGAAAGGGCCG
This sequence comes from Planctomycetaceae bacterium, assembly GCA_021300535.1. GTDB lineage: Bacteria > Planctomycetota > Planctomycetia > Pirellulales > UBA1268 > QWPN01. The sequence continues at coordinate 5,532 of JAJTED010000049.1, read as the reverse complement.
TAGCTGTTGTCGGCGTTGCCATAGCCCACGTGGTCGTAGTGGGCGCCCACGACCACTAGTTCGTCGGCTGCCGCGGGATCGCTTCCGGGCTGGAGAACGAGGATGTTCCGCATCGCGCCGAACGCCTGGTAGAAGGACCCGGCGTCACCGGCGGGCTCGAGGCCGGGGCCGGTGGTTTCCCGGAGCCGCTCGATCTCGGCGACGATGTACGCCCCGGCGGCCCGGCCACCGCGGCTGCCCCCCTCGCGGCCCTCGAAGGCGTCGTCAGCCAGCGCCGCCACGTGCCGACCCGCATCGGCGGCGCGGATGCTCGCGTGCGCCTTGGAGAGCATTTCGGCCGCCGGCACCGCATGATGGGCCACAGCCAGGGCGAGCATGGCGGACATGGCTGCAACGGCACGCATCGGACGCCTCCTTGCGGGACGGCAGCCCGCGGTCCAGAATAGAGCGGTCGATCGGGTCGCGAGTCCACGGTGATTTTCGCGGCTTCGGAGAGGTGGCAGAGCGGTCGAATGCGCGTCTTTGCTAAAGACGTGTCCGGTCAAAAGCTGGACCGCGGGTTCGAATCCCGCCCTCTCCGTTTGGTGAAGAAGGTCGAAGCGAACATGCCCTGTTTCCAGGGCTTCTTGAAGAGCGAGTCATGGTGTACCTCCGTGACTTTGCTGAAACTTTGCTGAACCACCAACAGTCCCGCGACCACCGCGGGACGACTTTGCTGATGCCCTGCCGCCCCCGGGCGGGCTTGGCAGGTCTTCCAGCGGCCTGGCGGCGCTCGGTCAACTGCCGCATGGTCACCTGGGTCTGCTCGTCGGCGATGTGCACGTAGATCTTCAGCGCCTCCTCGTCGACGTGGCCGACCCAGCGGCGGACACGGGGGGGGCCTTCGTGCCGTGTGCCGTACCCACCGCCATCGGCTTCACCCCTGATGGTAAGCGGTCCGTCCTCGGTTGCAGTGTCGCGCGGAGCGAGGCCGAGACCCACTGGCGGGCCCGACTTCGCCAGCTGGCTCGAAGCCAACATCCCCGAAGCCCTCACTGTCTTCGCCTTCCCTGCCGCCCATCGGCGGAGACTGCGAACCAGCAACGGACTCGAGCGACTCAACCATGAAAACAGCGGTGTTTTCGTCACCCGCAGCGGCGGCGGGCGCACTCACGAGCCTGGGCCCGCCGCGTGGCGTGGCTCTCCAAGAGATAGACGCCGCGGCCGACGAGCCACTGGGCCAGCGACATGCGGAGATGGCGAGCGGGGCCGTCGGGCCGCCGCTCGTAAAGCTTGAGGATAACCGTGCCGTCGGGCATGTATCGCACATGCCGCACCGGCCGGTCGTTGAACGTGGTGATTTTCACCATGGAACCTTCCGTGAAAAAAAGAAGGCAGGGGCGGCACCTGAAGGCGCCGCCCCTGCCGTGATGAACCTCGATACAACCGCCGGCTCAAATGCACAGCGGCGCTTGCCGCCGACTGGCGGAATGAAGATGATGTCGACGGACGCGTTGAACCTGCTTTCGACCCGGTGAAGCTATGCCGACTCTTTACGTGGAAACGTCAATCGTCAGCTACCTTCGTGGGCGACCGAGTGGTCAGGTCGTTGCTGCAGCGCGGCAACTGTTGACGCAACGGTGGTGGGGTGCAGAGCGGGCGAACTACGAGCTCGTTACCTCGCAGTACGTGCTCGACGAGGCGGCGGATGGTGATTCCACGCTCGCCCAGAGTCGACTCGAGGCGCTCGCAGGTGTCCCTATCCTGCCTGTTGAAGGGGCAATCCTGGACATCGCCGAAGAGATCCTGCGAAAGGCGATTCTGCCACGATCGGCGAGTGTCGACGCCTTGCATATCGCCATGGTGGCTCATCACCAAGTAGACTACCTGTTGACGTGGAACTGCACGCATATCGCGAATGCCCGAATCCTTCCCAAGGTTTTTGGCGTACTGGACAGCGCGGGACTTGCGAGGCCGATCATCTGCACGCCGGAGGAGTTGCTGAACGATGACACAGAAATCTCCTGATCGCGACACGACGATCGAGGACATTCACGCGACTCGGCGACGCATCGCGGAAAAGTTTGGACACGATCTCGCGGCCATCGTCGAGGACGCCCGGAAGCGGCAAGCCGCCTCCGGCCATGAAATCTGGCGACCGAAGCCGAAGCCATCGGCGGCGTCCCCGAGTTCCTGACTTCAGGAAGCCCGACGGCGTTTGCCGCCGCCCTTGCGGTCGCCCGCCTTTAGCCAGTGCTTGCTGCACCACTGCGGCACATGGTCGGGCTTCTCGGTCAGCCGTCGGTACGGCTCCGCGAGCCCTGCGGCTTCCATGAGCCGCACGATCGCGGCGCAGTTCTCCATGTGGTACTCCGTAAGATCCAGCTCCTGGGCCCGCGCCGCTGCCGGGTCGTGCCGCGGAGCGGATGGCCGGCACCGCGAACCGGCTTCTGGAAAACGCGTCGCTTGTCGACCACCTCGTTGGCCTTGTACCAAAGCTGATCCGACACGATCCGGAGCTGCGGGCTCTCCCGCGTCGGGATCTTGTCCTCGTCGTTCCAGACGTACTCCGACTTGCCCGTCCGCAGCTTCCGCTTCGACACCTTCACGCGATTGGTCTCGAATCCCCGGTACTTGGTTCGCCGGATAATCGCGTTGACGTTGCCCGCCGTCCACTTGGCCTGACGCGACCACTTCGCCTTGGCGAACTTGATTGAGTCGAGCCATTCGCCGACCTCGGCGGACGTCTCGCCCGCCGCGATCCGCTCGAAGACCTCGCGGATCACCGCCGCCTTCTCCTCGTCGATCTCGTCATAGAACGGGCGCCTGGCAGGCTCCGTCTCCGTCGCCGGCACGGTACACCGGCGCTTGTAGCCGATGACCGTGTTGCCCACCGCGGCCCCGCGGGCCCTTAGGCCGTCGTGGGCCCGCCGGATCCGCTGCCGGGTATAGAAGTTCGACCGCGAGTGCTGCATCTGGCACATATGCAGCCGGTCGGGCCAGTCGTCGTCGGCCGTGTCGATGTAGTCCGACGGGCAGATCACCCGCACGCCGGCGTCCACCGCGGACTCGAAGAGCTCGCCGGCCTTCGTGTGGTGGCGGTAGAGGCGGCTCGACTCTTCGGCGATGATCAGGTCCCACCGCTTGGACTCGATGCCGGCCCAGACCTGATTGATGCCGGGGCGGTCGGCGATCTCACCGCTGATCTCGGGCTCCTTGATGACGTCGACCGTCACCTGCGAGGGCTTGGTGCCCTTGGGCAGGCTGGTATCGAGGAAAGCCCGGCAGGCGGTGATCTGATCGTCGATGCTCGACTGCCGCTGCTCCTCGGTCGAAAACCGGGCATGGATCAGGACGCGAAGCTCGCGGCCCTTCGGCAGCTGGAGGGGTTGGCGGAGGTGCATCATCGCCCACCTCCCTTCCGGCCCTTGGATCGTTTGGCTTTCGTGGTGCCGGAATTTGCGCCGGGTGACCTACCCTTTTTGGGTTTTCCCCGGGTGAGACCGCGTTTGTTGGATCCCTGTCGGGGATCTTCAAAAACGGCGAGGGCGCGGCCGGCGTCATGGCCGCCAGTCTACGACCCCGCGGGACAACGTTGGTCCGGGGTAGAACCCGGACGAAAAGCCCGTTGACACGAGAATCTGAACGCCCGTATACTTACCCGCGTCGCTCACAACAAGTTTCAGAGGCCCACGATGGCGAGCGTTTCGCTTCACGAACTCTGGCTCGATCGCCTCAGCATCGAAGAGCGTTTCCAGGTCGCCGAAGCGATCTGGGATAGCGTCGTGCGCGATGTGGAGGCATCGCCCCTCCCGACGTGGCAACGAGCCGAGCTCGAGCGTCGGCTCGCCGACAGCGTCGCGAATCCCGACGCCGTGCGGTCGTGGGTCGACGTCGAGGCGGAAGCTGAGAAGAGTCGGTGTCTGCCGCCATGGGGCACTGAGGGTACACGCAGTGGGCAGCCAGAAACAGAGTGAGGTGCCTCCACTGTGCAGGTGCCGCGCTATGACACAGGTGACAGTCGCCGAACGCTGGCCTGCGGCGGATGCGAAGGGTAAAATGCACGCAGCATCAGGAACGACACGCCCCCCAAGGCGTGTTGGAGACGCCTCAACGGTGTTTCCGCAACCGAGCCACTGCAAGGCACACGGTGCTTCCGCCGGCATGAAAATGCCGGCGGGATGTGCGTGAGGATTCAACCCTCACGAAACAATGTTGCAGCAGATCGACGGGCGGCGACGCCTGTCGGCCTGGTTCTTGGTGCGTGACTCATTCTGGAGTACGCACGATGGCCGAGGCCCGCTCGGCCGGCCGAGGCATGCAACTCTGGCCAGAGCTTTTCGATGTTCCCTACGAGCAAACCCAAGGAGGCAAGTCATGAGCGAGCGACGTGTTTTGACCCTGTACCCCTACCTGCTCAACGACTCATGTTGGGTATTCGACGACGTCCGCACCGGGCTCAAGGAAGAGGCCTTCGTGCTGGGAATGACGGAGATGATCTCGCGCGTAGTGGAGGCGAAGGGCATTCTCGATGCCACGAAGGGATTTGTACTGACCTTCGCGGACGAGCCGTTCGGCGGCTATGACGCCGAGCTGCAGTGGCTGCGGGAGGACGCATGCTCGGGCAACTGGTACGCGGGCACCATCGCGGGCAAGCGCATGGAAGGCTGGCTCTGCCCGGCGCTGCTCCTCTACTTCGAGCAGGCTCCGCGGCGGATCTTCGTGCGGTGTGATCCGCTGCCGGCGGGCGTGAACCCGATCTGGAATCCTCAGTCGGGCGAGCTGGCACGGCGGTTTGTCGAGGCACCGCCACCCCGCTGATGCCGATCGGCCAGCCGCTGGCCCCGCGCCGGAGGCTCCGGTCACCGTACTCCTGCCGGTAAACCACGAGTTGCTCGAGTGTCTCGCTGTGCCGGGCGACGCCGAGGATGGTGTATTCGTTGCCCTTGTAATGCCGGTAGCGACGCCCGCACCGTGGTATTGCCCGCGGTGCGCGGCAGAGAAAGAAGAGACGTTTCGGGGTATTGACGCGACCGCGGATGCGGCGCGGCCGGCCCGACCTGGCGACGACGCTACGCCCGGTTCATCCACGTGATCGAAAGCTGCAGCACCGTGGCGATCGAGACCCAGACAAAGTAGGGCACCTGGGCCGCGGCCACCCAGCGGTAGTGCGGCCAGACGGCGAGTATCATCCACGGGAGCGTGCCCCAGACGACGAGGATGTCCACAGCGGCCAGCGGCAGATTCCGCATGCCGAACTGGATCGGCGTGAACATCAGGTTCGCCACCAGATTGATGGCAAAGGGCAGGGCGACGAGGGGCGGCAGCCGGCCCCGCCCCGCCTGCACGAACACGAATCCGAAGGTCGCGATGATGACGGGATACAGGATCTGCCAGATGAGGCCGATCGTCCGCGGCGCCGGTGTCCACGTCGGCTTGGCCAGGCTCTGATACCACTCGATCCAGGGAACGTCGGTCATCCGAGACCCGCACAGCCGCCCATGCCGCACTGCGGGCGGCCGCAGCTCTCGGCCGAAGCCGAAGTTCCGCCAC
>JAJTED010000048.1 GCA_021300535.1 Planctomycetaceae bacterium | reverse complement strand
CGCTGACGGCGAACAACGCGGGCGCCGTCACGTTCGCGACGACGCTCGACGGGGCCAAGGCGTTGGCGGTGAACACCCAGGGCCTGACGACCTTCGGCGGGGCCGTGGGCACGACGACCTCGCTCTTCAGCCTCACGACTGACGCGGGCGGCACGACGGCGATCAATGGCGGGTCGATCACGACGAGTGGTCTGGCCGGCCAGGTCTTCAACGACGCGGTCACGCTCGGCAACGACGCGGCCCTGACGGCCTCCAACGCGGGTGCGGTCACGTTCGCGACGACCGCTGACGGCGAACAACGCGGGCGCCGTCACGTTCGCGACGACGCTCGACGGGGCCAAGGCGTTGGCGGTGAACACCCAGGGCCTGACGACCTTCGGCGGGGCCGTGGGCACGATGACCTCGCTCTTCAGCCTCACGACTGACGCGGGCGGCACGACGGCGATCAACGGCGGCTCGATCAAGACGAGCGGTCTGGCCGGCCAGGTCTTCAACGACGCGGTCACGCTCGGCAACGACGCGGCCCTGCTGGCGAACAATGCGGGTGCCGTCACCTTCGCGACGGCGCTCGACGGTGCCAAGACGCTGGCCGTGAACACGCAGGGGCTGACGACGTTCGGCGGGGCCGTGGGCACGACGACGCCGCTCGTGAGCCTCACGACCGACGCCGGCGGCACGACGGCGATCAACGGCGGCTCGATCAAGACGAGCGGTTTGGCCGGGCAGGTCTTCAACGATGCCGTTACGCTCGGGGCCAATGCGATCCTGAGCGCCGCTGCCGGTGCGATCACGCTGTCGAGCACGCTCGACGGCGGCTTTGCCGCGACGCTCAGCACCCTTGGCACCACCACGCTCGGCGGCGTTGTGGGGGATGCCACGCCGCTCGTGAGTCTCGTTGCCAATGCCGGTGGGCCGACGGTTATCGGCGGCGGCCGCGTCACCACCACCGGCAATCAGACCTATGCCGACGCGGTCACGCTCAGCGCGAACGCGACGCTGACTGGCGTCGACGTGCGGTTCAGCAGCACGGTGGACGGCAGCGGTGGGCTGGTGGTCAACGCCTCCGGCGTCACCTTCTTCGACGCGGCCGTCGGGGCCACGACGCCCTTGGCCGCCGTCACGACGAGCGCCGCGGGCACCACCGTGATCGGCGGCGGCTCGGCCCGCACGAGTGGCTCGCAGAGCTGGCTCGACGACGTGGTGCTGACCGCCGATACCGTCTTCACGTCCACGGGTGGTTCGATCACTGCCGGACCGGCCAACGTCTTCGGGGCATCCGGCCGCGACGTCTCCTTCACTGCAGCCACCGGCATCGGCACCGCGGCCGCGCCAATCCGGATCGCCGCCGGGGAGGTGACGGCCCTGGTCACCGACAGCGGCGACATCCACATCGTGGGCGTCGGCGACCTCGTCATCGGTGCGGACGGCTTCGTCGCTCCGGGTGCCATCGCCATCAATGCGTCCGGCGACATCCGTGTGCCTGACGGCGGCCGGATCGCGGCGGGCCGCGGAGTCACGGCGGGCAAGACCGTGCTGTGGTCCGTGACCAGAACCACCGACGCCGGCGCCGGTTCGCTACGACAGGTGATCTCCAACGCCAACGTCTCGGGCGTCGAGGGGCGTGTGCTGCTGGACGGCCCGTCCCTGCCCGGCGACACGGTCACCATCCTGGTGGGCTCCGCGCTGCCCCGCGTGGCCACGCGGCTGACGATCGACACGACGACGGGCCGAAAACTCGTGCTCGACGGCGGTGGCACCGTCGCGACGGGCCTCTTCTTCGGGCCGCAGTCCACGGGCAGCCTGATCGCCGGCGTGACGCTGCGAAACTTCGCCGAGAACGCGATCGTCCTCGACGCCTCGCCCGGCGTAACCGTCCGCGGGTGTGTGATCCAGGCCAACGGCAACGGCATTCAGGCGTTTGGGAATCAGGCGGGCAGCAGGATCGTCGGTAATACGTTCACGGGCACGCGGGCATACGGTATCCATCTCTATGCCGCGACCGGCCTGGAGATCAGCGGCAACACGGTCATCGGCCGCAACACCCTGGACTCCATGGGCCTCTACGCCACGGGCACGTTGACGAAGACGTTCGTCGTCAACAACACCTTCCGCGGCGGTCTCCGCGGGGCGCTGCTCCAGAACGCCCGCGGCCTCGCCTTCGGGCGGATGGGCCAGGGCAACACCCTGTCCGACAACGTCGCCGTGCCGTCCCGTCCCACCTTCGCCGGCACCGGCATCCGGGCGGAGGGCGACATGACCGGCACGACCGTCACGGCCAACACGTTCTCCCGCAACAACTATGGGTTCGGCTTCGTCGGGGCGCGGGGCCTGCGGCTCACCGGAAATACCTTTGTTCGCAACTCCATCGCGGGCATCCACGTCGATGGCAACAACACGGGCAGTTCCCAGGCGGCGAACACGTTCGGCAGCGGTGTGAACTCGAACAAGGCCACCATCATTCGCGCACGAGGGTCGAGGGGCATATGACAAGCCTGACAAAGCTGTTCGGATTCCGAGATGCACGCCGCAGCCGCCCACGACGGGCCTCCCGCCGCGACCTGCAGCCCGAGCGGCTCGAGACGCGGGCCCTGCTCGCGGTCACCGTGCCGCCGAGCATCACCACCGACACGGTCGAGATCGACGACAACATCATGGTGTCGAATGACGGCGGAACGATCACCGCCACCGGCGGCCCGAGCACCAGCGGCCACGTCCAGATCTTCGGCAACAGCAAGGGCCGGATCGACGGCACGCCGGGGCAGTCGAACGAAGACCTGACGATCGTCGCCGACAGCTTCATCACGGTGACGGGCGGCATCGGCGGCATCCAGCGGCCCGACGACCTGACCCTTACGAGCGACAAGGCTCAGCCGATCAACCTGCAACAGGTCGTGTCGTTGACGGGCGACCTGCGGGTCACGAAGGCGGGCTCGTTCACGGTCGGCTCGACGGTGACAATCGATGGCGACCTGAGGATCGACGAGGCCGCGATGGTCACGTTCTCGGGCAACGTCACGGTCGGCGGCGATCTCACGATCACACAGGCGACCGGCGTCACCTTCGCCGGCACGCTCACGGTGGTCGGCGCGCTCACGATCACGAACTCCACGGGAACGACCCGGTTCGTCGGGGACGTGCGGGTGGGGTCGGCAGCGATCACGAGCACCACGCTCGTGCAGGTGCAGGCCGAATTCACGACCACCGGGGCGGCTGGCGACGGCGACGTCACCTTCACGGCCGACCAGATCAACTTCACGACCGCGAGCCTCGGGGCCGATCCGGCCGCGACCGGCGCCACGCTGGTGATCCAGCCGCGGACCACGTCGCGGGCTCTCACGATCGCCTCGCCGCCGGGCATCCCGGCCGGCGTCAACATCACCGACGCGGATGTGGCGGCGATCCAGCCGGGCTGGAAGCGGGTGGTGTTCGGCGACGAGGCGGCGGGCACGGGCGCCGTTCGGATCGGCTCGATCGGGTCGCAGTACGGCGGCTTCTCGCAGATTCTCAACACCACCACGATCGTCGGCGGCACCGTGCAGGTGGTGCAGCCCGTCGATGTCACGCCGCTGGCGATCTACCTCGAGCTCATCGCCCGCGGCACGGGCACGCCGGGGAGCGGTGCAGTGACCATCGACGCCCCGATCAACCAGACCGAGGGCGAGCGGAGCGCATGGGTTCGCCTCCAGTCGGCCGGCAGCATCACGATCAACGCCCCCGTCTGGGCCAACGAAGCCGTTTCGCTGAACACCACCGACGGGGGCATGATCGCCCAGCAGAACACCGGTTCGGCGATCACCGCGCCGGCCTTCGGCGTCGATGCGGACGGGTCGGTGATGCTCGCTGATTCCGGCAATGCTTTCTCGCTGGTCGCGATCAAGACCACGGGCGACTCGGTCGTGCTGCGCGAGGACTCGGGGTACAGCATCTCGCAGCTCACGACGATCGACGATGGCCGCGATTCCCGACCGATCGCCACCGTCACCGGCATCGACGTTGGGCCTGCGACGGTCCGTCTGGTGACAGTTTCCGGCGGCACGCCCGCGGAGGTCTTCCAGGGGAAGCGGATCCTCGCCAATGACCTCGGCCTCGAGGGGGCGGGCACCAATTGGAACCTCGGGCTCGCGACCAACGACATCGCCACGCTCGCCGCCAATACCGGGTCGATCGTGTTCCGCGACGTGGACGACCTGACGATCGGTACCGTCGCGGCCATCTCGCCGCGGAGCGAGATTTCCGGCATCAGCGTCGCACGGACGCTCGACGTCATCGCCGGCACCACGCTCGCGATCACGGCGGCCGGCGACATCATCTCGGCGGCCTCCTCGGGCACGGCGGTCAACCTGGAGGCCCCGTCGGGCATTTCCACCGCGGGCGATGTGATCACGGCCGGTAGCAACGTGGAGTTCGACCACGCCACTACACTCACCGGCGACGTCGTCTTCGACCTCGAGGACGGGCCGAACCGGGGTCTCGTAACCTTCTTCGACGCGGTCGACGGCACGACGGCGGGCCAGGAGTCGCTCACGATCGGCGGCGACCTCGACGCCGAGCTTTCGATCGGTGCGGTGGTTGCCCTTCAGAGCCTCTCCGTGTCCGGTGATTCAGCTCTTGCCGGCGGGATCACGTTGCGGACGACGGGCAACCAGACGTATTCAGGCTCCGCCACGAGCGTCGGCACGATCACGATCCAGGCGGGGTCGGGATCGACGGTCAGCTTCCTGGGCCAGACCACGCTTGGCGGGCTCGTCACGGCGACCGGCGATACCGCGGCCTACAACGTGGCCCTCACGGGATCGCCCGTCTCGATCACGAATGCCGTCGCCTTCGCCAACACGGGCACGGTCACGCTCGGCGACGCTGCCACCGACTCGCTGACCTTCGCGGGAGGCCTGACGAGCACCGCCCCCACGCTCACCAATCTCGCCGGCACCATCTCCACGACGAACAAGAACGCCACGTTCGGCACGACGGCGCTCACGGCGGATACGACCGTCTCCACCGGCTCCGGCGCCGCCACCTTTACGGGCACCGTCGACGGCGGCCAGGCACTCGTGGTCAACGCCGCCGGCGACACGACGTTCGGTGGCATGGTCGGCTTCACGACGCCGCTGGTGAGCCTCGTGACCGACGCCGCGGGCACGACCCGCCTGAACGGCTCGATCGTCAAGACGAGCGGCGCGGCGGGGATGGTATTCAACGACTCGGTGACGCTCGGCGGGATCGCGGATCTGACGGCCGGCAATCAGGGTCTGATCACCTTCGCCTCCACGCTCGACGGCGACTACTCCCTTGCGGCCCGCACGGCCGGCACGACGACGTTCGGTGGGGCGGTCGGCTCCATCACGCCGCTCACGCTCGTGGAGACGGACGCCGGCGGCGAGACCCGGATCGACGGCGGCAGCGTGCAGACGTCCGGCCCGAACGGGCAGGTCTACGGCGATGCGGTCGTCCTCGGGGCGGCCACGACGCTCACGGCGACGAACTCGGGCCTCGTGGTCTTCGTGACCACGCTCGACGGTGGCCACGCGCTGGCGGTGAACACCGCCGGCCTTACGAGCTTCGGCGGAGCGGTCGGCGGCATCACGCCGCTTACGAGCCTCACCACCGATGCGGCGGGCACGACCAAGATCGCCGGCGGCAGCGTGGCCACGAGCGGGGCAGCGGGCCAGGTCTACAACGACGCGGTCGAGCTGCAGAACAACACGACGCTCACGGCCCAGGCCTCGGGCCCGATCACCTTCGCCACGACGCTCGACGGCCCCTACTCGCTCAACGCCGACACCGAGGGCACGACCACGTTCGGCGGGGCCGTGGGCGGCACGATGGCGCTTGCGAGCATCACGACCGATGCCGGCGGCACGACCCGGATCGACGGCGGCAGCGTGAAGACGTACGCGGGCGGCCAGGCGTATGGCGATGCCGTGATCCTGGGAGCGAATACGACGCTGACGGCCGACAACTCCGGGATGATCCGGTTCGCGGACAGCATCGACGGCGGCTTTACGCTCGCCGCGAACACCCAGGGCGAGACCGGGTTCGACGGGGCCGTAGGGGGCACGACGCCACTCGTGAGCCTCGCGACCGATGCGGGCGGCACGACGGCGATCAGCGGAGGCGCGGTGACCACCAGCGGCGGGGCGGGCCAGGTCTACAACGACGCGGTCACGTTGGGCGCCAACGCGATCCTGGCGGCCGGCGCCAACGGCCCGATCCGGTTCGTGACCACGCTCGACGGGGCGTTCTCGCTCGCCGCCAACACGCAGGGCACGACCACGTTCGACGGAGCGGTTGGCGGGACGGCGAACCTCGTGAGCCTCGTGACCGACGCCGGCGGCACGACGGCCCTCAACGGCCGCGCCGTAACGACCAGCGGCCCCGCGGGCCAGGTCTTCAACGACGCGGTCACGCTCGGGGCCGACGCGCTGCTGACGGCCCACGACTTCGGCGCGATCACGTTCGCGAGCACGCTCAACGGCCCCCATGCGCTCTCCGCCGACACGCAGGGCACGACGACCTTCGGCGGCGCCGTGGGCGGGATCGCCCCGCTGGCGGCGGTCGTCACCGATGCGGGTGGCACGACGCGGATCAACGGCGGCAGCGTCACGACGACGACGCCCCTGGTCCTGAACGCGGTTCCGGGCGACGACGTCCACGCGCTTGTCAGTTCCGGACAGTTCTACAACGACGCGGTGGAGCTCGGGGCCAACACCGTGCTCACGGCCGGTCTCTTGACCATCATGCCCACGGCCTTGATCGGCGGCGACCAGATCGCGTTTGCCAGCACGGTCGACGGGGCCTATTCGCTCACCGTCAACACGGTCGGCACGACGAGCTTCAATGGGGCCGTGGGCAGCGGCACGCCGCTGGCGAGCCTGGCGACCGATTTCGGCGGCACGACCTCGGTGACCGGCCGCCTGGTGCGGACGACGGGCAGCCAGACCTACGCCGATCTGCTCAGCTTCGAGCCCGTGGTCGAGGGCGACGCCTTCGATCTCGAGGTGCAGCTCGCGGCCGACGAGGATTCTGATGTCGAGTCGTCGATCTTCACGCCCCCGATGACGCTGCTCGCCGGAGCCACCGTCGCGGCGCTCCAGGGCATCGCGGGCGGCGGACACGACCTCGTGATCGAGGGCAACGCGGTGTTCGGCGACCAGCCGGGATCGCTGATTCCCGATGACATCGCCGACGCCATCGATCCGGTCGCAAGCCTGAACGATCTGCGGATCACGGGCACGACCACGGTCAACTCCACGCTGATCGCCTCGACCGGCCTCCAAACCTACGAGTCGGGCGTGGTCCTCGGCAGCGATGTCCTGTTCCAGGGTACGGGCCAGCGGTTTGAGTCGACGGTCACGGGAATCGGCCGCGCGCTCCGCGTCACGGCATCCGCCGGCGGCATCGTGTTCGACGGTGACGTCGGCACGGCCGCCGCGCCGCTCGGAGGCGTGTCGGCCATCGCCTTCGGAGGCGACGTGCGGATCAACGCCGCCATCTACTCGCTCAATCCGGTCTTCGTCTTCTCGGTTTCCGGGTCCCTGGTCGGCGGCGCGAACAACGCGATCCGTGCCCCCGGCACGACGATCAACCTCGTCGGCATGACTGGCATCGGGGTCGGCACGCCGATCGCCGTCGAGGCTGCGGCGGTCAACGCCATCTCGACGGGCGGCGATGTTCGCCTCCGGGGCATCGGCGACCTGGTCGTCGGCGAGCAGGGCTGGTCTGCCAACGGCGCGATCTGGCTCGATGCGAGCGGCGAGATCCGCGTGCCCGGCGGTCGCACGATCCAAGCACCGAACCGCGTGACCGCCACCAAGACGATCGCCTGGTCGATCACCACGACGGCCGACGACGGTGCCGGCTCGCTGCGGCAGGTCATCGACAATCTCAGCCAGGTCGGCGACGCGAACAAGTCCGGGCTCGATGCGCGGCTCGTGTTCGACGTGCCGCGGGTCATGACCGTGTCGACACCGTTGGTGTTCACGATCACCAGGTCGTTGCCCGAGATCCGTGCGGCCGTCGAGATCATCGACTCCAACGTCGTGCTCGACGGCACGACCGTCGCCGGCAACGGTCTCTGGCTCGGGGCGGCCGCCTCGGGCAGCGTGGTCCGCGGGGTGACGCTGCGGAACTTCCGCGAGTACGGCCTCCAGCTCCGTTCCGCCCGGAACGTGACGGTCGATCGCATCTCGGTGACCGGCCTGAACCTGGTGACCTCGATGGGCGTCTACGCGACCGGAAACCTCGCCGGCACGCGTGTCACCGGCAGCCAATTCACGGGCGGTCTCCGCGGCATGCTCCTCGATCAGGCCCGCGGGCTGCGCGTCGGCTCGACCGCCACCGGACAGGCCAACACCTTCACGGGCAACCGGGCGGTGCCCAGCCGGCCGACGTTCGCCGGGACGGGCATTCGCGCGCAGGGCGACTGCACGGGCACGATCGTCGAGGGCAACACGTTCACTGGCAACAACTACGGGTTCGGCTTCGTCGCTGCCCGGGGGATCGCCCTGCGGAGCAACGTTTTCGTCCGCAACACGATCGCCGGCATCCACGTCGACGGGAATTGCACCGGCAGCACCCAGGCGGGCAACGTGTTCGCCACGGCGCTGCCCGACCGCAACCGGGCGAACGTCGTGCGGGTGCGGGGGTCGCGGGGCGTCTGACTGTCCGTGGACAAGGCCCTCCATGGCCTTTGTCCACTTGGCCGACCGATGGATTCGCAGACCTCGGCGCAGCCGAGGCAACGTCGAGGGTTTTCACGGGCGGCATGCCGCGCATCCCGCTCCGGGCAGAATGGTTCCACAGTCTGCTCAGCGTGCCGCGGCCGGTCGCTCCGCGGGCGATCCGCCCCCACACGCGGCGTCCTTTCGCCGGAGCGGCGGCGTCGATAGGATTTCGGTCTCCCACGCCCCGGAAGGAGCCCACGCATGTCCCGCAGGAAGATCGTCGCCGGCAATTGGAAGATGAACCTCGACCGCACGCAGGCCCGCGAACTGACGGCGGCCGTCGCGGCCCGCCGCGGCACGGCGGCGGCCGTGGAACTCGTCCTCTGCCCCCCTGCCCTGTACGTGGAGACCGTCGGCACGGCGCTGGCCGCCGCGCAGTCAGACATCGGCCTCGGGGGGCAGAACGTCCACGACAAGCCGAATGGCGCCTTCACCGGCGAGGTGTCGCCGCCGATGCTCGTGGACCTCGGCTGCCGCTATGTGATCCTCGGCCACTCCGAGCGGCGCACGCTCTGCGGCGAGACCGACGCGGTCGTGAACGCCAAGACCAAGGCCGCCCTCGCAGCCGGCCTGACGCCGATCGTCTGCGTCGGCGAGACGCTCGCGGAGCGTGAGGCGGACCGCACGGCGGCCGTCGTCACCGGCCAGGTGCAGGGCTCACTCGCCGGCCTGTCGGCCGCCGATCTGGAGAAGATCGTCGTCGCCTACGAGCCCGTGTGGGCGATCGGCACCGGCAAGGTGGCCACGCCCGAGCAGGCCCAGGAAGTGCACGCCCTGATCCGTTCGCAGCTCGCTGCGCTCTCGTCGGCGGCGGTGGCCGCGCAGGTGCGGATCCAGTACGGCGGCAGCGTCAAGCCCGACAACGCCGCCGACCTCGCCGCCCAGCCCGACATCGACGGCGCCCTGGTCGGTGGCGCGAGCCTCAAGGCCGACGACTTCCTCGGCATTGCCAAGGCCTTCGCAGGCTGAAGCAGCCGGGGTAGGCCGGGGGGCGGGTGTCGGTTAATCTTGTGCTCCCGCATCCATCCCGGCCCCGGAGCCCTCCGTCCCCCATGACCGCCCTCATCCGCTTCTTTCTCGGCTTCTCGCTCGTCCTCACGTCGCTGTTTTTGATCCTGCTGGTCCTCATCCAGCGGGGCCGTGGTGGCGGCCTGGCCGGGGCGTTCGGCGGGGCGGGCGGCCAAAGCGCCTTCGGCACCAAGGCGGGCGACGTGTTCACGAAGATCACGGTGGCCGTGGCCGCCTTCTGGATCCTGCTGTGCATCCTGTCGCTCAACGTTCTTGGCCGGCAGTCGTCGCTCTTCAGCCCGACGCTCGGTGGCTCGGCACCGCAGGGCACCGCTCCGGTCACGCCGCCTGCCGGTGGGCCTGCCGCTCCAGAGGACATGACGCCCGCCACGCCGGAGACCAAGCCCGTCACGCCGGACACGAAGCCCGCAGCCCAAGCAGCCCCCGCTGCACCGGAGCAGCCGGCAGCCGCACCCGCCGCACCGGAATCGCCCGCTTCTGCGCCGGCCGCCGCACCGGCCGACGCCGCCAAGTGACTCTGGCCCGAGCATGACGTCCGCGTCGTCCGCCATCGCTCCGATCGGTCCGCGCAGCATGACCGGATGCGGCGAGGCCGTCGTGATGGACGGCGCCAACGCCTGCCGCGTCGAGATGCGGAGCGTGAACAACCGCTTCTTCAAACTCTCCCTGCGGGCCCGCGAGGGGTTCGGCACGCTCGAAAGCCGGATCGAGGAGTTGATGCGGCGCCGCATCCGCCGCGGCGCGGTGCAGATGAATCTCGACGTCACCGGCCCGGCGGCGCCCGCGTCCCGGCGGCTCGACCGCGGCCAGCTCGAGACCTACCTCGAGGACGTCGCCGATTTCTGCGCGACGCACGACCTGCCCGTGCCGCGGTCAATCGACGCGCTGCTCACGCTGCCGGGCGTCCTCGTCGACGCCCCGCCCGACGCCGCCGTCGTGGAGCAGGCGTGGCCGCTCGTCGCTCGGGCGGTGGCCGAGGCGGTCGATCGGCTCGACGCCATGCGGCGCACCGAGGGCGCCTCTTTGGCGGCGGCCATGCGCGACCTCCTCCGCGAGATCACGGCGCTCGTGGCGACGATCCGCACCCGCGTGCCGGGAGTGCTCGCCGATCACCGGGCCAGGCTCGTCGACCGCGTGGCGAAGCTGCTCGAGCAGCACGGCACGGCGCTCACGGAGGCCGACATCGCCCACGAGGTGGCCCTGATCGCCGACCGCTCCGACATCGCCGAGGAGCTCGTGCGTCTGGAGAGCCACGTCGCGCAGTTCGACCGGCTGCTGGCCGATGATTCGCCGGGCCGATCACTCGATTTCCTGGCGCAGGAGTTGGCCCGCGAGGCCAACACGATCGCCTCGAAATCCCTCGACGTGGAGACGGCCCATGCCGTCGTCGAGCTCAAGACCCGCATCGAGCGGCTCCGCGAGCAGGTCCAGAACGTCGAATGACGGGCTTTCTCCGGGCGGCTTTTCAACTGCCGCAGACTCGCGGTACAACATCGGGATGGAAGTCCGGCCGGGCAAACTCGTCGTCATTTCCGGCCCCTCCGGGGTCGGCAAGAGCACGATCCTGCGGCGGCTCCTGGCCGCGCTGCCCCAGCTCGTGCCGAGCGTGTCGGCCACCACCCGCCCCCCCCGCTCCGGGGAACGCGACGGCGTCGACTACCACTTCATTCCGCTTGCCGAGTTCGAGCGGCGGCGGGCCGAGGGTGAGTTCCTGGAATGCTGCCGGGTCTACGGCCGGGAGCACTGGTACGGCACCCTGGCCTCCGAGGTGGCCCCGCGGCTGGCGGCCGGAAAGTGGGTCGTGCTGGAGATCGACGTGGAGGGTACACTCTCGATCCTCGAGCGGTATCCGGACGCGATCACGATCTTCGTCGAGCCCGCGCACCCCGACCAATTGCTGCAGCGGCTCCAGGGCCGGGGCACCGAGTCGGCGGAGGCGATGGCCCGGCGGCTGGAAGTGGCCCGCCGTGAACTCCTCGAGGCCCACCGCTACCGCCACCGCGTCGTCAACGACGACGTCGACACGGCGCTGGCGGAGATCGAACGGATCCTGTTCGCGGCCGGCCTGCCCCAAGCCGCCGACACGACCGGCCGGTCCGCCCTGCACACCAACGCCTCCTCCTGACCAATTCCCCCGGAGACGACCGATGATAGACGATCTGCGTGAAGAGGAAATCGTGAACAAGGTGGGAGGGCGGTTCAAGCTCTCCACGCTCATTCAGAAGCGGCTCGTGGCGCTCAACGCCGGCGGCCGCCCGCTGGTGAACGTCGACACCGACGACAAGATGGCGATCGTCATCGAGGAGATCAAACAAGACAAGATCTTCCTCGACACCTCGCTCAACCTGCGAATCACCGGCGAATCGACCGAGGCCGGCGGTCCCCTCGACTTCGATCCCGGGATCATGTGATAGCGCCCGCAGGGCCATCCATGGCCCCTGCGGGCTTACGCAGCCGTTCGCAAAGCCAAGGTTTGCTCCGGCTGCCGGCGGCCGCTCCTCCAGGCGGCCGGGAGGTGAACATGCTCGCCGGTCGTGAAATCGTCTTGGGCGTCTCCGGCGGCATCGCCGCTTACAAGGCGGCGATGCTGGCGAGCCTGCTCGTGCAGCGCGGGGCCGGCGTGACCGCCGTGCTGACGCGCAATGCGCGGCGGTTCGTCGGCGCCGCCACTTTCGCCGCCCTCACAGGCCGGCCGGTCGCCTCGCGCTCGTTCGACCCGGCGACCTTTCCCCTCGGGGCCCACATCGAGCTCGCCGCCCGGGCCGACATCGTCGTCGTGGCCCCGGCCACGGCCGACCTGCTCGCCAAGGCGGCCAGCGGCGTGGCTGATGACCTGCTGACGACACTCCTGCTCTGTGCCGAATGCCCAGTGCTGCTGGCGCCGGCGATGAACTCCGCCATGTGGGCCAAGCCCGCCGTGCAGCGGAACGTCGCGCAGCTCGCGGCTGACGGCCTGCGGATCGTCGGGCCGCAGACCGGCTGGCTCTCCTGCCGCCAGCACGGCGCCGGACGGATGGCCGAACCCGAGGAGATCGCCACCGCGATCGTCACGGCCCTGGCCACCACGCCCCGCAAATCTTCCTCCTGAACCTCAGCGGCGGCCCGATGGCGAAGATCCTCCTCACCGCCGGCCCAACCCGCGCCTACCTCGACGACGTCCGCTACCTCACAAACGCCTCCAGCGGCCGCATGGCCAAGGCGCTGGCCGCGGCCGCCCTGGCCCGCGGCCACCAGGTGACGATCGTCAGCGGCCCCGTCCAGATCGCCTATCCCCGGAAGGCCCGCGTGATTCCCGTCGTCACGACGGCCGAGATGCTCGCGGCCGCGGTCGCGGAACTGCCGCAGTGCGACGGCGTGATCGCCGCCGCCGCTCCCTGCGACTTCGAGCCCGTGCGGCGGTCGGCGGGCAAGATTCCCCGCACGGCCGCCGGACTGACGCTCAAGCTCGGCCCCACGACCGACGTGATCGCGACGCTCGCCCGACGGCAGCGGCCGGGCCAGTGGTTCGTGGCCTTCGCGCTCGAGCCGGGGGCCGATCCGCGCCGGGCCTTCGAGAAGATCACCGCGAAGCGGTGCGACCTGATCGTGGTCAACGACGTCACGGCCCTCGAAGCCGACGCGACCGCCGTGGCCGTCTATGACTCCCGGCATGCGCACGTCGGCTCGAGGCGGGCCTCGAAACGGGCCGTGGCCGGCTGGCTCGTGCGGCTGATCGAATCCCGCCTCGTCGCGAAGCGAAGACGCTCATGAACGTCGTCGCGGGGCACAGGCCTTCCGGCCGTGTGGCGACGTCCGCGCGGCCCGCGACTGGTCCTGGGGCGTCGCTGAGGGCTGATAGAATCGTATCTCGGGTGGAGGCCCGCCGGGCCGCCCGCTATAAACGTGCCTCCCGCCCCGCGACCGGAAGCCCCAGATGAGCACATTCCCGCAGCGTGTCCGCGTCGCCATCCTCGGCGCCACCGGCTACACCGCCCTCGAGGCGATCAAGATCCTTCTCCGGCACCCGCACGCCGAGATCGTCGCCGTCACCAGCCGCCAGGAAGGGCACACGCCGATCTCGGCCGTCCACCCGAGCCTCGTGTCGCGGCTCGACCTGCCGCTCGAGGATCTCGGGCCGGAGGAGGTCGGCACACGGGCCGACTGCGTCTTCGGCTGCCTGCCCCATGCCGCCAGCGCGGAGATCCTGCCGCAGGTGCTGGCCGCCGGAGCGAAGGTGGTGGATTTCAGCGCCGACTACCGGCTCGACGACCCCGACACCTACCGCGAGTGGTACGGCCACGAGCACCCCGATCCCGCCCGGCTGGGCACGACTGTCTACGGCCTGCCGGAACTTTTCCGGTCACAGCTCGCCGATGCCACGCTCGTGGCCAATCCGGGCTGCTACTCGACCTCCGCCATCCTTCCACTGGCTCCGCTCGTGAAGAGCGGCCTCGTGGAGACCGACGACATCATCGTCGACTCCAAGAGCGGCGTCAGCGGCGCCGGCCGGCAGCCGAAGCTGATGACGCACTTCCCCGAGTGCAACGAGAGCCTCTCGGCCTACAACGTGGGCCGCCACCGGCACACACCCGAGATCGAGCAGGTGATCGCCCGCCATGCCGGCACGCGGCCGGCCGTGATCTTCACGCCGCAGCTCGCGCCGATGGACCGCGGCATCCTCTCCACGATCTACGTGAAGCCGCGGAAGACGGTCGCCGAGGCGGACGTGATGAACCTGCTGCGCGAGGCCTACGCCGGCGAGCGGTTCGTGCGGATCGTGGACCACCTGCCCGGCACGAAAGACACCGTCGACACGAACTTCTGCGACATCACCGCCCGGGTGGTCCGCGGCCGCATCCTCCTCATCTCCTGCCTCGACAACCTCGTGAAGGGGGCGGCCGGGGCGGCGGTGCAGAACTTCAACATCCTCTTCGGGCTGCCCGAGCACGCCGGGCTGGCATGACCCAATGACGATCACCGACACCCCGATCCGCCTGCCCATTCCTCCCCTGCCCCGCGGCTTCCGCGTGGCCGCGGTGCACGCCGGGATCAAGCGGAACGCGTCCCGCGAGGACGTCACGCTCGTGGCGTCCGACCTGCCGGCGACGGCGGCGGGCGTCTACACGACGAACCTCGTGTACGCGGCCCCGGTCGCCTACGACCGCAGCCTGACGCCGGGCCGCAACTTCCGCGGGGTGGCGATCAACTCCGGCAACGCCAACGCCTGCACCGGTGCCCGCGGCCTCGACGACGCGCGGGCGATGGCGGCGGCGGCCGGGAAGCTGATCGGCGCGGCCGCCGACGAGGTGCTCGTGCTGTCCACGGGAATCATCGGCGAGTTTCTGCCGTTGGAGAAGATCACCCGCGGCCTCGAGCAGGCCGCGGCCCGGCTGGCCGTCGACGATGACGCCGTCGTCACCGCGGCCCGGGGCATGATGACGACCGACACCCGCCCCAAGCTCGCCGGTTCCACGTTCGCGGCCGACGGCACGGCCTACACGCTCTTCGGGATGGCCAAGGGGGCGGCGATGATCGGCCCCCGGCTGGCCACGATGCTCGGCGTGGTGCTCACCGACGCGGCCATCGAGCCGGCCGACGCCGAGCGGCTGCTCCGCGAGGCGGCCGAGACGTCGTTCAATTGCGTGAGCGTGGATGGGCACATGAGCACCAACGACACGGTGCTGCTGCTGGCCAACGGCGCCGCCGGCGGCGGCACGCTCCACGGGGCGGGCCTCGCGGCCTTCGGTCGGTCGCTGTCCGCCGCCTGCGAAACGCTGGCCCGCGAGATGGCCGACGACGGCGAGGGGGCGACGCATGTGATGCGGATCGAGGTCACCGGCTGCGCGACCCGCGACGAGGCGCGGCAGGTCGCCCGCACGATCGCCGACAGCCCGCTCGTGAAGACCGCCGTGCACGGCGCCGACCCCAACTGGGGCCGGATCGTGTCGGCGGCCGGGTACTCCGGCGTGCGGTTCGACCCGACGCAGGTCCGGCTGCGGCTCAACGGCACGCTGCTGTTCCAGGCGGGTGCTCCCGTGCCCTTCGACGCCGACGCCGTCTCGGCCTCGATCAAGGCCGCCCGCGAGACGCTCATCGAACTCGAACTCGGCTCGGGCCCCGGGGCGATCCGCTTCTACTCGAGCGACCTGACCGCCGAGTACGTGCATCTCAACGCCGACTATCACACGTAAGCCTGCTGGGGCATTCATATTGAAACCTGCCGGGGCATCCATGCCCCCGGCAGGCTTTGGCCGCCGCGGGCACAGCTGAAGCGTGCCCGGCCGGCCGGGCGGTCGCACCTCCGGGCGACCGTGGCCGCCGCGGAGCGGCGGCGCGGCGGGTCGACGAGGCGTCGATCCGCGCCGCGTTGGCGCCACAGGCCGAATGCGACGGTCAGCGACCGCCGCGACAGGCGTCAGGCCAGGATGGCCGGGTCGATACCTGCGGGCGGAGGCCCGCCAGGCAAAAATCGCACGATGCGATGTTTTGCCAACACACGGCAACCAGGCACCGTGGCGCAAGCCTCCAGGCTTGCGAATCCGGGCGGGAGTGCCACAGGCCGAATGTGTCAGCCAGCGATCGCCCGGATGCGGGGCTCGGAAATCCCCTCGCCCCGTCCCCGGTGGGAACCGCGTACAATGCCCAGTCTTGACGCGGCGCGGGCAAAAGGGTTTGCTCTCAGCCGTTCTCCCTGTTCCCCGAAAGAGTCCACGCTCGATGATTCTCGTCGTCCCATCGCTCACCGTCTGCACGCCGTCGCCTCCGGAACTGCTGCCACAGCCGCCGGTATGGGTTCCTCCGTCACCCGGCGAGGTAGACGGTGGCCGCCGGGGGTGGATCGCGGCGGCCGGCGACCCTGACGACGAGGACGAGGACCTCGGTGACGAGGAAGATCTCGCCGTTGCCCAGCCCGTGGCCGACGAGGAATCGAGTTTCGACGATTTCGACGATGAGTTCGACGACGATTTCGAGGAAGAAGAAAACGACCCCGACTGGGATCACCCCGACGACGGCGACGAGGAGCCGCCGCCCGGCAAGGGCACCGGCAAGAAGAAGTAGCCACCGCCACCGAGACCGAGCCATGTCAGGCCGCGACTCTCCGCAATTCACGCCCGATGATCCCCACCCGGGCGCGGCGGGCGGGTCTTCACGCGGCAAGCCGGTCCGCGGCAAGTCGCGCGGCCGTGGTCAGCCGGCCGACTGGTTCGGCGCGCTGAACCAGTTGGACTTCGACATCGACTTCTTCGGGCGGCTGCTGGCCCGCAAGCAGGACTCCGTCGAGGTGCTGCGGGTGCTGGCGGAACTGGTATCGCGAAAGGGGCTCGTCGATCGCGCGGATCTCGAGTCGCTGCGGAATCATCCCGATTTCCAGGCTCTTCTCGGCGGCGAGTGACGCCCTCGGCGTCCACTCGATCCCGGAGAGCAGGCATGCTCGATCAGTTCGACAAGATCACGGAAGCCGCCGCCTTCATCACGAGCCAGTGGGCCCCGCGGCCGGCGGTGGGCATCATCCTCGGCAGCGGCCTCGGCGGCATCGGGACGGCGCTCGCCGACAAGGTGACGATTCCCTACGACTCGATCCCGCACTTCGCCCGCTCCACGGCCCATGGCCATGCCGGCCAGCTCGTGTGCGGGCTCCTCGCGGGAGTGCCGGTGGTCGTCATGGAAGGGCGGCAGCATGCGTACGAGGGATATCCCCTGGCCCAGATCACGTTTCCCGTCCGCGTCGTGAAGCGGCTCGGCGCCGGGCTGCTCGTGGTCACCAACGCCTGCGGCGGCCTCAACCCCCAGTATCGCACCGGCGACCTGATGGTCATCGACGACCACATCAACCTGCTCAACGGCAACCCGCTGATCGGCATCAACGACGAGCGGCTCGGGCCGCGGTTTCCCGACATGTCGGCCCCTTATACGCCGGCTCTCATCGACGCGGCCCTGGAAACCGCCCGCCGGGAGAACTTCGCCTGCCACCGTGGCGTCTACGTGGCCGTGACCGGCCCGAACCTGGAGACACGGGCCGAATACCGCTTCTTGCGCGGCATCGGCGCCGACGTGGTCGGGATGTCGACGGTGCCGGAGGTGATCGTGGCGGTGCACTCGGGGCTGGAGGTGCTCGGCATTTCGGTGATCACCGACATGTGCCTGCCCGACCACCTCGAGGTGGCCACGGTTGAGAACATCCTTGCCGCGGCCCGGACCGCCGAGCCCAAGCTGCGGTCACTGATCACCGCGGCCGTGCGGTCCCGCCGCGGCGGGGCCTGACGATCGACCTGCCCGTTTCCTCGCCGACCGCCAAGAAGCTTATGTCCATGCCCGAGCCCGCCTGCATCCTCGGCGAGGGTTTTCTGGGTCAATCGCGTGCTTCCCAAGAAGCCCCGGGTGGAAACCCGGGGACTCCGGGCACGAAAGCCACTCCGCGGTCCATGCCGCACGACGGCGCGAGATGCCTCGGTTCCAGCCCGCTCCGCATGGCACCCGGGAAGGCGGGCGTGCCTCTGATCTCACCCCGGGCTCACTTCACCGCGCCCGCCCGTGCGCGGCTGATCAGGAAGTCGACGAGTTCCTGGCACCGAAAGAACCCTTCCCAGAAACTCTGCCCCCGAGCCACCGCTCCTTCACTCGTCCTTGTCGCCGCTCGCGGCAGCCTTCGGCACCTCCTTGTTGGGAGGTAGAACCGGCGGCACGCCCACGGCGGGCACGGCCGGCTTCGTCGTGACGGCGAACGTCAGGCCATCCTTGGCGACCGTGATCTTCTGCCCGCCGATGGTGATCATGCCGCCAGCGGCGGTCGGTGCGGCAACCTGCCTGCCCTTGGCGAAGACTAGAATCTGCACCCGGCGTCCATCGGCCTCGACCTCGTGGAGCGTGGCGTCGGCCCCGCCCTTGAGATTCGCCCCCACCGCCACCAGGATCGCGTCGGCGCCGGAGGCGGCGGAGCAATCGAACCCCAGCATGCCCGCCCCGCCGTCGGCCACCGTGACGCCACCCGCCGGGTGCGCCGTGAACGCGCCCGCCTTGCCCACCAGGCTGCCCAGCGTCATCTTCTGACCGAAGGCGAAGGCGAGGATCGGGCCGCCCCCCGGCGTGTAGCCGTCGCGGGGGCCGTAGCCGAGCAGACTGGTGATCACGATGTCATCACCATCCTGCCACCGGTTGCGGAACACCGTGTATCCCTTGTTGCTGTCGAAGACCGCGTGCGGCAGCGCCGTGGCCGGATTGGCCGGCTTCCCGCCGGTGGGCCAGTTCACGAAACTGACCACCGCGTGCCAGGCCTGCCGAATGGCGTCGTAACTGCGGTCGCCCTGCTCGAGCCAGCCGTACTGGGGATAGACGACGTTCCGCGGCGGCCAATAGCCGGCGATTTCCGCCGGCTCGATGACCTGCTGATACGTCCACAGCATCGCGGGGACGTACTTGGGATCGACGGTGCCGAAGCCCTGCGCGAACTGGCCGCCGTGCGACCAGCCGCCCCGCCAGAACAAATCGTTGCCATACGAGTCCGCGGCCTTCTGCCGGTTCAAATACATCGGTCGGCCGGCGATCGGCAGGGTTTCCATCACCCACCGCAGGCTGATCCACTGGGCGTTGGGCCGTGGCGTGATGAAATCCTTGCCCAGCGCGTTCCGCCAGGCCTGCAGCATGAGGAGATACCCGGTGTCGGAACTGACGTGACTCGGCCCGTGGCCCTCGGCGTAGAACCCGTAATCGCCGAAGCCGCCGGTCAGCAACGCCATCGTGGACTTGATCATGCCGGGAACGAGGGCCTCGAAGTCGGTGTCTTCGGTGCCCGGATCGTTCATCACCGCCAGCACCGCCATGCTGGCGGCGGCGATGCCGCCATAGTGGTTCTTGGCCGGGCCGTATTTGGGTTTGGTCGCGCACTTGACGATCCCGGCGCTGCCCTGTTCGATCTTCACGTTCAGGAACGCCTCGGCCACCTTCTTGCGGAACGCCTCGTCCCAGCCGTCGTAGCAGAGGTCATAGCCCAGCGCGGCCACGGCCCAGCTGCTTCCCGCCCGCAATTCGCCTTCCGGCGCCACGAACGAATAGCGGCTGTCCACGTCGCGGACTCCCTCCATCATCTTCTCGAACGACCGGCGCCCCAGGTCGGCATACTTCTTCTCGCCGGTGAGCTGGTAGAGAAGGCCGTAACCCGCGGCGTGGCTGATGGTGAAATAACCCCGCTCATCGATGTTCAGACCCTGATACTTTCCGGGGCCGGGGTAGCCTTTCGTGGCCGGTGAAGCCTGCTCCGGAAACGTCTCGCCATTCCCGCCCAGGATGTGCCGGAGGCGGGCGACGATCGCCTTGCCTTCGGGCGTCTCGGCCTTCTTCCGCAGACTCGGCACGTCTGCCTTTCGGAACAGCAGCCGCGGATGCTCACCCGGCGCCGGCTTCACGAACCCCGGCACGTCCGCCGGCCAAGGCTCCGCCGCCCCCGCGAGAGGACCGGCCATCAACACGACTGTCAGGGTCGTCAGCAGGCAGAACCGCATGGCAGGTTCCTCCGTGGTGTCCGCGGGTTTGGAGCCTCCGGAACGTATCAAAAGCAGTGGGTCGGCAACAACTCGCCGGGTACCTTCCACGGCTGATGGTGTGCGGCCAGGACCATCGCCGCTCTCCGCCGCAGCGCCGCAGCCGTGAGCCGCGTCCGCTTCGCGGCCGGCGGCACGGGCCCCTGTGAGCCGCGACCGCCTCAAGGTACGCTCTTCGGCATGTTCGAGCCCGTCCGCGGCCAGCCCGATTTTCCTGCCCTGGAGGCCGCGGTCGCGCGCACCTGGCGGGAGCGGGGCACCTACGCCAAGTCGCTGGCCCGGCGGCAGGGGGCGAAGCGGTTCGTGTTCTTCGAAGGCCCGCCCACGGCCAACGGGATGCCCCACCCCGGCCACTGTCTGACGCGGACGATCAAGGACCTCTACCCCCGCTACCGCACGATGCGGGGCGAGTACTGCGAGCGGAAGGCCGGCTGGGACACCCACGGCCTGCCGGTCGAGGTGGAGGTCTGCAAGGAGCTCGGCATCCACTCCAAGGCCGAGATCGAGGCCTACGGCGTCGAGCCCTTCATCCACAAGTGCCAGGAGAGCGTGTGGCGCTACATGAAGGAGTGGGAGACGCTCACCGAGCGGATCGGATTCTGGATCGATCTGTCCGACGCCTACGTCACCTATCACAAGTCGTTCGTCGAGAGCGTGTGGTGGGCCCTGGCCACCCTGTTCGACAAGGGGCTGCTCTACCAGGGGCACAAGATCGTGTGGTGGTGGGCCCAGGGCGGCACGGCGCTCTCCAGCGGCGAGGTGGGGCAGGGCTACAGGGAGGTCGCCGATCCGAGCGTGTACGTCGCCTTTCCGCTGCTCGACGCGGCGGGCGCGGCGACGAACCGGAGCCTCGTGGCCTGGACGACCACTCCGTGGACGCTGCCGTCGAACCAGTTCGCCGCCGTGAGGGCCGACCTGGAGTACGTCGTGCTGCGGACGGCAGACAACGCAGATACGGCCGAATACATCGTCGCGGCGCCGCTGGCCGCCGCCCTCGGCGAGAAGACGAAGACGTCGTTCGACATCGTCGCCCGGATGCCGGGAGCCGATCTGGTCGGCCGCTCCTACCTGCCGCCGTTCGACACCTTCCGCCCGGCCGGCCCCCCCACCACCGCGCCGCTCGTCGCCGGCGGCGCGGACCCCGTCGCCTGGCGGGTCGTGGCCGCCGACTTCGTGACCACCGATTCCGGCACGGGCGTCGTCCACATCGCCCCCGCCTTCGGCGAGGTGGACTACGGCGTGCTCGTCGCCGAGCAGGGCCGGTTCGCCGCCGGCACGGGCCCGACGCTCCTCAACGCCGTCGCCCCCGACGGCACCTTCACCGACGCGTTTCCACCGGGCAGCGGCCGGTTCGTGAACTGCTCGTCCACCAGGAGCAGTACGTCCACGATTATCCGTTCTGCTGGCGGGCCGACGCCGACCCGCTCATCCAATACCCGCGGCAGAGCTGGTTCATCCGCACGAGCCGGTTCCGCGACGCGATGCTCGCCAACAACGCCCACATTCACTGGCTGCCGGAGCACATCAAGGACGGCCGGTTCGGCAACTTCCTCGAGACCAACGTCGACTGGGCGTTGTCCCGCGAGCGCTACTGGGGCACGCCGCTGCCGATCTGGAAGTGCGAATCGACGGGCCGGATGGAGGCGGTGCCGTCCTATGCGGCCCTGCTGGCCAAGCCGGGCGTCACGGGCACCGAGGTCTTCGCCCAGGCCAAGGCCGTCCGACCGGAGCTCGCCGACGACCTCGCCGTCCACAAGCCCTACATCGACGCCGTCACCTACGACTCGCCGTTCGCCCCCGGCGGGCGAATGCGGCGGGTGCCGGAGGTCATCGACTGCTGGTTCGACTCGGGGGCCATGCCGTTCGCCCAGTGGGGCTGGCCGCATGCGGGGCAGGAGGAGTTCGCGCGGCAGTTTCCCGCCGACTTCATCTCCGAGGCGATCGACCAGACCCGCGGCTGGTTCTACAGCCAGCTGGCGATCAGCACGCTGCTGTTCGGTGACGAGTCGGGCCAGGCCGCCCGGCCCTATCCCCATCCCTTCAAGACCTGCATCGTCCTCGGCCACATGCTCGGTGAGGACGGGCAGAAGATGAGCAAAAGCAAGCGGAACTACCGCGAGCCGGCGGAGATCTTCGACAAGTACGGTGCCGACGCGTTGCGCTGGTTCTTCCTCGCCGGCCAGCCCCCCTGGACGGCCATCCGCTACAGCGAGCGGGCGATCCGCGAGAGCGTGCCCGAGTTCCTCCTCCGCCTGTGGAACGTCTACTCGTTCTTCGTGATCTACGCCCGCATCGACGGCTTCGACCCCGCGGCCTTCCTCGACGCCCCCGGCACGCTCGACCATGCCGATCTCGCCCGGGCCCGTGGCTGGCGGCCGGCCGCGGCGCGGAGCGAGCTCGACCGCTGGATGCTTTCGGAACTGGCCGCCACCGCGGCCGAGATGACGGAGCGGATGGACGCCTACGACCACTTCACGGCCGCCGGCCGGCTCGCAGCGCTGGTGGAGGGGGTGAGCAACTGGTTCGTGCGCCGCAGCCGCGACCGCTTCTGGGCGGCGGGCACGGCCGACGGCGGCCCGGACACGAACACCGACAAGCTCGACGCCTACTGGACGCTCTACGAGACCCTGCTCACAATCGCCCGGCTGGCGGCCCCGTTCGTGCCCTTCATCACCGAGGAACTGTGGCGGAACCTCGCCGTGGTCCCTTTCGGAACGAAGGTGCCGGAGAGCGTGCACCTCACCGACTACCCGGTCGGCGCGGCCCGCCTCCTCGACGCCGACCTCGTCCGGCGGATGGCCCTCGTCCGCGACGTCGCCTCCCTCGGCCGTGCGGCCCGGGCTGCGGAGAAACTCAAGGTCCGCCAGCCGCTCTCGAAGGTCGAGGTCGTCCTCGCCGCCGCGACGGCGGAAGACTCCGCCTGGCTCGCGGCCCACGCCGATCTCGTCTGTGACGAGCTCAACGTGAAGGCGTTCGAGATCTGCCGCGAGCCCGACCGCTACATCACGCGGAGCGTGCAGCCCGACTTGAAGAAACTCGGGCCCAAGCTCGGCAAGGATCTGCCCCAGGCCCGGGACGCGCTCGCCAAGGCGGACGCGGCGGCCCTCCTGGCGGCGCTGGCCCGCGACGGCAAGGCCACCGTGCCGCTCGCCGGTGGCGGCACGGCCGTACTCGAGCCCGACGACCTGCTCGTGCGGACGACGGCCAAGCCCGGCTGGGCGGCGGCCGAGAGCCCGCGGGCCGTCGTGGTCGTGGCCAAGGAGCTGACGCCCGATCTCGTCGCCGAGGGCCTCGTCAACGAGGCGGTGCATGCTGTGCAGGCGCTCCGCAAGAAGCTCGACCTCGAGTTCACCGAACGCATCGACCTGGCGTTCGTGACCGACTCCGCCGATCTCCGGGCCGCCCTCGAGCGCCATGGCGACGCCGTGGCGGGCGCGACGCTCGCCGCGACGGTCGCCTTCGGGACGCTGGATGACGCCGACACCGAGGCCGTCGATGTCGATGGCCACGCCCTGTCGATCTCGATCCGGCGCCGGGGCGGCCGCCCATGACCGATCCCGCTCCGCTGCGGCTCGCCGTGCTGCTCTCCGGCTCGGGCCGCACCCTCGACAACCTCCTCGAACGGATCGCGGCCGGCAGCCTCGCCGCCCGCGTGGAAGCGGTGGTGGCCAGTCGCGGCGATGTCCGCGGCGTGCGGATCGCCGCCGCGGCCGCCATCCCGGTCACGGTGCTTCCGCCGGCCGGCCGGCCGGTCGACGCCTGGAGCGACGAGATCTTCGCAGCCTGCCGCGCGGCCCGCGCCGATCTCGTCGTGATGGCGGGATTTCTGCACCTCGTGCGGATTCCCGCCGACTTCGCCGGCCGCGTGATCAACATCCACCCCGCGCTGCTGCCCGCCTTCGGCGGCCGGGGGTTCCATGGGATGCACGTCCATCGCGCCGTGCTCGCCCGCGGGTGCACGGTCTCCGGATGCACCGTGCATCTCGTCGACGACGAGTACGATCACGGCCAGATTCTGCTCCAGCAGGTCGTGCCCGTGCTGCCCGACGACACGGCCGAGTCGCTGGCGGCCCGTGTCTTCGCCGCCGAATGCCATGCCCTTCCCGCGGCGATCTCCCGGATCGCCGCGGTCCGTCTCTCCGCCTCTCCCGGAGTCGCCCCATGACCCGCTCCCTCGGCAACGTGATCGCCGACTCGCTGCAGCTATCCCTCGGCTACGCGGAACGCCTCCTGCGCGGCGTTCCGGCCGACCGCTTCCCACGCTTCGCCCGCCCGGGCGGCGTGGTGGTGGAATCCAACCATCCGGCCTTCATCTACGGTCACCTCTCGCTCTACGCCCCGAAGATTCTCCGCCTCATCGGTCATCCGGCCCCGCCGGTTCCCGACCAGTTCGAGGTCCGGTTCTCGAAGGACGCGCAGTGCGTGGACGATCCCGACCTCGACCTCTATCCGCCGCTGGCGGAGGTCGTGGAGTTCTTCATGGAAGGGCATCGGATGGTGAGCGCGGCCCTGCGGAGCACGGCGGACGACGCCTTCCAGCAGCCGAATCCGGCGGAGGGCCGCATGCGGGATCTGTTTCCCACGATCGGCTCCGCAAGCTGCGGAGCATCATGCCGATGCCGGCGGCGATCATGCCGAGCATGAGCAGGAGGTTGCTGACCGGCATGCCCATCTGAAAGCGGATGCGGCTCAAGATCTCGATCATGATCAGCGCCAGGCCCACGTAGAAGAGGGCCCAGCCCCACTTCAATTTCGCGTCGTAGAACAGCAGCACGAGGCCGAGAAAGATCGGCGCGAACACGATCCCGGTGCTCATCGCGGGCCCGGCCACCCCAAACCCGCGGCCCAGGATGCCCGACACCATGCCGAACGGTTCGGTCATCACGTGAACGTTGCTGAGGAAGAACCACAGCCCGGAAGCGGCCAGGACGAGCCCCAGAAAGAAGAGCCATGTTCCGCCGGGCGTGCCGCCGGCGCCACGGACCAGATCCTCGTGCAGCTGCCGCACGTCGTCGATGTCCCGCTCGAACTCCCGCCGGGGTGCATCCGCCATCGCCGTTCCTCCTGCCGCTCCCTGGTCCTCCAAGCCACATGTCGATGATAGCAGTTTGCCGCGGATCACACGGCCTGAAACCCGACCGCTCGCCAGAATGCCAGGCTGCCCGACCAGCGTCCCTCCGTCTCCACCCAGACGGCGGAGGCCCCGGCGGTCGCGGCCGCTGCCAACGCCGTCGCGACCAGTTCGCGTCCCAGGCCCCGCCGCCGGGCCTGCGGCCGCACGAGCAGCCAGCCGATCGACCACCGCAAGTCCCCGCCGGCGCTCCGCGCCTGCACGAGCGTCACCAGGCCGCCGGCGGGCCCTCGGCTGTCCGCATCGTCCGGCGGCCACCCCAACCACGCGGTCACCAACCGTCCGACACGCCCTTCCATTTCCGCCACCAGCCCCGCGCCCCGCACGGCCGGCCCGGTGGCGGCAGTCATGGGAAACGCTCGTGCCAGGCCCAACACATGGGCCTCGTCGGCGGCGTGGACATAGGGGCGGATGTGCGGCCGAGGGGGTGCCTGACCACCCGGCTGAACGACGTAGTCGCGGCACACAAGCTGGAGAACGGTCACCGGCATCACCACAGGCCCGAAAGCTCGAAACACGCCCCCCACATCTTCCCACAGCGAGCCTGGATTGAGCAGGGCAAGAAACACGCGGCCGCTCCGCCGCCTCGACGATCGAGTCGCCACGGATCGTCGCTGCGGGTACTTTCTTGGGTGCATCCCCCAGGAGGTCTCGTCATGCCCATGACCGTCTCACCGCAACTCGCGATCGCTGCCCTGCTGCTCGCGTCGATCGCCAACGCCCAGACGCTGACGTCCAACGTCCCCTACGCGGAGCCGGCGGTCGAACGCCAGGTGCTCGACATATATGCCCCCGCAGGGGCCAAAGGGCTTCCGGTCGTGTTCTGGATTCACGGCGGGGGCTGGCAAGGCGGTGACAAGACCGCCGTCGCGCTCAAGCCCAAGGTGTTCAATGACCGGGGCTTCGTCTTCGTCTCGATCAATCATCGGCTCCTGCCGAACGTCGACATGGCGACGCTGATCGGGGACTGCGGGCAGGCGTTGGGCTGGGTCCATCGCCACATCGCCGACCACGGCGGTGACCCGAACCGCATGTTCGTGATGGGCCATTCGTCCGGCGGGCAGCTCGCGGCACTCCTCTGCACCGACGACCGTCACCTGCGGGCCGCCGGGGTGCCGTTCACGGCCCTCCTCGGGTGCGTCCCCGTCGATGGCGACACCTACGACATTCCCGCGATGATCATGACCCACGAATTTCGCCAGCAGCTCCACGGCCTGTCGTTGCCCGAAATGGGCCACCGCCAAATCTTCGGCAACGCCCCGAAGAAGCACGTCGAGTACTCGGCCGTCACGCATGTCGCCAAAGGCAAGGGCATTCCGCCGTTCCTGATCCTCCATGTCGCCGGCCAGCCTGACGTGACCGCCCAGGCCCGGCGGCTGGCCAATGTCCTGAAAGCGGCCGACGTTCCCGTGACCGTGTTTGGCAAGCGTGAAACGAGCCACGGCAAGCTGAACGACGACCTCGGCATCCCGGACGATCCCGCGACCCAGGCCCTCTACGCCTTCGTCGACCAGATCGTCGCCGCGAAACGCTGAGCCCGGTCAGTCGAACGTGACGTCGAAGCCGCGGATCATCATTCCGGCGTCGACGGTCAACGTTTGGCCAGTGACGATCGTGCTGCCGGTGATCAGGCTGATGATCCCATCGGCGATGTCTTCCGGTTGACAGACCCGTCCCAAGGGCAACGTCCGTTCGTAGGCCTTCTTGATCGCCTCGTACCTCTCCCCCAACCCCCCTTGGGTCCAGCGGCCGGCGATGAACCCGGGGGCAATCCCGTTGACGCGGATGTGGGGGGCAAAGGTCCGCGCGAGCGACACGGTGAGGTTGTCGAGCGCCGCCTTGGTGCAGCAATACGGGATCGAGCTCCCCTGCCCGAGCTGCGCCGCGACGCTCGACACGTTCACGATCGAGCCGCCCCCCGAGGCCAGCAGCGGTTCGCGGGCGGCACGGGCACAGTGGAACGCGCCGACGACGTTGACCTGATACAGCCGCTGCCAGACCTCGTCCGTCACCCCTGCCAAATCATCGAACGGGATGAACTCGGTCGTCCCCGCGCAATTCACCAGCACGTCGAGCCGAGCGAAACGCGCGACCGCCACACTCACCAGCCTGCGGCAGTCGGCATCGTCGGCGACATCGGCGTGCATCGCGAGGCCGTCTCCTCCGCGGCCGCGAACCTCGTGGATCGTCTCCTCCGCATCGGCTTGCGATTTCGAGTAGTTGATCACCACGCGGTAGCCGAGCCGCGCCAGGCCGAGGGTCGTCGCTCGACCGACCCCGGTTCCTCCTCCGGTGACGATGGCGACAGGGGGCAGCATGGTCATCGATCGTCTCCAGGGGCTGGGGTGCCGATTTCGCAACCTGTTCCCTGTCCATTCGAACGCATCGCACGGTCTTGGCAAGGTGTCGGCGCGGCGCGGGTTTCGCTCCGCTTCCCGCAAAATCGCCCGCATGCGGTAGAATATTGACCCCGTTTCGCCCCGCCCAGCCACAAGCAGGAGCCACCATGCCCGCCCCGGAACAGATTCGCACCAGCGACAAGTCGCTCGCGGAACTCAAGGAAGAGATCTGCGACATCGGCCGCCGAATCTACGCCAAGGGGTTCGCCGCCGGGAATGACGGCAACATCTCGTTTCGCCTCGGTCCCAACGAGGTGCTGTGCACGCCCACGCTGGTCTCGAAGGGCTTCATGAAGCCCGCCGATCTGTGCATCGTCGACATGGAGGGCAACCAGCTCGACGGCGTCCGCAAGCGGTCGAGCGAGATCCTTCTCCATCTCACGATCATGAAGGAGCGGCCCGACGTCAACGCGGTGGTCCACTGCCACCCGCCGCACGCCACGGCCTTCGCCGTCGCCCGCGAGCCGATCCCGCAATGCGTGCTCCCCGAGGTCGAGATCTTCCTCGGCGAGGTGCCGATCACCCGCTACGAGACCCCGGGCGGGCAGAAGTTCGCCGACACGGTCAAGCCGTTCGTGAAGCACGCCAACGTGATGATCCTCGCGAACCACGGCACCGTGAGCTGCGGGGAGACCGTCGAGCGGGCCTACTGGTGGACGGAGATCCTCGACGCCTACTGCCGGATTCTGATGCTCGCCAAGGATCTGGGCCGCGTCAGCCATCTCACCCGGGCGGAGACGCAGGAGCTCCTCGATCTCAAGGCCAAGTGGGGCTTCGCCGACCCGCGGCTCGAGAAGGGGATGGAGGGCTGCGACGTCTGCGGTCACGACGTCTTCCGCTCGACCTGGGCAGCCACGGGCGTGGCCCGCACGGCATTCGCCCCCCCGCCCCCCGCGGGTGCCGATCGGCAGCCCGTCCCGTCCGCAGGGGCGATCGACCACGAGGCCGTGGCCAGGATCGTCAGAGAGGTCTGCAAGCAACTCGGCGTCCCGACCCCGGGCTGAACGCCGCTGGGCCAGTCATACGGCTAGGTGATAGAGGCCTCGAGTTTCTCGAGGCTGGCCAGGCCGATGAGGGAGTACCAGAAAATCTGGTGCATCGCCCGGTTCGGCTTCTCACCCGGGGCTTCTTGGACGGGCGACGAGACCGATTCCCAATTCAAAGGCATGGATGCCGCAGCGCAGGCATCTTCGAGCGAACGGAGCCCAGGATGGGCGCAGTGAGCGTCCGGCGACGGGGCACGGGCAGCCCCGACCCTCGCAAGACGTGGCGAGCACATCCGGCAACCCTCGTGCCGAACAGGATTGCCGGGACGGCCGCAGCGAACGTCCGGCGTCACGCTTGAGTTTCAATTGTGAAGCGTATCAGTCACCGGCCGCACTGATCCGGTAGAGATGGGTCTTCGTGCGGATCACGAGGTCGTCGCCGACGACGGCGGGCGACGCCATACAGCCCTCGGCGAGCACATTTTCGGCCAGCACCGCGAACCGCTCCGGGTTCGCGGCCACCACCAGGGTCGTGCCGTCCTCGTCGCAGGCGTACAGGCGGCCGGCCGCTTCGAGGAGCGCCGCGGTGTGCCGGCCGGTGCGCCGCTCCTGCCAGCAAAGCCCGCCGGTGCGCACGTCGAGGCAGGTGAAAATGCCCTTGTCGCTCACCATGTAGAGGTGGTCGCCGACGACGATCTGCGCGGGCCGCGTGGGCGTGGCCTTGCCGAACCGCCAGGCGACGTGCGTCGCCGTGACGTCCCCCGCACCGTCGGGCCGCACCGCCAGCAGCCGGTCGCCGCCCTCGGTGTTGATGACGACCAGCCCGTGGACGTAGAGCGGCCGAGCGGCGGCGTTGTAGCCGCCGTGCTGCACCCTCCAGAGTTCGCGGCCGGTCCGCGGGTCGTAGGCCACCGTGCCGTCCGCGGCTGGGCTCACGAGCTGCAGACGTCCCGCGTGCGTGAACACCGTCGGCGTCGCATAGGCCTTCTTCAGGTCGCCGTCGCTGGAGCGGTACGCGATCGAGCGGTCGGTCTTCCAGACCGTGCGGCCCGTCTTCTGGTCGAGGGCGACGACATACTGCAGATCGAAGCCGTCGAACGTGAGCACCAGCAGGTTCTCGAACGCGATCGGCGACGAGCCGGGGCCGCGGTGGTGGTTGCAGGGCAGATCCTGCCGCGTCCACAGGATCTTCCCCGTGGCCGCCTCCACGCAGGCGGTGCCGGCGCTGCCGAAGTGCACGAACACCCTGCCGCCGGCGATCACCGGTCCGGCGTCGCGTTCGCCGCCCAGATCCGCCCCTCGGCCTCCACGGGCGAGGCCCATGCCTTGCCGGGGAGCGGCGTCTTCCAGCGGACGTTGCGGGTCTCGCTCCACTCCACCGGCAGCCGCGCCGTGGTCCGCCCGTCGCCCCCGGGACCACGAAACTGGTTCCACGACTCCGCCCGGATGGCCGCGCCGGCGAAGCTCGCCGTCGTGATCAGCAGCCGGCAGATGAGGCGGACGCGGTCGATCATGGCCTGATCATACCGGGTCCGACGGGTCATGGGGCTACGGTTGCCATACGCCGCCGCGCGATCTCCGCGGCGGACACGCCCCACGCCCGCACCGTGCCATCCCAGGAGCCGGTGACGAGCGACCGGCCGTCGGCCGCGAAGGCCAGCGCCCATACCTGGTCGCGATGACCGCGGAGCAAAGCCGCCGACCGGCCGGAGACCGCGTCCCAGAGCTGCGCGGTGCCATCGGCCGACACCGCCGCCACCCGTGTGCCATCGGGGGAGAAGGCGACCTTCCAGATCTGGCGGGCAGGTCCCGTGAGCACCGCCAGCGACCGGCCGTCGGCGACGTTCCACAGCCGGACCGTGCGGTCGGAAGACGCCGTGGCGATCCGGCCACCATCGGGCGCGAACGCGACCCAGTTCACGGCGGCATCGTGCCCGGTGAAGCAACGCACCTCCACTCCCGTCGCGAGATTCCACAGCCGCGTGATGCCGTCCTCGCCGGCCGTGGCCAGCTGCCCGCCATCCGGGCTGATCGCCACACAAAACGCCCGCTTCGGATGACGCAACGGCGGACACGCCGGCTCTCCGGTCGCGACGTCCCAGACCCGGGCGGTGCGATCCTCCGCCGCCGTCGCCAGCCGCAGCCCGTCGGCCGAGAAGGCGACCGCATACACCCGCCGCCGATGCGCCTGCATCACCGTCGGCTCCTGGGCCGCGTCCTGCGGCCAGAGCCGCACCGTCCCGTCGTCGCAGGCCACGGCGACGGTCCGGTCGTCGGGCGCCCAGGCGACGCCGTTTACCCGGCCGGCCGCGACCGTGAAATCGCCGGCGGGCAGGAGTGTGGCGGCGTCGTAGAGCAGGACGCGGGATGCGGCGGTGCCCACGGCCAGCGTGCGGCCGGAGGATGAGAATGCCGTGGCGAGCACCCGGTCGCCGCAGCGGATCAAGGGAGCGACGGCGAACTCGAGATCCCACTCCCGCGCCGTTTCATCCGCCGACCCGGTCGCCGCCCGCGTCGTGCCGGGCACGACCGCCAGTGACCACACCGCCGCCGCATGCCCCCGGAGCCGCGTTACCTCCGCCGCCGGATCGACATCCCAGATCCGCAGCGTGCCGTCGCCGGAGGCCGTCGCGATGCGGCGGTCGCCAGCGACGAACGCGACGGCGTTCACGCGGAAGGGGTGCCGCATGACGGCCAGCGGCGGCCCGCCGTCCACGTCCCATACCCGGGCGGTGGCGTCGTCGGAGGCCGTCGCCAGCCGCCCGCCGTCGGCCGAGAACTCGATGCGAAAAATCCGCCCCTCGTGCCCTTCGATCACCATTCGCCCGGTGCCCGTCGCCACGTCCCACAGGCGGATCATTCCGTCCTGGCCGCCGCTGGCGAGCAGACCGCCATCCGGGGAGAAGGCCGCGGCGTACACGGTGCCGTCGTGGCCCGTGAGCACCCGCCGTTCGCGCCACGTCGCCGTGTCGTGCAGCCGCACCGTGCCGTCTCGAGCGGCCGTGGCCAGCAGGCTGCCGTCGGGTGAGAACGTCGCAGCGTAGACGGGCCCGTCATGACGATCGAGCACGGCGACCTCCGCGGCGGTCGCGGCATCGTGGAGCCGCACCGTCGCGTCGGCCGCAGCGGTCGCCACCAGCCGCCCATCCGGCGAGAACGTCGCCGCCCATACGGCTCCCGCGTGCGTGGCGATCACCCGCGGGTCGCCAGCGTCTCCCGCCGTGAACAGCCGCACGCTGCCATCCGCGTCCCCCGTGACCAGGCGGCGGCCGTCGGGCGACCAGCCCACGGCGGTCACGATGCCACGATGGCCGCGGTGGATGACGGTGGCATCGTCGAGCGATGCGGACAGGCAGTCGAGTTCCAGTGGATGGCCCGGGCCCGCCGCAGCGACGAGATCGGCGGCCGTCGCCAGCAGCCGCGCCGCCTCGGCAAGGTTGTCGCGGTCGCGGGCCTCGGCAGCCAGGAGAACGTTCGAGAGGTAGAGCTGGCCCCGGGCCACGGCCGTCTGCCGGTCGGCCTCGCGCTGCCGCGACTCGGCCAGGGCCCGCGCCTCGACCGCCACCCGCCGCTGGGTCTCGGCCCGTAGCGAGAACCAGGTGATCCCCGCACCCGCGAGCACGACCGCGGCGACCGCGGCCAGCGTGGCCGCCGTCGCCGCCCGGTGCTTGTGCGCGAGCCGCCACAGCGACTCGACCACGCCGAGCGGCCGCGCGAGCACCGCTTCCCCCGCCAGCCAGCGTTCCAGTTCGGCCTCCACCTCGACGGCCGTCGCATATCGGTCGGCCGCGCGGGGCTCGAGGCACCGGGCCACGATCGCCGCCAGGGACCGC
The DNA here is from genome assembly GCA_021300535.1 of Planctomycetaceae bacterium. Classification (GTDB taxonomy): domain Bacteria; phylum Planctomycetota; class Planctomycetia; order Pirellulales; family UBA1268; genus QWPN01. Next base: position 4,618 of record JAJTED010000048.1, on the reverse strand, counting down.
GCCTCGTCGGCCCGCAGCCGCCCTTCCGCCCGAGCCGCCCGCTCGACCGCCGCCGTCTCCGGCGCCGCACGACCGTCGAGAATCCGCGCCGCCTCCACCGGCGACTTGCCCTCCAGCTCATAGGGCAATCCACCCGCGAGCAGCTCGTGCAGCACCAGCCCGAGGGCGTAGACGTCGGTCCGGGCATCGACCTCGTCGGGGTCGGCCCCGAGCTGCTCCGGGCTCATGTACCGCAGCGTGCCCACCAGGTCGCCCGCTCCCGTCGCCACCCCCGCCCGCGTGTCCTCGGGATGAAGTGTCCGCGCCACGCCGAAGTCGATCACCTTCGGCCAGCCGGCGGCATCGACGAGGATGTTGCCCGGCTTGAGGTCGCGATGGATCACGCCCTTGCGATGGCCGTGGGCGACGGCGGCGGCGACGTCACGAAACAGCCGCACCCGCTCCCGGATCGACAGACCCGCAGCCGCCGCGTGCGCCGTGATCGACCGCGCCCCGTCGACGAGTTCCATGACGATGTACGGCAGCGGCCCGCGGGCCGAAGCGAACGTGCCGCAGGCATGGATCTGGGCGATGTGGGGATGCCGGAGCCGGGCCAGCACGCGGGCCTCGTACTCGAACCGCCGCAGCACGTCGGGGCCGAGCCGCCCCTGGCGCACGAGCTTCACGGCCACCGTTCGTGCCGGCGTCGTCTGCCGGGCCTCGTAGACGCTCCCCATGCCGCCCCGGGCGAGCAGCCGCACGATGAGCACGTCGCCCACCTGGGTGCCGGCGGCGAGATCGTCCTCCTGCCAGGCCGTCCACGGACCGGCGGCGAGCCCGAAACTCGCGCCGGTGCCGCTCAGGATCGACGCCTCAGCGGCACTGGAACGAGGCGTCGCGGACGGCGGCTTGGTCCCACCCATGCTCGCGGTTATACACCTCGCAGCGATCCGGGGGCAGCCCCACGCCGTCCATCCAGCCACGCACGCCATCGCCCATGACCGCCGACCAAGACGCTCACGCCGCAGCCTGCAGCGCGTGCCTCGAGCAGCTGGCGGCGGGCGACCTCTCCGCCCGGGACCGGATCTTGGAGCTCTGTGCCACGCGGCTCCGGGCACTGGCCAGCCGGATGCTCGACCGGTATCCGGCGGTGCGCCGCTGGGATGACACCGACGACGTCTTCCAAAATGCCGCCCTGCGGCTGCATCACGCACTGGGCACGCTGCGGCCGCAGGCGCCGCGCGACGTGATGATGCTGGCCGCCGCGCAGGTGCGCCGCGAACTGCTCGACCTCGCGCGACGCTACGCGGGGCCGCAGTCACATGCGGCCCACCATGACACGAACCTCGGCGCCGCGGAGTTCGACCCCGACGCGGCGCCGTTCCACACCGACCGGTCGGCGGCCCCCGACGCGCGTCTCGACCGGTGGTCGCAGTTTCACGCGGCGATCGACGAACTGCCGGCCGAGAGCCGCGAAATGTTCCACCTCGTCTGGTACCTGGGCGCCGACCAGAAGACGATCGCCCGCCTGCTCGACTGCTCCAAGCGCACGGTGAAGACCCGCTGGCGGGCGGCCCGCGACGCCGTCAAAGCGGCCCTCGACGGGCAGCGGCCCGAGTGAGCCGCTGTCACTTCCCCTGCTCCGACACCTGCTCGAGCCACAAGCGGCTCCCGTAACGGCCGCATACGATCCGTCGGCCGTCACATGGCGGCGGGATCCGCGTTATCGGCGTCGAGCTCGCGGAGGATCGCGATCGCCTCGTCGAGCGACGGGGCGTCGTAGCCACGGACGCGGGCCCTCCGGTCTGCGTCCGCCAGCACCAGGACGTCGAGAAAATCCGCGTGCCCCTCGAGTCGCTGCCGGGCCCGATGGCCGAGCGTGCGGTCGCCGTAGGCGACCGCGGCAGGCAGCGTCTCCACCAGCCAGGCCGTCCGCGGCGTGATCAGCCCCTCCAGCGCCGCCAGGGTCGCCGGCACCGGGGCAACGCGATCGATGGCCCGGCCCACGTCGTGCACCAGCGCCGCCGTCAGCAGCTCCTCGTCGTAGGGCCGCTCGGCCCGCACGCGGGCGAACACCTGCAGCGTGTGCTCGAGCACGTCACCCTCGGGATGCTTGCCGGGATCCTGCCGCACGGTGGCGAGGACCGCCACCACGGCCGCGATCTGGTCGAAGCGATCGCCGGTGAGCCGCGCGGCCGCCACCGCCGGATCGAGGCCGCGGGTCACCTCGTCGCACACCTCGGCATGGCTCGGCAGCTGATCGGCGGGCACCCAGCCCCCGGCCACGCGTCGTGCCGCCCGAAACACCGCCCGCGTGGCATCGCTGCCGCCGGCGACGCCGCGGGCCGCGGCCTGGGCGATCCGCCGCCGCAAGACATCGTCGTCGCGATCGCTCATCGCGGCTCCGGGCCGCCGACCGGCCGCCAGCGCAGGTTCCGCAGCTCGGCCGTCGTGGCGTAGGTGGCCACGCCCAGCGGCCGTGAGGGCTCGACCGAATCGCGGATCGAGATCGTGTGGCCCGCCCGCGGCTGATCGACCACCCGCTCGCCGTCAAGGAAGCACTCGATCCGCTCCTGCGTGACCCGCACCTTCACGGTGTACCAGCGGCCGGTCTTGAAGGCCCGCACGAGCGTCGTTTCGTTGTTGGCGGCATCCGCCCCGTCGATGCTCGAGAGGCCGACGATCGCCCCTCCCCAGCCGCCGACGATGAAGCTGCACGGATCCGCGCCCACGGGAAACGTGAGGCCGCAGAAGAAGTCGTTGCCCTCCACGCGGCGGGCCTCCAGCTCCACCTCGTAGCCTTCCTTGGGGAACTCGGCGGTCCAGGTAATGCCGCTCAAATCCACGCCCATTGGAATCCGGATCACGCCGTCCGCCACCTCCGTGTCGCCGGCGCCGCCGTAGCCCGACTGCTTCCATGCCCCGAGCGCCTTGCCGTCGAACAGCGACCGCCATTCCGCGGCCGCCGGCACGCCGGGCGGCGCGGCCTGGCCCGGTGGCACCGCGACGAGCGACAGCAATAGCGCAGCTCCCAGCGTGATCCTGTCCCACATGGTCACCATTGGTCACCTCGTTTCACGGCACGGCCGCCACGTCGAGATCGAACTCCACCGCCAATTTTCCGGCGGTGGCGGCGGTCTCCGAGCCGGGCGCGGTCTTGTGGATCCCGCGCACGACCTCGGCCATCTGCCGCTTCATGGCCGCCGGCACGGCCTTCACCATCTGGGGCGTGATTTCCCCGTCCGGCTCGTCGCCGAACGCCTTGAGCACGTTGGCCCGCAGCACCTGCAGCTTCGCCAGCTGCTGCGTCGCCTTGACCGCCGTCTGGAAGGCCTTGTCCTTTTGCCAGCCGCGGAGCGTCGCCGCGGCCTCGGCGCCGACGTCGCTGCCCTTGAAGGCCACCGCGCAGCGGTGCACGAGGTCGGCGGCCCCGAGGGGATTGGCTTCCTTCATCGCCACGCCGTCCTGGAGCATCCGGCGGCCGTGAGCCTCCAGTTTCCCGGCGACGAACTTCGCCTCCTCCGCCGTCGCGGCGTCTTTCGAGCCGGTCAGCGCCGCCGCCTTGCGCAGGGCGGGTCCGTAGGCGGCCTCATTGCGCAGGGCCTCGTTGAAGGCCGCGAGTTTCTCGAGCGTGCGGCCTGCGAGGATCGGGGAGGGCGCGGCCCTGACGGCCGCGAGGATCGCGTCGTGGGCCCGGAACGGCGAGCCGCGGTACACGCACGTGCCCGTGTGGTCGAAGAGCATGCAGTGCGGGATGCCGCGGAAGTCCCCGCCCCCCTGCACCGTCGCCTGTTCGACGATCGTGAACGTGACCCCGAGATCGGCCGCCGTCTTGCGGACAGCGGCAGCCGGACCGCCCTGGGCATGGGCCCCGATCACCACGAGCCCCTGGGGGGCGAGTTCCTTGTGGGCCTCCTCGAGCTTGGGCATGCTCGCGAGACAGGGGGGGCAATTCACGCCCCAGAACTCGAGCAGCACCACTCGATGGGCGAGCGACTCGGCCGTGACCTGCGGCCCCGAGACGTGCCCGCCGAGCTGGATCCCGGCCGTCGTCACGCGCATGTTGAACTCGTCGGCCGCGCGGCCGACGACCGCAAGCAACACGACCACCGCCAAGCACGTCCAGCATCTCAGGACCATCGTTCGCCTCTGCCTCCGCCCGCGGGCGATGCTCACCCTGCCGCGACCTTCGCCATCCCCCCCGAGTCTAACTGTCCGTGGAAAAAGCCATCCATGGCCTTTTTCCACTTGATCGACCGCAGGAAACGCCGCGGGTTTCCTGGGTCGATGGCCATCGCATCCTGCGCTGGCTGTCCGTGGACAAAGCCATCCATGGCCTTTTTCCACTTGATCGACCGCAGGAAACGCCGCGGGTTTCCTGGGTCGATGGCCATCGCATCCTGCGCTGGCTGCCCGTGGAAAAAGCCATCCATGGCAATCCTGTTCGGCATGAGGGTTGCGCTTTCTCCCTCGCCCTCTGGGAGAGGGTCGGGGTGAGGGTGCAGGGAATCCGCGCAGCTTCGTTAGCACCCTTGTATGAAGAACGTAACTGGAAATCGGACCCCCGTTTCCGAGAATGCTTTTCCCGCCGCAAGGACCTCCCGGGCTTCCCGAAAGGCCCGATCGGCGGGGGCCGGTG